>NZ_UNRE01000007.1 GCF_900537085.1 Agarivorans sp. Alg241-V36 | reverse complement strand
GGGCTAATCAATACGCGAAAGGCTCCGAAGAGTCCCCTCCTTTGGTCCGAAGACATTATGCGGTATTAGCAGTCGTTTCCAACTGTTGTCCCCCACGTAAAGGCATATTCCCAAGCATTACTCACCCGTCCGCCGCTCGTCAGCAAAGTAGCAAGCTACTTTCTGTTACCGCTCGACTTGCATGTGTTAAGCCTGCCGCCAGCGTTCAATCTGAGCCATGATCAAACTCTTCAATCAAAAGTTTTTTCGCTCAAAGTTAAAAACTGAAATTATTACTGTTATTACAGTGCAAGACTCCAGTTCACTTAAGCTTAATTTTTTCGCTTAAGGCCCTGTGAGTGCTCACACAGATTGCTTGATAAATTGTTAAAGAGCGTTGCTTCTTGTCGAAGCGAGGTGCGCATTCTACGCTTTCCTCTGTGGCTGTCAACCGCTTTTTAATATTAATTAAGAAGAAGTTTTTGAGCCGCTAATAAAGCCTCAGGCCTTACCAACCCTGACTTAGCCTTGCCTCGCTTTAGAGCGCTGCGTGCCGTGTCAGTGGAGGTGCATTATAGGGATGCGCGTTTCAGGTGCAAGCGTTTTTTGAAGAAATATTAGGATTTTTGTTTAAGTGGTTAAAGCTTGTGCAAATCCGTACAAAAACTATAGATATTGCTGACTAATCATTCAAATTTGAGAACTGAGTAGCAAATTCATCTACCTTCGTCCAATCAGTTAACTCTAAGTCTTGGCTTTTATCGGTACTGCCGCCAGTCATTTTCATAATGAATTGGATCAGAAGGGCTTGCCACCAAGTGTACTTAGAATAAAGCAAGGCGCCTGCAAACACGGCTTGCAATTTAGGCATCCAAGCGGCATTAAGGTTTAGCTTCCTCATATATACACTTGTTTCGGGGGTGTTTTTCTCAGGCTTACGGGCGGTAAGGCACACACCAAAGAACGCTACAGGAACATTAGCCAGTTGGTTTTGGTACTCGGCTAACAAGGAATACAGTTGCGGCCTGAATTTGCCATAACGAATGGATGCGCCAATCAGTACTTTGTCATACGCCGTTAAATCTAGGCTTTGTTGATTACTATCTATCTGTATGTAATCAGCTGCTACTTCTCCCTCTTGCTGCGCCACAATGTGCTTGGCAATCTTTAAGGTTTGTCCTTCGCAGCTTGAATATAATACTAACAACTTCATGATTAACTTTTCCAAAACACAGGGGTAAATAGTACCAATAAGGTAAACACTTCTAGGCGGCCAAATAGCATAGCAATTAACAATACCCATTTGCTGGCGTCACTTATATCTGAATAGTGCACAGCTACTTGACCAAGCCCCGGACCAAGGTTGTTTAAACAAGCCACCACTGCTGAAAATGCCGATAGCTCATCCATACCTGACGCTATAAGCCCCAACATACAAATTACAAATACTAAGGTGTAAGCAGAGAAAAATCCCCACACCGCTTCTAATACTCGGTCGGGCAAAGCTTTATTTGCCAACTTAATTTGATAAACAGCACGCGGGTGAACCAAACGCTTGAGTTCTCTCATCCCCTGTAGGCTCAGCAGAAATACCCGAATCACTTTTAGGCCGCCACCCGTAGAACCGGCACAGCCACCAATAAAACTAGAGAATACTAATAGTACCGGTAAGAACAAAGGCCACTCGGAAAAGCTGGTCGTAGTAAAGCCGGCGGTGGTTGATATAGATACCGATTGTATAAAGGCCTGATCAAGTGCCACCGTAGGTGAGTCATAGACCTGTTGCGCCAATAAAATCGCTACACATATAAGAGTTAAGCTAATTTGAATAAAGAAGAAGGCACGACACTCAGGGTCGAGAAAATAGTATTTAAAGGTAATGTTACGGCCATTCACCGCGGCAAAGTGCAATGAGAAGTTAATCGCAGAGATAATCAGAAACACTGCACAGATGGTATTGATTAGGGAGCTATCAAAGTGGCCGAGGCTGGCGTCATAGGTAGAGAAACCACCAATGGCAATGGTTGAGAAGGCATGACAGATCGCATCAAACATCGACATCCCTGCCAGCCAAAATGCTACCGTACAACTAATAGTAAGAAACAAATAGATATACCAAAGCACCTTGGCGGTTTCGGCAATCCTAGGGGTCATCTTTTTATCTTTAACAGGGCCAGGAATTTCGGCACGATATAACTGCATACCACCTACCCCCAAAATAGGCAGTACCGCAACGGCTAATACAATGATCCCCATGCCGCCTAACCATTGCAGCATTTGCCGGTAGAACAAAATACCTTTGGGCAAATTCTCGATGCCAACAATAACGGTAGCACCAGTGGTAGTTAAGCCAGAAAAGGATTCAAAAAAGGAGTCGGTCACCGACATGTTGGGGTTTTCGGTGAGAATAAACGGCAACGCACCTACGCTACCCAGTACTGTCCAGAATAGAACAACAATAAGGAAGCCTTCTTTGGCTTTAAGCTCGGTTTTTTGCTGACGCTGGGGGAACCAAAGTAAAAAGCCCGCACTAACACACAGCGCAAAAGCCGCCATAAAGGCCTTACCTGCGCCATCTTTATATACCGCAGCGACAATAGCCGGAACGATCATAGCGAGACTAAATAGCATTACTAGAAGCCCAACGATCCTAATAATCGCTCTGATCTGCATCCGTGTCGTATCTCATTCTAAATAAAGTTAATGCTGCATATCTTGAAGTAAAGCGTTGCACAAGACAACTTAAGACAGCAGCTTCCCTACCTTAATCTGCCCACTTGAGAGGTTAATCAGCTGTTGCTTGAAACCTTCATATTCGCTAAGCGGTAAGCTCACCTGCATTTGAGCCAAACTAGAAAACTGGGTGTCTAATTTAGTGGCTTTGTAGCGTTCAAGCATGCTTTCTACTTGTGCAGTATAAGCGTATTCAAACTCTAAACTACATTCACCATGCGCGACGACTCGCTCTGACTCAACCAGTTTTAATGCCTGTTGAACTCCGCCACCATAGGCTTTAACTAAACCGCCTGTGCCTAGTTTTATCCCACCAGAGTAACGAACCACCACCGCCAATATTTGCCCTAAACCACTGCCCTGTAATTGAGCCAACATAGGTTTACCTGCAGTGCCCGAGGGTTCTCCGTCATCGCTAAAACCCAAGCATTGGCTATCGCTAGGATGGCCAGCCACAAACGCCCAACAATGGTGACGAGCTTGTGGATGTTGCTGCTTTACTTGCTCTAACTGTTGCTGAGCTTGTTGGCGATTAGCTACTGGAATAATCAAGCTAATAAAACGGCTACGTTTAATCAGCTCTTCACAACTTACGCTTTGTTGCGGTTTAAAATAGTCACTTACTGCTATTGCCAATTTTGTTCTCGAGTGAGGTTATTAGATGCCAATGCAGTAACCGCTATGTTGTCTTCTATGCGAATACCGCCAAAGCGACGCATTTCATCAACCCTTGCCCAATTAATCAAGCGGGTATGCTCCGATTCGGCCAATTCAGCTAACAAGCTCTCAATGAAATATAAGCCAGGTTCGATAGTAAGCACTTGGCGCGGTTCTATGATTCGGGTACAGCGTAAAAATGGGTCGTTAGCTGGAGCTGCCAATACGTCACCATCTTCGTCTAGCATAAAACCTCCCACATCATGCACCTGTAAGCCTAAGTGATGCCCAAGACCATGCGGGAAAAAGCAGCGAGTAATGCCTTTTTCAGCGGCTGCTGCGGCACTGCAATAAACAAACTCAAAATCCACCAGCAATTTGGCTAGCTGACGATGCGCTTTAAGATGTAAATCGGTATAACGTTGCCCGGGTTTGATATCGGCAATCAAAGCTAGCTGTAGTTTATCCATTTCTGTAACCAGCTCGGCAAACAAGCCCTTACGGTAAGCATAGGTTCGGGTAATGTCTGCAGCGTAACCTCTATATTCCGCACCAGCATCAATCAACATTGAATAATGCTGCTTCTCGGCAAGCTTACTGGCGCTTAAAGCGGTGTAATGAAGAATCGCTGCATTTTGATTCATGGCAATAATATTGGAATAAGGAAGTGAGTATTCACTTTTTCCCAAGCTAGCTAAATAGGCTAAATTAATTTCAAACTCAGAGGCACCAGCAAAAAACAGTTCTTTGGCACTAAGGTGGGCTTTAACCGCGCGATGATTAGCCTCGTGAATGGACTCCAACTCATAATCAGTTTTATAGGCGCGGTAGTAATGCAAATAATTAAGCACCGACTCTGGGTTTCGCTCACCAATATCCAAAGCCTCGGCAAGCTCTGGATGCTCTCCAATATAAGCGCAATGCTGCCGTTTAGTCGGTAAAAACGGCTCTATATCTTGCGGATTGGCCATCAATTTTATATCGAAGAAATCCACCCAAAAGCCTTCTGGGTCACCGGCAGTTTTATGCCAATAGTCATTGGGTTGATGATAAACCAAGCTGGGTTTGCTCTGGCCATCTACGATAAGCCAACAATGGGGGTGAGCGGTTAATGGTAACCAGTGTTTGAAATGCGGATTGGTTTTAAAAGGATAATGCTGGTCATCTAAAAACGTGCGCAGCGGGTAGCCCGAATGAATAATCAGCGCATCAAGCTCCTCACGCTCTAATACATCCGCAACGCGTTGCTGCAATTGTTCTATGTGCTGAGAAAACAGTTGATGAATAGTTGGCATAGCACCCTCTCTACGACTATTAATTAGCTATTTAGTTATAGCGCATTTAATAAACATATTGTTGGATCTAGAGCAGTTAATTGACGATTTATTAAGGATATAGCACATAGCTTTACAGCCAGTTTTGTGCGGCACTCAACAAAATATCAAACAGGTGTTTTAAATGGTCGTTATATTTGTTTTAATGTTTAAGTAACAAATTGATTACAAAATTATCTCTTACCCCTACACAATACTGGTGCAATGCACACCAGCAACAAGGAGAGCAGAATGATATATCAAGGCGAGAACCTTAGTGTTCGCTATATTGCCGACGGTATCGCTGAACTAACATTCGATGCCAAGCAAGGAAGTGTTAACAAGCTAGATAAAAGCACTTTAGTGTCGCTAGATGAAGCCATTAGCGCATTGCAGCAGCAAACGGAGCTAAAAGGTTTACTACTTAGTTCGGCAAAAGACGCCTTTATTGTTGGTGCAGATATCACTGAATTTTTAGGCCTATTTGCACTACCCGAAGCAGAACTTGGCGCTTGGCTAACAAAAGCCAACGACATTTTTAACGCCCTAGAAGATCTGCCAGTACCTACTGTTTCAGCAATTAATGGTTACGCATTAGGTGGTGGTTGCGAATTTATCCTTTCAAGCGACTTACGCATTGCAGAGCCAAGTGCACGCATTGGCTTGCCAGAAACCCAATTAGGCATCATGCCCGGCTTTGGTGGGACGGTAAGATTGCCGCGAGTGATTGGTGCTGATAACGCCATGGAGTGGATCACTACCGGCAAAAACTACAAAGCAGCAGAAGCTCAAAAATTTGGCATGGTAGACGCGGTTGTCCCCGCTGAACGTTTACACGATGCAGCCCTAAGCATGTTAAATGATGCGATAAACGAAAAAATCGATTGGCAAACCCGCCGTCAAGCCAAGCTTTCACCGCTGGCCCTAAACAAAATTGAAGCGATGATGAGTTTTAACTGCGCCAAAGGCATGGTTATCGCTAAAGCAGGTCCACACTACCCTGCGCCTATCACCGCAGTTAAAACCATGGAAAAGGCCGCCGCTTGTGGCCGCGAAGAAGCCTTAGCGCTAGAAGGTAAATACTTCATTGGTTTAGCTAAATCAGAGGTTGCTCAAGCCTTGGTCGGCATTTTCTTAAATGACCAACAACTTAAAGGTTTAGCCAAAAAGGCATCGAAGAATGCCCAAAGCATTAATCAAGCAGCGGTATTAGGCGCAGGCATTATGGGCGGAGGCATTGCCTACCAAAGTGCCAGTCGCGGCGTACCTGCAGTGATGAAAGACATTAATCAAGCAGCCTTAGAGCTAGGCATGAATGAAGCCAGTAAATTGCTAAACAAGCAATTAGAACGTGGCCGAATTGATGGCTTGAAAATGGGCAAAATACTGTCGGCGATTAATCCAAGCTTAAATTACGAATCAATCGCAAACAGCGACATTGTGGTAGAAGCCGTGGTCGAGAACCCAAAAATTAAAGCAGCAGTATTACAAGAGGTAGAACAAAAAGTATCTGCGGATACTATTATTGCCTCTAATACCTCTACAATTCCTATTTCCTTACTAGCGAAAAACTTAAGCCGACCAGAAAAATTCTGTGGCATGCACTTCTTCAACCCGGTGCATCGCATGCCTTTGGTTGAAGTAATTCGCGGCGAACATACTTCGCAAGAAACTATCGACAGCGTAGTGGCCTATGCCGCCAAAATGGGCAAAACCCCAGTTGTAGTGAATGACTGCCCCGGCTTTTTTGTAAACCGAGTACTGTTCCCCTACTTCTTTGGCTTTACCCGTTTACTGCAAGATGGCGCCGACTTTGTAAAAGTAGACAAAATCATGGAGAAGCAATTTGGTTGGCCAATGGGTCCCGCTTACTTGCTTGACGTTGTTGGTATTGATACTGGCCACCATGCTGGTGCTGTAATGGCCGACGGCTTCCCAGAGCGGATGAGCAAAACCGGTGAAGATGCGATTGACGTGATGTACCAAGCAGAACGTTTTGGTCAGAAAAATGGCCTAGGCTTCTACGCCTACACCAAAGATCGTCGCGGCAAGCCTAAAAAAGACGCCGACCCAGCAAGCTATGAGCTACTCACTAAAATATGCAAAGAGCGTTATGACTACAGCAGCGAACAAATTATTGCTCGCATGATGATTCCAATGATCAACGAAGTCGTACGCTGTTTAGAAGAAGGCATTATTCAAAGCCCTGCCGAAGCCGATATGGCACTGGTGTATGGCTTAGGCTTCCCACCTTTTCGAGGCGGTGTATTCCGCTACTTAGACACCATGGGCTTAGACAACTACGTAGCTCTGGCAGACCAATACGCTGAACTAGGTCCACTTTATCAAGTGACTGACGGCTTGCGCGCCAAAGCAGCGGCAGGTGAAACTTATTACGGCAAGCAAGGCTAATGGAGGAATATAAAATGAAAGAAGTAGTGATTGTTGATTGTATTCGTACTCCAATGGGCCGTTCAAAAAATGGCTGCTTTAGAAATGTACGTGCCGAAGATTTATCTGCTCAGTTAATGAAAGGATTAGTTGAACGTAACCCTAAACTTGACCCCAATGACATTGAAGACGTGTACTGGGGCTGTGTGCAACAAACCCTCGAACAAGGTTTTAACGTAGCGCGAAATGCTGCGCTGTTAGCAGGCCTACCTCACTCAACCGGTGCTGTAACCGTAAACCGTTTGTGTGGCTCGTCGATGCAAGCCTTACACGATGCCGCTCGCGCCATTATGGCCGACCAAGGTGATGTTTTCATCGTTGGTGGAGTTGAGCACATGGGTCACGTGCCAATGAACCACGGGGTAGATTTTCACCCAGGCATGGCTAAGTCAGTAGCCAAAGCAGCAGGCATGATGGGTTTAACCGCAGAATTACTGTCGCAAATGCACGGCATTAGTCGTGAAGCGATGGACGAATTTGGCGCTCGCTCGCACCGCTTAGCCCATCAAGCCACTTTAGAAGGTCGCTTCACTAGCGAGATTTTCCCAGTGGAAGGCCACGATGCCGATGGCACCTTAAAGCTAATTGAAACTGACGAAGTTATTCGCCCAGAAACCACTGCTGAAGGCTTGTCTCAATTACGCCCTGTATTTGATCCAGCCAACGGTAAAGTGACCGCGGGTACGTCTTCAGCACTTTCTGATGGTGCATCAGCCATGTTGGTAATGTCAGCAGAAAAAGCCGCAGAGCTAGGCTTAACAGTGCGCGCTAAAGTGCGCTCTATGGCAATTGCTGGCTGCGATCCATCCATCATGGGTTACGGCCCAGTTCCAGCGACTCAAAAAGCACTAAAACGTGCTGGATTGAAAGTGGAAGACATCGACCTATTTGAGCTTAACGAAGCCTTTGCTGCTCAATCGCTACCTTGCGTAAAAGACTTGGGTTTACTCGAGCAAGTTGACGACAAGGTAAACCTAAACGGTGGCGCAATTGCCTTGGGTCACCCACTAGGGTGTTCAGGCACGCGTATCTCAACCACCTTAATCAACTTAATGGAAGCCAAAGATGCCAAACTTGGTGTTGCCACCATGTGTATTGGTTTAGGCCAAGGTATCGCTACGGTGTTTGAGCGCCCATAAGCTAATAAACAGTGAGTAAAGAAATGGGAGCCTTGTGCTCCCATTTTTTTTGCATAAGCAGAGCAGGCGTTTTTCCCAAGCCCGTAGTTTGTTATTCTATGGCCATACACTCTTCGAACGACAGAATTGAGACTCATGGTTTTAGCTAAACAGTTATTGGTTGTGGATGATGACTTAGAAATTCGCAGCTTACTTGAACAATATTTAAGTAAGTCAGGTTTTGATGTGATTAGCGCCAATGACGGTGAAGAAATGGCAAGCTTGCTAGAGAGCAACGACCCTGAGTTAATCATTCTAGATATTATGTTGCCCGGGGACGATGGTTTTACCCTGTGCCAAAAAATTCGTCGCACCTCAAATGTGCCGATTATCATGCTCACCGCCAACTCAGACGAAATGGATAGAATTGTAGGTTTAGAGCTCGGCGCAGATGATTACATTGGCAAGCCTTTTAACCCTAGAGAGCTACTTGCTCGAGTAAAAGCCTTATTGCGCCGCTCTCAAGTTACCGCCAATGCCCAGCAAAATACCCGTTATATCCGCTTTGGTCAGTGGCGCTTAGACAGCCAAACCCAGCAACTAGAGCATGAAGACGGTGATAAGCTGGAGTTATCTAGCAGCGATTACCGTTTGTTGCAGCTATTTTTGCAGCACCCTAACGAAACCCTTGATCGCGATACTATTAGCGACGCCACTCGCGGCCGCGAAAGCTTGCCCATGGAACGCGGTATAGATGTGCAAATTAGTCGTTTGCGCCAGCGCCTCAAAGATGATGGTAGCAATACCCGCTTGATTAGAACTATTCGAGGTGTGGGTTACATGATGGTGACGCAAGTGAGCCATGAAGTTTAAGGCTTTTCTAAATCGGATAAAGCCCAACTCCTTGTTAGCGAGAATGCTATTGCTGCTGTTGTTAGCAATTGGCTTAGCGCAAGGTGCCAGCAGCTTTATTTGGTTTTATCAATTACGCCAATCCGAGTCCGAAGGCTTGCGCTCTACTTCGCACAACCTAGCCTTAAGCTTAGCTTCAACGGTGACTTTTTTTGAGTCCTTGCCCTCTGAGTATCGGCATATTGTGCTTAACCAGCTGCGCAAAATGGGCGGCACCCGTTTCTTCGTATCTCTCAATCAAGAATACATAGATATTGAATCCATACCGGATAGTCATCGCAAGAATATTGTGATTCAAACCGTAGGTGAAGTATTACATCGCGAGCTCAATCGCAGCCCAATGATTGATGTCGACTTCTCCATGCCCGATAAGCTGCATGTACTCAAAAACGATATATTACTTAAAGACTTGCCCTCTTCTTGGGCTTCACACACCTTACAAATTGAACCGCTTAATCCACCTATTTTAGTCACTCAAATAGAGCTAGAAAGTGGAGAATGGATTTATTTAGCTGCGCTATTACCTGCCCCTTACATGAGCTTGCAAGACAACTTATTACCGCAAGATCGCATCATGTTCATCGCCTTGATGACCTTTTTCTTGTTGTTGTTTACCTTTGTTTTAGTTCGCCGCCAAACCCGGCCATTGCGCCGCTTGGCCAAAGCTGCTTCGCGCTTAACCATCGATTTATTTCAGCCGCCACTGGTGGAAGAAGGCAGCGATGAGATTCGCAAAGCCACCCGCGCTTTTAATACCATGCAGGGGAAACTTAAGCGTTATATTGAAGATCGGGAATTACTGTTTCGCTCCATTTCTCACGACTTAAAAACACCGATTACGCGACTACGTTTGCGTGCTGAGTTGCTTGACGATGAAAAAATAATTGATGCTTTTAATCGTGATTTAGACGAATTAGAGATCATGGCAAAAGGTGCGTTGCAAACAGTTAAAGATACCGATATTCACGAAAACCTTAGTGATATCAATATAATGACCCACCTTAAGCATTGCATAGAACCCTTCTCTGGCAAGGTAGTGGTATTTGGTGAAACCGAAACACCTTATCGCGGTAAACCCTTGGCAATTAAGCGATGCATTAGCAATCTTGTCGAAAATGGCATTAAATACGGCAACGACATTGAGATTTATTTGCTCGATGACGATACCGAGTTATGTTTGCTCTTTGTAGACCACGGTCCAGGTATACCCGAAGAGCGAATTACAGATGTATTTAACCCTTATGTGCGTTTAAGTAAGGACGATTCTGGCTCTGGCTTAGGCCTCGGTATTGCCCGCAATATTGCCCATGCTCATGGTGGCGACATCACCCTGCAAAACCTCCCTCAAGGGGGTTTAGAAGTAAAACTCCAACTGCCTCACATTAAATAAGCCTTTTGTAACGAAGTTGTTACAAAAGGTTACTTTGTTATCAAGCTGTTTCATCTAGTCTATTTAATAGCCGATCACCGCAGTAAGATTGGTGAAATAAGGAATGGAATTCACAAAAAAATAACAAAGGCATCAATATGCGTAAATTTGCAACTCTCGCCTCTACCCTGGCACTTACTAGCGCTATTAACCTTGCTTATGCAGGGGAAGTAGAAGTTCTTCATTGGTGGACTTCAGGTGGTGAAGCCAAATCTGTAGGCGTGCTAAAAGAAATGTTAGAAGCCCAAGGACACTCTTGGAAAGACTTTGCCGTGGCCGGTGGCGGTGGTGAAAGTGCGATGACAGTATTAAAAACTCGCGCCATCTCTGGTAACCCACCAGCAGCTGCACAAATTAAAGGTCACGACATTCAAGAGTGGGCAGACCTTGGATTTTTAAGTAACCTGAATGACGTAGCTAAAGCCGAAAAATGGGATGAAGTTGTGCCTGCGGTTGTGACCAACGTGATGAAGTTTAACGGCGACTACGTAGCCGTTCCGGTAAACGTGCACCGCGTAAACTGGTTGTGGGCTAACCCTGCTGTATTTGAAAAAGCAGGCGCAAAAATCCCTACCACTATGGATGAATTTTTTGTTTCTGCTGAGAAACTAAAAGCCGCGGGCATTATTCCTTTAGCTCACGGCGGCCAAGCTTGGCAAGACGCCACAGTATTTGAAGCGGTAGCCTTAGATATTTTAGGCTCTGAAGACTATAACAAAGCCTTTGTAATGCATGATGATGCAGTACTTAGCAGCGACAAAATGGTTGAAGTATTTACCGTTTTCAAAAAAATGAGTAACTACATCGATAGCGACTCACCAGGCCGTGATTGGAACATTGCTACCAGCATGGTAATTAATGGTCAAGCCGGCATGCAGATTATGGGCGACTGGGCGAAAGGTGAATTTGTTGCTGCAGGTAAAGTACCAGGCAAAGACTTCGTTTGTTTACCAGCACCAGGCACCGACGGTCAATTTACCTTTAACATCGACAGCTTTGCCATGTTTGAACTGAAAAATAGCGACAACGTTACAGCCCAACAAGCCTTAGCTAAAACCATTCTTACTCCTGAGTTCCAAGAAGTATTTAACCTAAACAAGGGCTCTATTCCGGTACGTACCGATATGGACATGGGCAAGTTTGACAGCTGTGCCTTAGATTCAATGGCTACCTTTAAAGCCAGTAACCAGTCGGGTGACCTTGTACCAAGTATGGCGCACGGCCTAGCCACCACAGGTTATGTTCAAGGTGCGATTTACGATGTAGTGACTAACTTCTTTAACGATCCAGATGGTGACCCTAAAGAAGCGGTAACTAAATTAGCGCGCGTAGTTAAAGCCGCTAAATAAGCCTTAAAGCTCCGGCATACCTGCCGGAGCTTACCCTTGCTATCCCCCTTGTTAGTTTGAACACGGAGTTCGAACGAGGCTGTACTATGTTTAATACTCTGCAAAAATGGTTGCCAAAAATCATTCTGTCGCCGTCGATATTTCTGGTCACAGTATGTATTTATGGCTACGTAGCTTGGACTGGCTACCTCTCGTTAACCCATTCTCGCTTTTTACCCAACTTTAAGTGGGCGGGTTTACTGCAATACCAAAAATTAATGGAAAATGACCGCTGGGTCACCTCCTGCATTAACCTACTGATTTTTGGCGTGTTGTTTATCATAATATCTATTGTTTTAGGCACCTTGTTAGCGATATTTCTCGATCAAAATATTCGCCAAGAGGGCGCGATTCGTACTATTTACCTCTACCCAATGGCGCTGTCATTTATTGTGACCGGTACGGCCTGGAAATGGATACTAAACCCCGGCTTAGGTTTAGAAAAAATGATGCACGACTGGGGCTGGACCAGCTTTGAATTCAACTGGCTGGTGAGCAATGACATGTCGGTATATACCTTAGTGATTGCAGCGGTTTGGCAATCCTCAGGGTTTGTAATGGCGATGTTTCTTGCTGGCTTGCGTGGCATCGATTCAAGCATTGTTAAAGCCGCGCAAATTGATGGCGCGAGCATGCCCATCATCTATTGGAAAATCATACTACCTTGCCTGCGCCCAGTGTTTTTTAGTGCGGTGATTATTACCTCACATATTGCGATTAAGAGTTTTGACTTAGTGACCGCCCTAACCTCAGGCGGCCCAGGTTACTCCTCAGATTTACCTGCGCTATTTATGTATACCCACGCCTTTACTCGCGGACAAATGGGCTTAGGTGCTGCTAGCGCCATGATGATGTTAGGCGGCGTGCTCGCCATACTCGTGCCGTATTTGTACTCTGAACTGCGTAACCGGGAGCAATAATCATGACTAATTTTTCTCCGGGACGTTTGTTCATTTATTTCATCTTGATACTGTTTTGCGCCATTTACTTGATGCCGCTATTGGTGATGCTACTCACCTCGTTTAAAACCCTACCTGATATTCGTGGTGGTAACTTATTGTCGCTACCAGAAGTATGGGTATTTGAAGCGTGGTTTAAAGCCTGGGGCAGTGCCTGTACTGGGGTAACCTGTGAAGGCGTGAAAGGCTATTTTTGGAACTCCTTTAAAATGGCCATTCCAGCGGTATTTATTTCTACCTTAATTGGCGCGCTTAACGGCTATGTTATTGCACATTGGCGGTTTAAAGGTTCAAACCTATTTTTCGCCCTTATGCTATTTGGCTGTTTTATTCCTTTTCAGGTGATTTTGCTACCGATGGCTGCCACCTTAGGCAAATTTGGCTTAGCTAATACCACTACTGGTTTGGTTTTTGTTCACGTGGTATATGGCTTGGTATTTACTACTTTGTTCTTCCGTAACTTCTATGTATCGGTACCTGGTGAGCTGGTAAAGGCTGCCAAGTTAGATGGCGCAGGTTTCTTTACTATTTTCTTCAAAATTATGCTGCCTATCTCCAAGCCAATCATCATGGTTTGCATCATTTGGCAGTTTACCCAAATTTGGAACGACTTCTTATTTGGCGTGGTGTATTCGGGTTCAGATTCTCAACCCATCACCGTAGCTTTAAACAATCTCGTGAACACCAGCACCGGTGTTAAAGAATATAACGTAGACATGGCCGCCGCGATTATCGCCGCGTTACCTACCCTATTTGTTTATGTTGTAGCAGGAAAATATTTTGTGCGCGGCTTAACTGCTGGCTCAGTAAAAGGATAAAAACAATGGCGACCCTAGATATAAAACAACTTTACAAGCGCTATGGTAAAAACGGTCCCAATACCCTAGAAGATATTAATATCTCCATTGAGTCGGGTGAGTTTTTAATCTTAGTGGGCCCCTCGGGCTGTGGTAAATCCACTTTAATGAACATGATTGCCGGCCTAGAAGAAATTACTGCCGGAGACATCTGCATTGATAGCAAAGTGGTTAACGATGTAGACCCTAAAGATCGCGACATTGCGATGGTGTTTCAATCTTACGCGCTGTATCCCAACATGACAGTGCGCGGAAACATTGAGTTTGCCCTGAAAATTCAAAAGATGGATAAACCAGAACGCGATAAGGAAATCACTCGGGTTGCCCAGTTACTGCAAATTGAGCACCTATTAGACCGTAAACCTTCGCAGCTATCTGGTGGCCAACAGCAACGTGTATCAATGGGCCGCGCCTTAGCTCGTCAACCCAAGATTTACTTATTTGATGAACCCTTAAGTAACTTGGACGCCAAGCTTAGAGTTGAAATGCGTCATGAGATTAAGAAGTTACACCAGCGCTTGGGCACCACCATTGTTTATGTAACTCACGATCAAATTGAAGCAATGACTTTAGCCGACCGCATCGCCGTGATGAAAGATGGTCAGCTGCTACAACTTGGCTCCCCTGCCGAGATTTATAACGACCCAGCCGACATGTTTGTGGCAGGTTTTATGGGCTCACCAGCGATGAACTTCTTACATTGTAGCGTAGAGCAAAGTGACCAAGGTTTAGTGGGCTCCTTAGTATGTGACCAGCAACAATCACATCAAATCCCGCTGCCTGAACGGCTAGAAAAATACGCAGGAAAATCTGTAGTAGTAGGTATTCGCCCAGAGCAAATCACCCATGTAAATCCTTACAAACAAGATAAAGCCTTGGTGACCACCTTAAACTTAAAACTAGGGGTGCTGGAACCAACAGGTCCCGACACGATTGCCTTGGTAACACTAAACGACAAAGAAATTAGCTGTCGCTTAGACCCCGATAAGCCTGCGGTGATGGGCGAAAACCTAGACTTAATGTTTGATATGTCGAGCGCAGTGTTTTTTGACCCTAATAACGAACAGCGAATACGCTAAGCAATAAATAAACAACAAGAGGCTTCGGCCTCTTTTTTTGATTTATACGCCTTATATACCTGCCTTATTGCTCGCTCACTACAAAATGGTCAAGGTTGACAGCTGACACCTCGCTTTTAGCTGGTATACAATAGCGCTGTAGCACTAAGAGACCGTAGTAAAATGAGCAATAACATAGATTTCAGCAAAGCCGATCACCAATTAGATGCCTTAGGTTTACGTTGCCCTGAACCGGTTATGATGGTTCGCAAAGCCATCCGTAACATTGATATTGGCGAAACCTTGTTAGTGCAAGCCGACGATCCCTCCACTACTCGCGATATGGTGAGTTTCTGCGAATTTATGGATCACACCTTAGTGGCTAAAAAAACCGACCAAACGCCGTTCCAGTATTTGATCAAGAAAGGCAGTTAGCTTAGTTTTTTCAAAAAAGTCTAATTTATCAGCAATTCCCCGTACAACAGCACTAGGGTCTGCCTGCTTGCTAGGGTATACTCCGTCAGTTATAAAACCGATTATTTTTCATACGCGCGACACGAATCATGCATAAATACGATATTAAAACCTTTCAAGGCCTTATATTGGCCTTACAGGACTACTGGGCCCGCCAAGGCTGCGTTATTGTTCAACCTTTAGACATGGAAGTAGGTGCAGGCACCTTTCATCCGCAAACCTTTTTGCGCTCTATCGGTCCAGAGCCGATGTCTAGTGCGTATGTACAACCATGTCGCCGTCCTACCGATGGCCGCTATGGTGAAAACCCTAACCGCTTGCAGCACTATTACCAATTTCAGGTAGTAATGAAGCCTTCGCCAGACAACATTCAAGAGCTCTACCTAGGCTCTTTGGTTGAGCTTGGTATTAACCCCGAAGTTCACGACATTCGCTTTGTTGAAGACAACTGGGAGTCACCAACACTTGGTGCTTGGGGTTTGGGTTGGGAAATCTGGCTTAACGGTATGGAAATCACTCAGTTCACCTACTTCCAACAAGTAGGCGGCTTAGAGTGCTCGCCGGTAACTGGCGAAATCACTTACGGTTTAGAGCGCTTAGCCATGTACATTCAAGGCGTAGATAGCATTTACGACCTAGTGTGGACAGACGGCCCAATGGGCAGAATCACCTATGGTGATGTTTTCCACCAAAACGAAGTTGAGCAATCGACTTACAACTTTGAACATGCCGACACTACTGCCTTATTTGCGCAGTTTGACCAGTGTGAAAAAGATAGCCAAAAATTAATTGAAGCTGGCCTACCGCTACCCGCTTACGAACAGGTAATGAAAGCCTCACACGCCTTCAACCTACTTGATGCCCGCCACGCTATATCGGTAACCGAACGTCAACGTTTCATTCTACGTGTAAGAACCCTTTCTAAAGCCGTAGCCGAAACGTATTACAGTGCTCGTGAAGAGCTTGGTTTCCCATTATGCAAAGACAAAAAGTAACGGAGGCAGCATGAGTAACGAAAACCTATTAGTAGAAATCGGCACCGAAGAGTTGCCACCTAAAGCCCTACGTGGCTTAGCTGAGTCTTTTAAAAGCAACGTACAGCAAAGCTTAGAAAAAGCTGGTTTTGAATTTACCAGTATTGAATGGTTTGCCGCGCCGCGCCGTCTAGCACTAAGCATTCAAGGTTTAAGCGAACAAACCCCAGATAAAGTAGTAGAAAAGCGCGGACCTGCAATTAGCAGTGCCTTTGATGCCGACGGCAATGCCACTAAAGCAGCCGAGGGTTGGGCGCGTTCAAATGGTATTACCGTTGAGCAAGCAGAGCGTTTAAAAACTGATAAAGGCGAATGGTTGATGCACAAAGCTGAAATTAGTGGCCAAAGCATTTATCAATTATTCCCAGACATTGTTGCAGACGGTTTAGCCAAGCTGCCAATTCCAAAGCCTATGCGCTGGGGTGCCAAAAGCACTCAGTTCATTCGCCCGGTTCATACCATCACCATGTTATACGGTGAAAAGTTAGTTCAAGGTAATATTCTAGGTATTGAATCAGCTCGTACCGTGCGCGGCCACCGTTTTATGGGTGAAGCCGAGTTCGAACTAAACCATGCCAATGACTACGTTAAACAGCTAGATCGCCGTGGTAAAGTGATTGTTGATTACCAACAACGCAAAGCTATTATTCGCGAGCAAATTGAAGCCGAAGCAGCCCGTGAGGGTGGCGTAGTTGAAATGGACGAAGCATTACTTGAAGAAGTATGTTCTTTGGTTGAATGGCCAGTAGCCATGGTAGGTAGCTTTGAAGATAAGTTCTTAGCGGTTCCTGCCGAAGCACTGATTTATACCATGAAGGATAATCAGAAATACTTCCCGATTTTAGATACCAAGGGTAACTTATTACCACGCTTTATCTTTGTGTCTAACATTGTGAGTAAAGATCCTCAGCAGGTTATTGAAGGTAACGAGAAAGTTGTTCGCCCTCGCCTTGCTGATGCAGAGTTCTTCTTTGAAACCGATAAAAAATCACGTTTAGATTCTCGCCTAGATAAGCTTGCCAATGTTGTATTCCAACAAAAATTAGGCAGCTTACTCGATAAAGCTAGCCGTGTTTCAGAGCTAGCTGCACAAATTGCCGCAGAAATTGGTGGTGATAGCCAACATGCACAGCGTGCTGGTTTGCTATCTAAAGCTGATTTAAACAGCGAAATGGTACTCGAGTTCCCAGACATTCAAGGTGTAATGGGTATGTACTACGCCCAGTTTGACGGAGAACACGAAGACGTAGCCAATGCGCTTAACCAGCAATACTGGCCACGTTTCTCTGGCGACAAATTGCCAGAGTCTAAAGTTGCTTCTGCAGTAGCAATTGCCGATAAGTTGGATACCTTGGTGGGTATTTTTGCTATAGGCCAACTACCTAAAGGTGATAAAGACCCATTTGCCCTGCGTCGTGCAAGCTTAGGCATTATTCGCATCATACAAGACAAGGGCTTTGAGCTAGATTTAGATACGCTAATTAACAGCGCATTGTTGCTATTGCCGCTTGAGTTAAACCAAGAGCAACAAGCAAAAGTACATAACCAACTGGTAGAGTTTGTCTACGCCCGCTTACGCGCCATTTACCTAGAGCAAGGAATTGACGCCAGCGTTATCACTGCGGTATTAGAACGTAAACCAACTAAACCAGCAGACATAGAGCAACGCATTAAAGCGGTAAGCCACTTCCGCTCATTAGAGCAGGCTCAAGCCTTGGCTGCAGCGAATAAACGTGTATCTAACATTCTGGCTAAAAACCCAGATTTTGTTAAACCACAAATTGATAGCGCCTTGCTAAAAGAGCCACAAGAAAAAGCATTGGCAGAAGCCATTTCGGCCATGCAAAACAGCTTAAAACCTTTATTGGCAAACGGCGACTACCAGGCAGCATTAATCGAGTTAGCCACTTTGCGTGAAGTAGTGGATAACTTCTTCGATAACGTGATGGTTATGAGCGATGAAGACGCGCTGAAGATTAACCGCTTAAGCCTGTTAAACTCGCTACGAGAGTTGTTTTTAGAAATTGCTGACATCTCTGTGATTCAGTAACCTAGAAGCCAGCCCAATGCAATAAAAAAGCCGCCTCCCAGCAAGGGATGCGGCTTTTTTTGATCCACTTAACTTTTTTAATAAAATCAGCCTTTTCTTGAAATCCTTTTCAGCATAGTAGTGTGAGCTTGGCACGTTTTTTCGCGCTTAGCTTCGCTATAAATAAGCTCGAGTTCGGCTCATTACGTAATGTTTGTCTGTAAAGACAAAGGAAAGCTATAAAAATAGAAAGGAATTGGAAATGCTTAAAAATATCATGAAAGCAGGTGTGCTAGCGCTAGTGACAATCATTGCAGCAGGTTGTGCTTCAAGCGAAGGCGACAGCAAATTAACTCGTGACGTATACCTACGTGGTGTATTCACATGGTGGGATGCTGATCCTCAGTTTCAACTTCAACCAGTTGAAGGTAAAGAAAACGTTTGGTCTGCTACTTCTCCAGTAGACGAGCCACTAATTGCTGATGGCCAACCTTACGAGTGGAAATTTGGTGATGCTGCATGGCAATGTGGTACTAACTTCGGTTTTAAATCAGGTATTGCTGATATCAAACTTGGCGAGCGTCGTGAGATGAACAAATGTGCCGCATTTGATAACTTCAAATTCACTCCAGAAGTAGATGGCGTTTACCGTTTCTACCTAGATTGGACTGGTGAACTACCTGTAACTTACGTAGAAAAAGTTGAAATGTAATTTCAGCAGTTTCTAGTTAAGCCCCCTATAGGGGGCTTTTTTTTTATGTCTGTTCGGTCAACAGCAATAACTATATGGATGTAAGCAATGCAACAAGTCATTAAACCTGCCCTGCTTGGTTGTTTAGTCAGCATGGCAATAGCCGGGTGTGCGTCAAACGAGGCGACAACTGGCGCAGCTGCTAGCAGCTCAAGCGAAGCTCTTGCTCAAAATGCACAATGTCTCCAGTGGGATGGTCAGCCCGTAACCGTAGATGTAGGTGAAAGCTTTGAAGAAGGCACCGCTGTTAAAGATTTTTATAGCGGTCAAATGAGTACCGTTTATCAAGGTAAAGTCACCTTTACCCCCTCTCCAGAAAGCGGCGGCTTATTACTGCTAGAATCTGTGGGCAAACAAGCCGATGAGTTTAGCTGGGATAGCGCTTCTGTTTATTTTGTTATGACAGACCGTTTCTACAACGGAAACCCTAGTAACGATAATAGCTACGGTCGTAGCAAAGACGGTAAAAACGAAATTGGTACCTTTCATGGCGGCGACATTGCCGGCCTTAGCAAAAAGCTCGATTACATCGAAAATTTAGGCATCAACGCCATCTGGATTACTGCTCCATACGAGCAAATTCGTGGTTGGGTTGGTGGCGGTATGCGAGGCGACTTTAAGCATTACGGTTACCACGGCTACTACGCGCAAGACTATACCGTAATGGACCAAAATATGGGTACTGCGGAAGAGTTTAAACAATTCGTAGATGATGCCCACGCCCGTGGTATTCGCGTGGTTATGGACATTGTGATGAACCACACCGGTTACGCAACCTTAGGCGACATGCAAGAATTTGGTTTTGGTGCCACCCAAGAATACGACGTACCTATTGAAAACTACTTAGGTAAGAAGTGGACCGACTGGACACCTGGTAAAGGTGAAACCTGGCATAGCTTTAACGACTACATCGATTATGGCAATCGCACAGAGTGGGTGAAATGGTGGGGACCTGATTGGGTACGAACAGACATCTCTGGCTACCCTAACCCAGGCCCAAGTGATTTAGAAATGTCACTAGCCTACTTACCTGACTTTAAAACTGAGTCAGACAATGTTGTAGGTCTACCACCGTTCTATAAAAACAAAGCTGATACTAAAGCCGTCGAAATCCCTGGCGCCACAGTGAGAGACTACTTGGTCACTTGGTTATCTGACTGGGTACGTGAATATGGTATCGACGGTTTCCGTGCCGACACAGTTAAACACGTAGAGCCGGAAGCATGGCAGGAGCTAAAACTAGCTTCAAGCAAAGCCTTTGCCGAGTGGAAACAAAACAACCCTGACAAAGTACTGGATGACAGCGACTTTTGGATGACCGGTGAATTTTGGGGCCAAGGTTTAAATAACTCTAAGCTATTTAACAGCGGTTTTGATTCATTGATTGATTTCACTTATCAAACCGACCTAGCTAAAAAAGGCATGAACTGTTTATCTAATATGCAAGATGGCTATCAGCGCTACGCAGACGTACTAGGAAAGCGCGACGGCAAAGTTTTAAGCTACGTATCATCACATGATACTAAACTCGCCTTCGGCAGCATCAGCAAGGATTTAGAACAGCAAAAACAACTTGGCTCAGCCTTTTTGTTAATGCCTACCGCGGTACAAGTTTACTATGGTGATGAGAGCGCTCGAGAAAAAGGTCCTCGTAGCTCAGATAAACACCAAGCAACCCGTTCAGATATGAACTGGGAGCAGCTAAACGATGAACAACGCTTAGCGGTACACAATCATTGGCAAAAACTTCTGCAGTTCCGTAAACGCCACCAAGCGGTTGGTAGTGGTGAACACAAGCAGTTAAATGCGGCTCCTTACGTATTTGAACGCCGTAAAGGCGATGACGCAGTGGTTGTTGTTTATGTAGGCCAACAAGCCAAATAAACTCACTTTCCACTCAAATAAAAGCGGCTTACTAAAGCCGCTTTTTTATTGCCTAAACACAGCCGTAGTTTGTTCTGTAATGACAATTGCTATTCAAAAGCAAACTTTGTTAAGGTGACGCCTTAGCTTAAAAGGTGCGTTATGACATATTCAAATTTTGGCAACAAGTTCACCCGCCATTCCGGCATTACTCAACTTATGGATGACCTTGATGAGGGGATCCGAGCCGGTGACGAAATGATAATGTTAGGCGGCGGTAATCCGGCGCAAATTCCACAAATGAACGCCATCTTTGAACAGCACTTGCAAACTGGCATAAACAATAAGAGTTTATTGGCTGCACTATGTAATTATGATGCCCCACAGGGAAACAAGGATTTTATTTCCAATTTATCCACCTTTCTTAGAAAGGAGTTTCACTGGGATATTAATGAAGACAACATAGCACTAACTAACGGTAGTCAAAGTGCCTTCTTTTTCCTTTTCAACTTATTCGCAGGCAAAGGCAAAAACAATAAGCGGGTATTGTTTCCACTTGCTCCTGAATATATCGGCTATGAAGATAGTGGAATAGACGAAGACTTGTTTATTGGCAATAAACCTAGCATTGAATATTTGGCTAATAGACAGTTCAAATATCATGTTGATTTCGAACACTTAACGATTGATGAAAGTGTTGGTCTCATTTGTGTATCACGCCCCACTAACCCAACCGGCAATGTAATTACCAACGACGAGATTAATAAGCTTTCGGCACTCGCCAAACAACATCAAGTGCCGCTATTAATTGATAATGCCTACGGCTTACCCTTCCCCAACTTAGTATTCACCGAAGGGGCGAAGCCATTTTGGGACAGCAATACTATACTCTGTTTAAGCTTATCCAAACTAGGTTTGCCAGGTACCCGCTGCGGCATTGTTATCGCTAAGCCAGAAACCATCAAAGCAGTATCTAATTTGTCGGGGATTATTAATTTGTCGCCTGGAGGCGTGGGCCCTGCGTTAGCTAATGAGATGCTTAAAGACAATAGCTTACTGGACGCCAGTAACCATGTAATCAAGCCCTTTTACCAACAGAAATCACAACAAGCGATCAGCTGGCTTCAAGCAGCTATTCCTTCTAGTAAATTTCGAATACATAAATCTGAAGGTGCAATGTTCTTGTGGCTTTGGTTTGAAGGTTTAACGATAACTGACAAACAACTTTACCAACAGTTAAAAGAAAATGGCTTGCTAATAGTACCTGGCAGTTACTTCTTCCCTGGTATAGATAAAGATTGGCGACATACTCAAGAATGTATTCGTCTTAACTTTGCTCAAGATGAAGCCCAGGTAAAACGAGGCATTGAGATACTGGCTAATGTAGTAAATCCATTACTGGCAGATTAACTCGCTAATTAAAAAAGGGCCTATTGGCCCTTTTCATTCTTTATCACAACATGTAGTTAAGCAGATTTAGCATCTATAGTTTCAACGTTTAGCTTACCGTTAATAGGTATTTGCTTAGGCTTAAGTGCTTCAGGGATCTCTCGCTCTAGGTCAATAAACAACAAGCCATTTTCCAAGTTAGCTGCTTTAACTTTAACATGGTCAGCAATCTGATATTTACGCTCAAAACCGCGCTCTGCAATGCCTTGATGTAAAAATTTAGCTTGGCTGTTTTTCTTCTGTTTAGTGCCAGTAACGATTAATGCATTCTCTTGAGCTACTATCGAAAGCTCGTCTTCAGCAAACCCGGCTACAGCTAGAGTGATTCGGTAGTTGTTTTCGTCTACCGCTTCAATATTGTAGGGAGGGTAACCGTTGTTCTGAGTTTGAGCGCTTTGGTTTGATGCAGCTTCAATAAAATTAGCCAAACGATCAAAACCAATAGCAGTGCGATAAAGTGGTGAAAAGTCGTATTGATTACGCATAGTATATTATCCTCATAGAGCAATAAATTGTATTGGACCAGCACTATTGCTGCGTCCCTTTCTTAACAAAACCCACCTTTGTGGCATCCTGTTATTACTATATATGGGGCTGCTATTTTGGCTTTCAAGAGCAATGGATACAAAAAAGGCAATATTTTCATATTGCCTTTTTATAGATGCTACTTTTTAACGTTCAGATTAAACGTCTAGGTTTTCCACGTTCAGTGCGTTGTCTTCAATAAAGTTACGACGCGGCTCAACTTGATCACCCATTAGCGTTGTAAACAATTGGTCACAAGCAATCGCATCTTCAACAGTTACTTTCAACATACGACGAGTTTCAGGATCCATAGTGGTTTCCCAAAGTTGGTCAGGGTTCATTTCGCCCAAACCTTTATAACGTTGAATGTATAAACCACGACGCGACTCAGCCATTAGCCAGTTAAGCGCTTCTTCAAAACTGTTAACCGGTTTAGTCTTCTCACCACGTTTAACGTAAGCGCCCTCTTCTATTAGGTTATTAAGATTATCGTATAGGCTACAGATATCTTTATAATCATTAGAAGCAAAGAACTCAGGCTCAAACTTAAAGCTTACATCCACACCGTGTTGGCGCAGTGTTACAACAGGGTAATAGATATCACGCTCATCGTGTTTTTCTATTTCTACTGAGTAGTAGTTACCACTTGGAAGCTCGGCATTAACCGGAGCAATAAGCTCTTCAGACCATTGTTCTAATGCTTCTGCATCTTTCAGCTCTTCAACATTAAGCGCACGCTGATAAACCATTTGGCTTAGTAGTGATATTGGGTAACGACGCGCTAAACGCTCGTTGTTTTTCCAAACACGGCGATATTGAGTTACTAAACTTTCTAAGGCTTCACCACCAATAGCAGGGGCCTCTGGGTTTACATATAAACCAGAGTTGTCTAAAGCCAGGGTAGTTAGGTATTCAGTTAGCGACTCTTCATCTTTTACATAGCGCTCTTGTTTACCCTTCTTCACTTTATATAAAGGAGGCTGAGCAATGTAGATGTATCCGCGTTCAATGATCTCTGGCATTTGACGATAGAAGAAGGTCAATAGCAACGTACGAATGTGCGAGCCATCGACATCAGCATCGGTCATGATAATGATGTTATGGTAGCGGGTTTTATCTGGATCGTATTCATCACGACCAATACCACAGCCCATGGCAGTAATAAGGGTTGCAACCTCTTGAGAAGATAACATCTTATCGAAACGGGCTTTTTCTACGTTTAAAATCTTACCTTTAAGTGGAAGAATCGCTTGGTTCTTACGGTTACGCGCTTGTTTTGCACTACCACCCGCAGAGTCACCCTCCACTATATATAGTTCAGAAAGCGCAGGGTCTTTTTCCTGACAGTCAGCTAGCTTACCAGGTAAGCCAGCCAAATCTAAGGCGCCTTTACGACGAGTCATATCACGAGCTTTACGCGCGGCTTCACGAGCGCGAGCTGCATCAATAATCTTTTGCGTAATGATCTTAGCTTCTTGTGGGTTTTCTAATAAGTACTCGCTAAGCTTCTCACCCATGGTTTGTTCAACCGCAGATTTCACTTCCGAAGACACTAACTTGTCTTTAGTTTGGCTAGAGAATTTAGGATCTGGCACTTTAACCGAAATAACCGCAGTTAAGCCTTCACGAGCGTCATCGCCGGTTGCACTGCTTTTATCTTTCTTACTAACTTCTTTTTCCATGTAACTATTTAGCGTACGAGTTAGCGCAGATCTAAATCCAGCTAAGTGAGTACCGCCATCACGTTGAGGAATATTGTTAGTAAAACAGTAGATGTTTTCTTGGAAACCATCGTTCCACTGCATTGCCAATTCAACTGCGATGCCATCATCGCGCTGGAAGTTAAAGCTAAAAGCTTTATCGTGGATAGGTGTTTTGTTGGTATTTAAATAAGATACGAATGCTTGAATCCCCCCCTCATAACAGAAGTGATCTTGTTTATCATCACGCTCGTCTTTAAGAATGATAGAAACACCTGAGTTCAAGAATGACAGCTCACGCAAACGTTTAGCAAGAATATCGTAATGGAACTTAGTATCTGAGAATATTTCATCACTAGGCCAGAAGCGTAACTCGGTACCGGTTTTGTCAGTATCACCAACAATAGCTAACGGAGCATCTGGTTCACCTAAGGTATAAAACTGCTCATATACATGCCCTTGACGTTTAACCGTTAGCTGCAGCTTAATAGATAATGCATTAACTACCGATACACCTACACCGTGCAAACCGCCCGATACCTTATAAGAGTTATCGTCAAATTTACCACCAGCATGCAGAACCGTCATGATAACTTCGGCTGCAGACACCCCTTCTTCAGGGTGAATATCTACAGGAATACCACGACCATCATCGGATACTGATACCGAACCGTCATTGTGAATAGTCACTACAACATCAGAACAGTGGCCAGCCAATGCTTCATCAATAGAGTTATCTACAACCTCGAAGACCATGTGATGTAAACCTGAGCCATCATCGGTATCGCCAATATACATCCCAGGACGTTTTCTTACTGCATCAAGGCCCTTTAGTACCTTAATACTCGATGAGCCATATTCATTTTCAGCCATGTTTTACTCTCGTTTTATAGTCGCTGATAACACCATGTTCCACGTGAAACATTGTGCATCCTTCTAAATCAAATCCATCTAGCATCTGCTCCTCAATCGCGGAAACAAACACTTGAGACCCATTGTGTTGTAAGCACTTAGCTAACAACTGTCGTTTAGACATATCTAGTTCTGCAGCAAAATCGTCAATTAGGTAGACAGTTTTCTTTCCACTTGTTCGCTGAGCATGTTGCCCTTGCGCTAAGATTAATGCGCACACAAACAGTTTTAACTGCCCTCTTGAAATCACGTCAACTGCATTTATGCCATCAAACTTAAACTTCAAATCTGCTTTGTGAGGCCCAAACTGGGTATAACCTAACAATCTGTCTCTCTCAAAGCTTTGCTTTAGCAATACATCTAAAGCAGCTTTATCGTCCCATCCTTGATAGAAAGCCATGTCAAACTGATACTCTGGAAGAAACTCTGTAACCAATTCACTCAGAGTATCTGTAATGCTTTCCACATACTTTTTACGTTGTTCACTAACCACTAAGGCAAGTTCAACTAACTGCTTATCCCAAAACTGCAAATCTTGATATTGCCTTGTCTGTTTCAACAAGGCATTTCTTTGTTTCAATATTCGCTTGTAGTTTTGCCAAGCGGCGTGAAACTGATGTTCCACGTGAAACACTCCCCAATCCAAATAAGCGCGTCGATGTTTAGGACTACCATCAACCAAGCCATACCCTTCAGGGTGCAGGATCTGTAAAGGCAATAATGAAGCTAGCACAGCTTGGCTTCTTACTGTTTCCTTGTTGATCCTTAAGGCAGTATCTCCACCTTTAAACTTTTGTAATCCAATTTTGTGTTCGTCTAATTGAGCGAACACAACAAAACTGTCTTGCTGATAAGTAATAACTTTACTGGGTCTATTACTTCTAAAAGAGCGTCCAAAACCTAGATAGTAAATAGCTTCTAGTACACTGGTTTTACCACTGCCATTCTGCCCCAAGATCACATTTAGTTTGGGGTTAGGGCTTAGGTTAGCACTCTTTATATTTCTAAAATTTTGTAAACCTAAGTTTTGAATTTGCATCTGCTACAAGACATTACAAACGCATTGGCATGACAACGTACATTGCTTTGCCAGTTTGCTCAGCATCTTCAATTAAGGCGCTGCTATTGCTATTGCTCATATTGATTCTGATTTGCTCGCACTTAAGTGCATTCAATACATCCAAAACATAAACAACATTGAAGCCTATTTCTAAATCTTCGGATTGATAATCCACATCCAAGATTTCTTCAGCTTCTTCTTGCTCAGGATTATTTGCGGTTATCTTCAAGCTTCCAGATTCTAGCTGCAAGCGAACACCGCGAAACTTCTCGTTAGATAAAATAGCTGCGCGCGAGAATGCTTGTTTAAGTTCATCGCGCCCAGAAATTAATGCTTTATCACTATTAGCTGGAAGAACGCGACGATAATCAGGGAAACGGCCATCAACCAGTTTACTGGTAAAAGTAAATCCTTGAACGCTGGCTCGAATATTGTTGCTACCAATTTGCAACTCAACCAACTGGTCTTCGTGCTCTAGCATTCGTGCTAGTTCAATCACACCCTTACGCGGAACAATAACTTGTTGCGCTTGTAAAGGCTGCTCAAAACGTTGTTCAGCCAAAGCTAAGCGGTGTCCATCTGTAGCAATAGTTTTTAAGCCCTTTTCGTCAGTCTCAAACAACATACCATTTAGGTAGTAGCGAACGTCCTGACTGGCCATAGAAAATTGGGTGCTATCAATAAGATTCTTCAGTTGGCCTTGAGTTAGCTGAATTATTTGCTGGCTTTGCCAATCTTCAATATTTGGAAAATCGTTAGCCGGCAAAGTTGCTAGAGAGAAGCGACTGCGCCCTGAACGAAGCACCAAGCGATTATCGTCAGCCTTACAGCTGATTTCACAACCGTCTGGCAAACCACGACAAATATCTACAAACTTTTTAGCCGGTACCGTTACTCGCCCTTCATTTACGGCGCTTTCTAGTGGAAGTGTGGCAATAAGCTCCACTTCCATATCAGTACCTGTAATCGACAACTGTTGGTTACTGATATCCAACAAAACATTACCCAAAATAGGAATAGTTGGACGCCCACCTAAAGCAGCACTAACTTGCTGTAAAGGTTTAAGCAGTTGTTCCCGGTTAATACTAAATTGCATACCTAGTCACGCCTCTCCGATTATGACGATAATGTACGAATTAAATTCTGGTAGTCTTCTTTAATGTCGTGGCTTTCTTCTTTAAGTTGAGAAATCTTACGACAGGCGTGTAATACCGTTGTATGGTCACGACCACCAAAGGCATCGCCAATTTCTGGCAGACTATGGTTGGTAAGCTCTTTGGCTAAAGCCATCGCCAACTGCCGAGGTCGAGCGACTGAGCGAGAGCGTCGTTTAGACAGCAAATCAGCCACTTTAATCTTGTAATATTCAGCAACAGTTTTTTGAATATTGTCGATAGTTACCAACTTTTCTTGCAGTGCTAATAAATCTCGCAGAGCCTCACGAACGAAGTCAATGGTAATAGCCCGTCCGGTAAAGTTGGCATTTGCAATAACCCGGTTCAATGCCCCTTCTAGCTCACGAACATTTGAACGCAAGCGTTTAGCGATGAAAAAAGCCACTTCGTCTGGCAAGCGAATATTATTTTCATTCGCTTTAGTCATTAAGATTGCAACGCGCGTTTCCAGCTCTGGTGGTTCAATGGCTACTGTTAAGCCCCAACCAAAACGACTCTTTAAACGATCTTCTACTCCGTCAATTTCTTTAGGGTAGCGGTCGCTGGTTAAGATGATTTGCTGGTTACCTTCTAGTAAGGCATTAAAAGTATGGAAGAATTCTTCTTGCGAGCGTTCTTTATTTGCAAAAAACTGAATGTCATCGATAAGCAATGCATCTACGCTGCGGTAGTAACGCTTAAAATCTTCTATCGCATTGTTTTGTAGCGCTTTTACCATATCTTGAACGAAGCGTTCAGAGTGCATATACACTACTTTAGCATTCTTCTTATTGGCGATAATGCCATTACCTACTGCGTGTAATAGGTGGGTTTTACCCAAACCAGTGCCACCATATAAGAATAATGGGTTATATGCTCCACCTGGGTTATTGGCAACCTGAGTGGCTGCGGCGCGCGCTAACTGGTTAGACTTACCTTCAACAAAATTGTCGAACTGGTAAGTCGCATTAATATTGTTTCGATGATTTGCTTCTAAGGCAGACTTAACCGCTGGTTCTTTATCCCAGCTCTTGCCACTATAGTTTTGATTAACTGGTGCAGCACTAGCTCCAGCTTGAACAGGATCAGCTTTTACTGGATTAGATAAGGTTCGGCTAACTGGCTTGCTGCCTACTTCAAAGCGTAAACTTGGTTTATCACTTCCGCAAAACTCTTCGAGTAAAGCATTTACTCGGATCAAGTACTTATCTTTAACCCAATCCAATACAAAACGGTTTGGTGCGTATAACACCAATAACTCTGCGTCTTGCTCAACTTGCAGTGGTCGGATCCACATACTAAATTCTGTTGCCGGCAATTCATCTTGTAAACGTACTAAGATTTGTTGCCAAAGAGACCCACTCACTCGCGACTCCGCGTTATCACCAAAAAGACCGTCTATTTTATAACGGAAGCCGCTTAAACTCTAGGTTTCTTATGAATTATTCACAAGCAGATAACAAATATGTGAATAAAAATAGCCGAGCCAGATAACAGCTTAGTTATTTGATATAACCATAGCGTATTTGTGTATTTACAGAGGCTGAACTAGAATTTTTACCCATACACAACTACAGATACAGAAGAATAGAAATGAAACTACTAAATAAATCACGATTGCTACTTGGTTTACTGCTAGTTAGCCTGAGTCCTTGGTCAGCATTTGCACAAGATACCGTTAAAGTAGGTATGTCTGGTCGTTATTTTCCTTTCACTTTTGTAAAGCAAGATCAGCTGCAAGGCTTTGAAGTTGATGTTTGGAATGAACTAGCCAAACGTAATGATTGGAAAGTGGAATTTGTTACCGCCAACTTCTCTGGCCTTTTTGGCATGCTAGAGACTGGCCGAGTAGATACAATTTCTAACCAAATTACTATTACCGACGAACGCAAAGCTAAATACCTATTCTCTCATCCATATGTAGTGGACGGCGCACAAATTGTTGTACGTAAAGGTAATAGCGAAATAACTAGCATCGACGATCTAAAAGGTAAGAAAGTTGCGGTAAACTTAGGTTCGAACTTCGAGCAGCTGTTAAGAAAACACGACACAGATAAGCAAATTAATATTGCAACTTACGATACAGGCATTGAGCAAGACGTAGCATTGGGTCGCTCAGACGCATTTGTAATGGACCGTGTATCGTCACTAGCATTAATTAAAAAATCTGGTCTACCCTTAGCGCTAGCTGGTCAGCCTTTCGAAACCATTGAGAATGCGATGCCATTTAAAAACAATGAAGCTGGCCAAGCACTACAAGCTAAAGTCAATGCAAGCTTAGAAGCGATGCAGCAAGATGGCAGCCTAAGTGCAATTTCTCAAAAATGGTTTGACGGAGACATCACCAAATAATGTCTACATTTGACTTCGGTTACATGTTAGAGCTGTTCCCAATACTGTTTAAGTATTTGGGAACCACCATGGAAATGGCTGCAGTTGCAGCCGTTTTTGCGTTAGTGCTTGCGCTAGTATTAGCTCTATTTCGTGTATTTAAGTTACCGCTGCTTAATCAATTTGCAGTGGTATTTATCTCATTCTTCCGTGGTACCCCGCTGTTAGTACAATTGTTTATCTTGTACTACGGCTTACCTCAGGTATTTCCAATACTGATTGGCTTAGACGCATTTAGCGCATCAGTCATCGGCTTAAGCTTGCACTTTTCTGCCTATAAAGCAGAAAGCATTAGAGCGGCAATTAACTCTATTGATAAAAGCCAGTGGGACGCTTGTTATGCCTTTGGCATGACTCGGCTACAAGCTTTGCGCAGAGTAGTGCTTCCGCAAGCTCTACGCACGGCTCTGCCTTCGTTAATGAACTATCTTATCGATATGATTAAAAGTACCTCTTTGGCCTTTACCTTAGGTGTGGCTGAAATCATGGCTAAAGCACAAATGGAAGCCTCTAGCAGCTTTAAGTTCTTTGAAGCATTTTTAGCGGTAGCACTTATTTACTGGGCAGTTGTTGCGGTATTTACCCAACTACAAAACCTGGCTGAAAAGCGATTATCTAAGGCCTACTAACAATGATAAAAATAACTAATTTAAGCAAAAGCTTTAACGGCCAAAATGTACTTAACGGCATCGATTTAGAGGTAAAAGAAGGCGAAGTTGTCGCTATCATCGGCCCATCAGGAACTGGTAAATCAACTTTTTTGCGCTGTATAAACTATCTTGAGCAACCCGACAGCGGCACCATAAGTGTTGATGGTTTAACGGTAGATGCCACAAACCACCAACAAAAAGAAGTGCTCGCGCTACGCCGTAAATTGTCTTTTGTTTTTCAAAACTACTCGCTATTTGCCAACTTGAATGCGGAGCAAAATATTGCCGAAGCTTTAGTTACCGTTTGGAGGCAACCGAAAGATCAGGCGCTCAATAGCGCTAGAGAAATTCTAAAAGACATTGGCTTAGCCGATAAAACCAAACACTACCCTAGCCAACTATCCGGTGGTCAACAGCAACGCATTGGCATTGGCCGAGCCATGGCTACTCACAGTAAGGCTATTTTATTTGATGAACCCACTTCGGCATTAGACCCTGAATGGGTTGGCGAAGTACTCGAGCTGATTAAAAAGCTGGCCGAGCGCAAGCAAACCTTAATTATTGTTACTCACGAAATGGCCTTTGCACGTGAAGTCGCTGACCGCGTAGTGTTTATGAGCGACGGAACCATTGTAGAACAAGGTAGCCCAGAACAACTATTTAACCATGCAAAAGATCCACGAACTCAACAGTTTATCTCGCGTATTATTAAACGTAATGAGGGTTAAATACATTGATCAGTTGCACCTATATATAGGAGCACTATAATGCCGCCAAAGATCCACAGGATCTTTTCCACAACAATATTTAAGATTAAGCGATATTTCGTTTGACTTAGAAGAGGTGAATGATTAGAATTTCGCCTCTTTTTTACCCGGTGCGCCTACCATTTTGGTTAATTGCACCGACTGTACAGTAAAAAACTAGCTAGCAAGAGTAATAAATATGAAACGTACTTTTCAACCAAGCGTACTAAAGCGCAAGCGTAGCCACGGTTTCCGCGCTCGCATGGCAACAAAAAACGGCCGCCAAGTTTTGGCACGTCGTCGCGCTAAAGGTCGCGCAAGTCTGTCTGCATAATTAAGTGCAAAGACATTCTTTTAGCAGGGAGTTACGTTTGTTAACTCCCATGCATTTCAAACACGTATTCTCCAACCCCGTTCGTGTGGGTACTCCCCAACTCACTATCCTTGCCAAAACCAATACTCTAGAACATCCTCGACTCGGTTTAGCTGTTTCTAAAAAAAGCGTTAAACTTGCGGTAGGTCGTAATCGTATTAAACGTTTGGTAAGAGAAAGCTTCCGTCTACATCAGCATAAGTTACCCGCAGTAGATATAGTTGTTATTTCCAAGAACGGTATTTCAGACTTAGATAATAAAGACCTGACGAAGCTTCTGGAGAAATCATGGCGAAGACTAACGCGCCGTTGCGAATAATCGCAATTATGCCAATTAAGGCTTATCAATACGTGATAAGCCCACTACTTGGTCCGCGCTGCCGCTTTACGCCAACGTGTTCAGATTACGCGATTGAAGCAATTAATTTGCATGGTGTGTTAAAAGGTAGTTGGTTAGCAAGCCAACGTCTATTAAAATGCCATCCTCTACATCCTGGCGGACATGATCCGGTTCCAGGTTCCAAAAAAACCAATAGTGATTAACTAAAATTATGGAATCTCAACGCAATTTACTGATAATTGGGTTGCTGTTTGTAAGTTTTCTTATATATCAGCAATGGCAAAAAGACTACGGCCCACAGCCTGTAGTAACTACTGCTACCAATACTGTTACCGCAACTGGTACTAATGCAAATGGTGATGTGCCAGCCAGTGCTTCATCTCACGACGATTCAGACTTAACGCAGGCAACTGCGGCAGGTCAGTTAATCACAGTAACTACCGACGTACTTAAGCTTAAAATTAGCGCTCAAGGCGGTGATGTAGTGAGTGCAGAACTATTGGCCTACCCAATAGAAGAAGACTCAAGTGAACCTTTTGTACTGTTAGAAGAAAACCCTAACTTCACTTACGTAGCGCAAAGCGGCTTGATTGGTCGTGATGGACCAGATGCCAGTGCTAATGGTCGCCCAGTTTACCAAGTAAGCAGCAATAGTTTTGAACTAGCCGACGGCAGCGACGAGCTGGTTGTAGCGCTTAACTACCAAGACCAAAGCGGTAATGTGTTTACTAAAAACTTTATCCTTACTCGTGGTAGCTACGATGTAAATGTAGACTTTGAAGTAAGCAACAAAAGCGACAGCAACTTAAGCTTGCAGCTATACAGCCAACTTAAGCAAACCGATAAAGAGCACAGCTCTAGCATGGTAATGCCGGTTTATCGCGGTGGCGCTTACTCTAGCGAATCAACTCGTTACTCAAAGTACAGCATCAAAGACATTAAGAAATCTAACCTTAATGAAACCACTACTGGTGGTTGGGTTGCAATGATGCAGCACTACTTTGTAACAGCATGGTTGCCAAACGAAGGCGATACCAATGAGTTATATTCAAACAGCGGGAACGGTTTTGTATTCATGGGCTACAAAGCACCTTTACAAACCGTTGCACCTAGCGAATCAGCAACTTTAACTAGCTCACTATGGGTTGGTCCTAAGCTGCAAAAGCAAATGGCTGAATCAGCTAAACACCTAGACCTTACCGTAGACTACGGCTGGTTATGGTTTATTGCCCAGCCACTGTACAAGCTACTTACCTTCTTCCACAGCATCGTGGGTAACTGGGGTGTGGCAATTATTCTAATTACCTTCACCGTTAAAGGTTTGCTGTACCCGCTAACTAAAGCGCAATACACCTCTATGGCGAAGATGCGTTTGCTGCAACCTAAAATGGCAGCGCTACGCGAGAAGTATGGTGATGATCGCCAGAAAATGTCGCAGGGCATGATGGAGCTATACAAGAAAGAGAAAGTGAACCCACTAGGTGGCTGTTTCCCTATCTTGTTACAAATGCCTATCTTTATTGCCTTGTACTGGTCGTTAATGGAAAGCGTAGAACTGCGTCATGCTCCATTCTTTGGCTGGATTACCGACTTATCGGTACAAGACCCATTCTACATCTTGCCTATCTTGATGGGTGTGAGCATGTTCTTCATCCAGAAGATGTCTCCAACTACCGTAGCCGACCCAATGCAGGCTAAGATTATGCAATTTATGCCAGTAATCTTTACGGTATTCTTCTTATGGTTCCCAGCAGGTCTAGTACTTTACTGGTTGATGAGTAACGTGGTGACGCTGATTCAGCAAACCATCATCTACCGTAACCTTGAGAAAAAAGGATTGCATAAACGCTAAGCACAAAGTTTAGCAACAATGCTAAAATGCCATTCAGTGAAAGCTGAATGGCATTTTTATTTTCAGCACCATAAGTAGAGAGAGTGAGCATGAATTCAAATGATACGATTGTGGCGCAAGCTACTGCCCCTGGCCGTGGTGGCGTGGGCATAATTAGAGTATCAGGTCCCCTAGCACAAGATGTGGCCGAAAAACTGTTAGGTAAATGCCCCGCTCCTCGCTACGCCGATTACTTGCCGTTTAAGAGCCTTGCTGGCGATACTCTCGACCAAGGTATTGCACTTTACTTTAAAGGGCCAAACTCGTTCACCGGTGAAAACGTACTCGAGCTGCAAGGTCATGGTGGCCCAGTAGTTATCGACATGCTGATCCGCGAAATTTGCCAAATTGAAGGCTTACGTATGGCTCGCCCAGGTGAGTTTAGTGAGCGCGCTTTTCTCAACGACAAACTCGATTTAGCCCAAGCCGAAGCCATTGCCGACCTAATTGAAGCCACCAGCGAACAAGCTGCCAAAAGTGCCCTACATTCGCTACAAGGTGAGTTTTCTAACAAGATCCACAGCTTAGTAGAAAATGTAACTCGCCTGCGCATCTATGTTGAAGCCGCCATTGATTTCCCAGAAGAAGAAATCGATTTTTTAAGCGACGGTAAAGTGCAAGCCGATTTATACGCCATTATCGAAGAACTGGCATTAGTACAAAACCAGGCGCGCCAAGGTTCACTACTCCGGGAGGGCATGCGAGTGGTCATTGCTGGCCGTCCCAATGCCGGTAAATCTAGCTTACTAAACGCCCTAGCCGGTAAACAAGCCGCCATTGTTACCGACATAGCAGGCACAACCCGCGACGTGCTGCGCGAGCATATTCACATCGACGGTATGCCATTGCACATCATCGACACAGCAGGTTTACGCGACGATGCTGACGTAGTTGAACAAATTGGTATTGAGCGCGCCTGGGAAGAAATCAATAATGCTGATCGGGTATTGTTTATGGTGGATGGCACCACCACCGATGAGCTAGACCCACAAAAAATCTGGCCAGAGTTTGTAGCTAAACTGCCAGCAAATATGGGTATGACTGTAGTACGCAACAAGGCCGATGTAACAGGCGAAAGCATAGAAGTAGTGATGGACCATGGCCACCCGGTGTATAAACTCTCTGCAAAAACCGAGCTAGGTTTGGCAGAGCTAAAAGAACACCTAAAACAATGCATGGGTTTTCAAGGCAATATGGAAGGCGGCTTTATGGCGCGTCGCCGCCACTTAAATGCCATTGAGCTAGCCGCAGAGCACTTAGACAACGGTAAAACCCAATTAGAGGTTTACCAAGCGGGAGAGTTGTTAGCTGAAGAGCTGCGTTTAGTACAACAGCACCTAAGCGAAATTACCGGCGAGTTTAGCTCTGATGATTTACTTAGCCGTATCTTCACTAGCTTCTGTATCGGAAAATAAAAAGTAATTACTCACTATCTCTACGCCCCAACAAATAAAGTCAATTAAACCTGATAAGCCGCCAATAAACATAAAGCAATTATCAGGTTTTATATTGCTTTCTTGCTCCGTCCTCAAACTAAGCTAAACCCACCTCACAGTTTCATCATACCCCATCAATTAACCCTAAAAATATTGACTTAAATCAATTTTAGGCTAAAGTTTCACTGTTTTCTGAAAGTTCAATAAAAGGATTTACTGCGTGCAATTATCAGAGAAGAGCCAAGCTTTCGTTCTTCATTTTGGCGAAATGGGCAGTCGTTGGGGCTTTAACCGAACCGTTGGCCAAATTCTGGCTTTGTTAGTTATAAACCAACAACCCTTGCACGCCGAACAAATTATGCATCAGCTGGGCATTAGCCGCGGCAATGTAAGCATGGGGCTTAAAGAGCTACAGTCCTGGCGCTTAGTAAAGCTAAGCCACCAAGCCGGGCAGCGCCGAGAGTTTTTTACTGCTGCAGGCTCTATTTGGGACATGGCAAGAACGGTATTTGAAGAGCGCAGTAAGCGTGAAGTTGACCCAACCCTCTCTTTGTTACGTTCTAATTTATTGGAAGAACCAGAAAACGAAGCTGACCAATTTACCCAGCAAAAAATGGAAGAGATACACGATCTCTTAGAGTTAATCACTCAGTGGTCATACGCACTCAATACTATGAACCCCGACAAACTGCAGAGTTTAATGAAAATGGGCTCAGGTATTAGCAGAATTTTAGAGTTAAAAGACAAAATCGTTGGTAACAAAGGATCTGCCGCCAGCTAATGAGATTATCAACCTTAACGAGGCTTAACCATGCTTGATGCCCTAATGCTCTCAAGGATACAGTTTGCTGCAAATATCAGCTTTCACATCCTGTTTCCCACCATCACTATTGCGATGTGTTGGTTCCTAGTATTTTTTAAAGTTCGCCACGATATGACAGGCAATCCCGTGTGGATGCGTGCCTACCGATTTTGGGTGAAGGTATTTGCGCTTTCTTTCGCCATTGGCGTAGTTAGTGGCATTACTATGTCATTCCAATTTGGTACCAACTGGCCAGGCTTTATGGAAACCGTTGGCAACATTGCAGGTCCTTTGCTCGGATATGAAGTACTTACCGCCTTTTTCTTAGAAGCCACCTTTTTGGGCATTATGCTGTTTGGTATTAAGCGGGTACCTAACAAGGTACATACTTTATCTACCATATTGGTAGCGATTGGTACGAGCTTGTCGGCGTTTTGGATTTTGGCCTTAGACTCTTGGATGCAAACTCCAACTGGCTTCGAAATGCGAGATGGTGTTGCCTTCCCAACCGATTGGTTTGCCATTGTATTTAATCCTTCATTTCCCTATCGCTTAACTCATATGCTTATCGCATCTGGCTTAACGGCTTCTTTCTTTATTGCAGGTATTTCTGCTTATAGAATTTTGAAAGGCGATAGCAAAAAGGCTCCTCGCCTTACCTTAAAAGTGAGTTTAATTGTGGCGGCAATATTGGCGCCTACTCAAGCTTTAGTCGGTGATTTTCACGGCTTAAATACTTTAGAACACCAGCCAGCTAAAATTGCGGCGATTGAAGGTATTTGGGAAACCGAAAAAGGCGCTCCGCTGCTATTGTTTGCATTGCCTGATGAAGAAACCAAAACCAACAAATTTGCGATTGGTATTCCTAACTTGGCCAGCCTCATTCTTACTCACGATGTGAACGGTGAAATTAAAGGCTTAAACGAATTTGAAAACGAGCATCCGCCTGTAGCCCCAGTATTTTGGAGCTTTAGAGTAATGGTGGGCCTAGGTTTATTAATGCTCGCTTTAAGCTGGTTTGGCAGCTACCACATGGTACGCAAAGGCAAAATGCCAAACTGGATGCTAAAAGTATTAGTAGCCACCACTTTCTCTGGTTGGGTAGCCACACTTGCCGGCTGGTATGTAACCGAAATTGGACGCCAACCTTGGCTAGTTACCGGCGTCCTTAGAACTGAAGATGCGGTAACCAGCTTACCTGCTTCCAACGTGGCGTTTTCTCTAGCCATGTATCTGATTGTGTATGGCTTCTTATTAGTAGCCTACATTCACACGGTATTTTTAATGGCGCGAAAAGCGGTGAAAGAAGAAGAATTTGAAACTAACGAGCCAAAGCCCGACGGCAATTTAACCAATGTAAATCAGCCAAAAGACAACATTGAAGGGAGTGCTAAAGCATGATGGACGCCTACTGGTTACCGGTAATATTCATCGGTTTAATGGGACTTTCTGTTCTTATCTACGCGATATTAGATGGCTACGATTTAGGAGTAGGCATATTACTGCCAATGGGCGAAGCCGACGAAGCCCAGCGCGATACTATGATTGCGTCCATTGGCCCCTTTTGGGATGCCAACGAAACTTGGTTAGTACTGGCCGTTGGCATTATGCTTATTGCCTTTCCAGCTGCGCATAGCATTGTGCTTTACCACCTTTATATTCCGGTAGCTATTATGCTGATCGGACTTATTATGCGTGGCGTGGCCTTTGACTTTAGAGCCAAAGCGGCGGTTGACCATAAACTCGCTTGGGATAGAACCTTTAAAGCCGGTTCAATACTCACCACTTTAGCCCAAGGCTACATGCTTGGCTTGTATGTAATGGGTTTTGAAGGCGGTATAAGCACCCACTTATTTGGTTTACTTAGCGGTTTAGGGGTAACAGCAGCCTATAGTTACATTGGCGCAGCTTGGTTGGTAATGAAAACCGAAGACAGCTTACAGCAGCGAGCGGTTGCCTGGACCAAAACCACCGGACGCTTTTGTTTCATGGGGGTAATAGCGGTGTCTATTGTTAACCCTTTAGTGAACCCAGGAGTATTTGATCGCTGGTTTGATTTCCCATTGGTTATGTTTGTATTGCTTATGCCAGCACTATGCTTTGCGGCATTTTTGTTTAACGACTTTTTGTTGGGCCGTTTACCTAAGGAAAACGATCGCCACTGCTGGGTACCGTTTAGCTTAGTAATGTTGATATTTTTACTGTGCTTTAGCGCTTTGGGCTTTAGCTTCTTCCCGGATGTTGTGCCCGGGCAAATGGATATTTGGGAAGCGGCATCTGCACCAGAATCATTAGTAGTGATTTTAGTCGGTGCGCTGGTGGTAGTGCCGGTTATCTTGGCCTACACAGCCTTCTCTTACTGGGTATTTAGAGGTAAGGCAACTTCGCTTAATTACCACTAAGCATTGTTTACAACTCTCCTCTTTAAAAGAGCGCCATAGGCGCTCTTTTTTGTTCTCTTAAAACTTCATGCTTACGCCAAGTTTAATCTGGCTGTCATCCCTTAGCGGAACGCTGTTGTAACCGGTGCTATCAAAGTTCTTCTGAGTATATTGAACGTAAGGCTGATAGTTTCCTAAGTTAGTTAGGAATATTCTGGTCTCTAGTTCATTAATTTTCAGGTTATTGTTTTTGTTCTCTGCATTGGCGTCTTTATTAATGTAGTTAAAAGACACACCTACAACGTCTCCCGCCCAACCCGCGGTTAAGTCGGTACGGTTAGTTTTAACATCACCTAAGTTGTGATTGTTTAAACTGTTATTGTTTTGGGTGTCTTCATAACGGTAGCGCGCAGCAACAAAAATACCATTATCAAAGTTATATCCGCCTTTTAAGGCAAACTTTCCAGTATTAGCATCGTTAGCCACGTTACGTGTATATTCAACGCGAGGTTGAACATAAGCATTGCCAAACTTGTAAGTATAATCAGCAGCAAAAGTAGCTTCGTGTAAACCAGACTCATGCTGATTTTCCCCGTAAGCTTTTCCACCTAAACGGCTTTTTGCTTCAACATCAAAACCAAATTGGCCGTAGTCAGTATCAAACTCATAGCCACCTTTTAAAATACCTAGGTGAGGACCATTGCGATTACTTTCTGCAGCTACTTCACCACGAATTGCGTTAGCCGATGCAAATTGGCTAAACAAGGCGAGTGAAACGGTTGAAGCGACGATAATTTTTTTCATTTTGGAACCTTTCAGTAGGTGATTACTAAAACATCCGTGCATCATTGAGTACCAGTTACATACTCTTAAAACTGTCCATCGCCGCTATGATGAAGAGATAGCACAAGGCTAACAAATCAGAGTCTGTTAGCTTTAACTAACACAGAGAAACAATTATGAACCTTCAAGCGATTCAAGCATTTGTATTAAGTCACCAGCTGGGCAGCATTTCTGCAGCAGCAAAAAAGATGCAAAAGAACCGCGCCCAGCTGAGTCAATGGATAACCAACCTTGAGATTGATTGGAATGTAGAGCTGTTTACCCGCAACGGTCACAAACCAGTATTAAGCGCCCAAGGCTTAAAAATGCTGCCCTTGTGTGAACAACTGCTAAATGCTGGAAAACACTTAAATGAGCAAGTTGAGCAAATAGCCAACCTAGACTGCTTAAGGTTGAACTTAGGTGTGAGTGCCTATTTGCAAGACAGCGCCATAGCCAAAGTGCTTAGCCAATTTAACCAAGCCTATCCGCAAGTTGATTTACATATTTACCAACGCCGCGACGAACAGTTGCTCAATTGGCAGCAACAACCAAAATTAGATTTAGCTATTTGCTTTTACCGAGATGCCTTTCCCAGTCAATTTACCGTAGAGCCTTTATGTGAAATGCCAGTAGTAGCGGTATGTTCACGAAGTCATCAGCTGGCATCGGCAAGCTCAACAACACTTCAGCAAGTACTTAGCCATACTTGGATAACCGTGCTCTCTTCAACTAATACCCAATTGTGGGATCCAGATACTGTGCAACGGCAAATTGCGGTGGAGCATCACTCACTAGCGATAGAGCTTTGCCTACGCGGGGTTGGGGTATTTGTAGGCCAGCAGCAGCAACTCAGCCCCTATATCCAATCAGGTGATCTGGTGGTAGTGGCTCATAACGATGCAATTGCGAATGAACAGCTAGGACTCATTTATAGTAAGCAGGACAGTATGTCGCCAGCTCAACAAGCCTTAATAAACCTATGTAAAGCAGAGTTTAGAAACAAACCACATTAGCGATAAACACGATTTGTGCACAAGTGTTATTCACAAGCAACAATTGGGATCATTACTATAGCTGGTGGTTTGTTGAAATTTTACTGAGGTTTCACGTGAAACTATCAACAACTAGATCACAGTAAACTCGCAGCTAGTTAAAGCACTCAAGATCACGTTACAATGGCTAAAACAGTCAACATTAAAAGGATCGTAAGTGGATATAGAAATTATTGTTGGATCAACCCTCGGTTCGGCTGAATACGTCGCAGATGAGCTAGAAGCCCTGTTAAAAGAACAGCACCAAGTGAAAATTCACCTAGATGCTAAGTTTAGTGAACTTAAACAACCGGCTTTTTGGCTTATTTGTAGCTCTACCCATGGTGCAGGAGATGTGCCTGATAACTTACAACCGTTTTTCCAATACTTACTTGAGCAACAACCGGATCTTTCGGCGGTTTCTTATAGCGTAGTGGCCATTGGTAGTAGCAGTTACGATACTTTTTGTGGTGCAGGTAAGGATCTCGACCAAACCCTAAATAAATTGGGTGCTAAAAAGCTAAAAGAACGCTTAGAAATTGATGTGGATCTAGAACCAGTGCCTGAAGAACCAGCAGCTAGTTGGTTAGAAAGCTGGAAAAATGAACTAAATGTGAGCTAAACACTGTGGATAACCCTAGGGAATAGCTATTAATTTAACATAGTTATTCCTATGGATAAGCTTATACCTAATTTCACCTGTGGATAAACAGCAAATTAGATCCCAGTTTTTCCCCTGCTTAGATCGCCCTTCATTAACAAGATCTGATCTTAATTAAGTTAATGATCATAAAGCTAAAAATTCACTTATCTACAGATCAGCAGTTTACTAATAGTAGATCTAATAAAAGATCTTAAAAAAAAGATCTTATATATATTTATAAGAGATCTAGTGCTGATCTAATTCTGATCTAAGCATTCCCTTATTGCCGCTTAACCAGTAAAATGTCGCACCCTTTTGGGATTAGGCTGGTTCGAGGTAATAACAAATGTTCTATAAACAACAATATGACGTAATAGTGATCGGTGGTGGTCATGCCGGTACTGAAGCAGCAGCGGCCGCTGCACGCATGGGTCAAAATACCTTGTTGCTTACTCATAACATTGAGACCTTAGGTCAAATGTCTTGTAACCCAGCCATTGGTGGGATTGGTAAAGGTCACTTAGTAAAAGAAATTGATGCCTTAGGTGGCTTAATGGCGCAAGCTGCTGACCTATCGGGGATCCAATTTAGAACCCTAAATTCATCTAAAGGACCAGCCGTTCGCGCAACACGCGCTCAAGCCGATCGAGTACTTTATCGTGCTGCGATCCGTGAACGTTTAGAAAACCAAGCCAACCTAACCATCTTTCAGCAAGCCTGTGACGACTTGATCGTAGAAAACGATCAAGTGGTAGGGGTGGTAACTCAAATGGGCTTACAGTTACGCGCACGTAGCGTAGTGCTTACTGTTGGTACTTTCCTTGGTGGCATGATTCACATTGGCTTAAACAATCATGCTGGTGGTCGTGCAGGCGATCCACCATCAATCGCGCTTGCACAACGCTTACGTGAATTGCCATTACGTGTTGATCGCTTAAAAACCGGTACTCCGCCACGAATTGATGCGCGCAGTATCGATTTTAGCCAAATGCAGCCACAACCAGGTGATACACCAACACCGGTATTTTCGTTTATTGGTAAACAAAGCGATCATCCGCAACAGATCCCTTGCTTTATCACTCATACCAATGAATCTACCCACGACATCATTCGTAATGGTCTAGATCGCAGCCCAATGTTTACCGGTGTAATCGAAGGTATTGGGCCGCGCTATTGCCCATCTATCGAAGACAAAGTGACTCGCTTTGCAGATAAAAATTCACACCAAATCTTTATTGAGCCAGAAGGCCTAACCACCCACGAAGTGTATCCAAATGGTATTTCTACCAGCCTACCGTTTGATGTTCAGGTTGAGCTTGTTCATTCGATGAAAGGTTTAGAGAATGCCCATATCACTCGCCCTGGTTATGCCATTGAATATGATTTCTTTGATCCTCGCGATCTAAAACAAAGTCTTGAAAACAAATACTTAAAAGGTTTGTTCTTTGCTGGGCAAATAAACGGCACAACCGGTTACGAAGAAGCCGGTGCACAAGGTTTAATTGCGGGTTCTAACGCTGCTTTGTATGCGCAAGGCAAAGAAGCCTGGGCGCCACGCCGTGATCAAGCTTACATGGGTGTATTGATTGATGATTTGGCAACCTTAGGCACTAAAGAACCTTACCGCATGTTCACCAGCCGCGCCGAATATCGCTTATTGCTGCGTGAAGATAACGCCGATATGCGTTTAACCGAGCAAGGTCATAAGCTTGGTTTAGTTGATGAGCATCGCTGGCAATTGTTTAACAAAAAAGTTGAAGCGGTTGAGCTAGAGCGCCAGCGTTTGAAAGACACTTGGGTCCACACTAATTCGAGTCAATTAGATCAACTTAACCCATTGTTGAAAAATCCAATTACTCGCGAGCATTCTCTAGAAGAATTGATCCGCAGACCAGAGCTTAATTACCAACAATTAATGGAAATTGAAGGCTTTGGGCCAGGGCTAGATTTGCCAGCCGCCGCTGAGCAAGTTGAAATTCAGATCAAATACGACGGCTATATTAAACGTCAATTAGAAGAAATTAAGAAAACCCAAAAGCATGAAAATACTTTGCTACCTTTAGACTTAGATTTCTCTAAAATTAGCGGCCTATCCAATGAGGTTGTTGCAAAGTTAAGCAATGCTAGGCCAGAAACTATAGGTAAAGCAGCACGTATTTCAGGGGTTACCCCAGCTGCGGTATCATTGCTATTGGTATATTTGAAAAAACACGACTTGGCACGCAAGTCAGCTTAGGATGATCGGGTGTTAAAATCTCGCTTACAGGGCTTATTGGCTCAAACTTCTTTGCAGCTCAGCGAGCTGCAAATCTCTCAACTGGTTAGTTTGGTTGAGCAACTGGATAAATGGAATAAAGCTTATAATCTTACTTCGGTAAGAGATCCTATGGAGATGATGGTAAAACACATTCTCGATAGCTTAGTAGTTAGTCCTCACTTACAGGGCGAGCGTTTTATTGATGTTGGCACTGGCCCTGGTTTACCAGGCTTACCTTTGGCCATTATTAACCCCGATAAACAGTTTGTTTTACTTGATAGCTTAGGCAAGCGAATTACTTTTATTCGCCAAGTTTGTCATTTGCTAAAGCTCGATAATGTTACTGCGGTGCAAAGTCGGGTAGAAAACTACCAACAAAACCTCGATTTTGATGGAGTAATAAGCAGAGCCTTCGCTTCTTTAGAGGATATGCTTAACTGGTGTTCTCACCTACCCGCAAATAATGGTAAATTCTATGCTTTAAAAGGCTTAGTGCCTGAACAAGAGCTAGAAAACCTACCTGATGGCTTAAAACTGCACAGTATCGAGAGTTTAAGTGTTCCCGAACTTGAAGGTCAGCGACATCTAGTTATTATTGATAAAAATAACCCTTAGGCGAAAATATTGTGGGTAGAGTAATTGCGGTTGCCAACCAGAAAGGTGGCGTAGGAAAAACTACAACCAGCGTAAATTTAGCGGCGTCTATGGCGGCCACTAAACGCAAAGTTTTGTTGATTGACCTAGACCCACAAGGTAATGCCACTATGGGCAGTGGTGTTGATAAATACGACGTTCCAAAAACTGCCTATGAATTGCTGATCGATGAAGAACCTATCGATCAAGTGACCGTAAAAGATACCAGCGGATTTTTTGATTTAATTGCAGCGAACTCAGACGTCACTGCCGCTGAGATCAAGTTGATGGAATTTTTTGCCCGCGAAGTGCGTTTACGTAACGCCCTAGCGCCAGTGCGTGACTACTACGATTATATTTTTATCGACTGCCCGCCTTCACTTAACATGCTTACAGTGAATGCAATGGCGGCAGCTGATAGCGTATTAGTGCCAATGCAATGTGAGTATTATGCCCTAGAAGGTTTAACCGCCTTGGTTGATACCATCAGTAAATTGGCTTCGGTAGTCAATCCTGAGCTTCAGGTTGAAGGGATCTTACGCACCATGTTCGATCCGAGAAATCGACTGTCTTCTGATGTGAGTGACCAACTTAAGCAGCACTTTGGCAAAAAAGTCTACCGAACTGTGATCCCAAGAAATGTGCGTTTAGCCGAAGCCCCTAGCTTTGGTAAACCAGCCATGTATTATGATAAAACGTCAAATGGTTCTAAGGCTTACCTCGCTTTAGCGGGTGAAATTATTCGCCGCCATGAAGAAGAAGCGCAAGCAGTGGTCGTAGATTAATGAATACGGATAAAGACATGTCAGCGAGAAAACGTGGATTAGGTAAAGGATTAGATTTATTACTCAGTACCAGTAATAACGCTCGTCAACGTCAAGTTGAAGAGGACACTAAAGCCGATACTAATCAGCAAACCGTTGATGAAAACCGCGGTGATTTACGCAAGTTGCCAATTGAATGGCTACGCCCTGGTAAATACCAACCGCGTAAAGACATGTCAGCAGAAGCGCTGGAAGAACTGGCCCACTCAATTGAAGCACAAGGGGTTATCCAACCTATCGTGGTGCGTGAAGTGGGTGAAAACCAATTCGAAATTATTGCCGGTGAACGTCGCTGGCGCGCCTCTCAACAAATTCATCTGCACGATGTGCCGTGTTTAATTAAGAATGTGAGCGACGAAAACGCCGTTGCCATCGCCTTGATTGAAAACATCCAGCGTGAAGATCTTAACGCCATGGAAGAAGCGGTTGCTCTAGACCGTTTAATGAATGAGTTTGAGCTTACCCATCAACAAGTGGCTGAAGCAGTGGGTAAATCTCGTACTACAGTAACCAACCTACTGCGCCTAAATAGCCTTGATAACGATGTGAAAATCTTATTAGAGCATGGTGATATTGAAATGGGTCATGCCCGTGCGCTGTTAGCACTTAGTGGTGAAACCCAAGCCGAAACTGCACGCAATGTCGCAGCCAAAGGTTTAACGGTTCGTGATACCGAAAAACTAGTTAAGGCAGTTTTAAACCCAAAAGCGCCAAAACAAGCGGCTAAAGTTGATCCAGATATTAACAGACTAGAGCAAAGAATAAGCGAACGATTAGGTGCCGGTGTAAAAATCCAGCAAAACAAAAAAGGTCAGGGTAAATTGGTGATCGACTACGCAAATCTTGATGAATTAGATGCTATTTTGGCACTCTTCATCGATTCTGACGAAACACTGTAGTTTTTGTAAACTAATCTCACCTATATTTCTTTGATCTTGATTACCTAAAATTCACCAAAAGATGACCAAAATCGCTGGTTTGTAACATAAAAATTAACAATAACCGCTATTTGTTTATGTAAGCTGTTACAAATTAGTGACTTCAGCTTTGCTTCTGATTGCAAAAGTGCACTTTCGACGTATAATCATTAGGCTTTTTCGCAAGCCCTTTTTACCTAGTTTTAGGTAATGGGTTAAATGTAAAAACTAGTAGAGGTCGAGAATGTCTGGGTCTTTAACAACAGAAGTACGCCTAAAGGCGTTATATTTTGTTATCTTTCAGACAGGGTTTGTCGCACTGCTAACGCTAAAGAGTGGTTTCTTTTTCGATAAAGATATTGCTCTTTCGGTGTTAATCGGAGGTTTGATCTTCTTACTACCCAATGCCTTGTTTACACTAATGGCATTTATGTTTGTCGGTGCTAGACATCAAAAATACGTAGTATTAAGTTTTTATCTCGGAGAGGTCGTAAAACTATCTCTTACAGCCATCATGTTTATACTGGTATTTGCCTTGTTTAATGTAGAGCCGTTGGCCCTATTACTTGGTTTTATACTTAGTACATTAACGCAATGGACTGCCTCTATTTTTCTTAGTAACAAAAATAGGATGATAAATGGCTGCTGAAGGTAACGTTTCAGGCTATATCCAGCACCACCTGACAAACGCTCAAATGTGTATGGCCGATGGCGGTCTGGCATTTAATTACGCTTGTAAGGATGCAGGGTTCTGGACTTGGCACATTGATTCACTCCTGTTTTCAGTTGGCTTGGGTGCTTTGTTCTTATTTCTTTTTTATAAGGCAGGGCAAAAAGCAACAACTGGCGTACCTGGCAAGTTTCAATGTTTTGTTGAAATGATGGTTGAGTTTGTTGATGGAGCCGTTCGTGACGCTTTCCATCGCACTGACCGTGTTATTGCGCCAATCGGCTTAACCATCTTCGTGTGGATTTTCCTCATGAACTTGATGGATCTAGTCCCTGTTGACTTTATACCCCACGTCGCCGGACTTATGGGCGCTGAGTACTTTAAAATTGTACCGACAACTGATTTAAACATCACATTAGGCATGTCTATTGCCGTGTTTGCTTTAATCATTTTCTACAGTATTAAAGTAAAAGGACTGAAAGGGTTTACAAAAGAGCTTACGCTTAATCCTTTTAATCACTGGTCAATGATACCTTTCAACTTCTTGTTGGAATCGGTCACATTATTGGCTAAGCCTTTCTCACTCGCTTTGCGTCTGTTCGGTAACCTGTATGCAGGTGAATTGATCTTTATTCTTATTGCCGCACTTGTTCCTTTATGGGCTCAATGGACACTTTCTGTTCCATGGGCAATTTTCCATATTTTGGTCATTGTGCTTCAGGCGTTTATTTTCATGATGCTAACGATAGTTTATCTAGCCTTAGCCCATGAAGATCACTAATTAAGTTTAATAAAAACTGTTTTAACCTAATAAATACTTTTGGAGAAATTCATGGAAACTGTTGTTGGTTTTACTATTATCGCTGTTGCAATCATGCTGAGCATGGCCGCTTTGGGTACTGCTATCGGTTTTGCACTTTTAGGTGGTAAATTATTAGAAGCATCAGCCCGTCAACCTGAGCTAGCCCCTGCACTACAAACTAAAATGTTTATTATTGCTGGTCTACTAGATGCGATCTCAATGATTGCTGTGGGTATCGCGTTATTCTTCGTATTCGCTAACCCGTTTGTTGCCTTGTTAGGTTAATCCTTCGATTCCTAACAAATAGGGAGGTGTCGTTGTGAATATCAATGCAACCATGTTTGGACAAGCGATATCGTTCGCGATTTTTTGTTGGTTCTGCGTTAAGTACGTATGGCCACCATTAATTGATGCGATTGAAGCTCGTCAAAAGAAAATTGCGGATGGTTTAGCTGACGCTGAACGTGCCGGTAAAGATCTTCAGTTAGCTCAAGCTAAAGCTTCAGAGCAAATGAAAGATGCTAAATCGGAAGCTGCTGTGATTGTTGAGCAAGCTAATAAGCGCAAAATTCAAATCATCGACGAAGCAAAAGAGCTGGCTAACCAAGAGCGTGAAAAAATTCTTGCTCAAGGTAATGCTGAAGTTGAAGCAGAACGTAATCGTGCTCGTGAAGAGTTACGTGCACAAGTAGCTGCTTTAGCCATCGCTGGCGCTGAGAAAATTCTTGAGCGTTCAATCGACAAAGAAGCCAACAAGCATATTGTTGATAAGCTAGTCGCTGAGCTGAAATAAGGGATAAAAGGTAGAGCTTATGGCTGATTTAACCACCATTGCTCGTCCCTACGCTAAAGCTGCGTTTGATTTTGCCGTTGAGCACAAAGCCTTAGATGAGTGGACTGAAATGTTAGCGTTTGTTGCCGAAGTGGCAGCTAACGAGCACGTTTCTGTGCAACTGAAAAAGGAATCAGCAACTACCTTGGTAAACTTATTTACCACCGTATGTGCTGAGCAGCTTAACGAGCACGGCCTTAACTTAATAAAGTTAATGGCTGAAAATGCACGTTTAGACGCGTTGCCTGCTGTGTTAGCTCTGTTCTTAGAGTACAAAGCCGAATTGGCTAAAGAGATAACAGCTGATGTTGTTTCTGCTTCTGAACTAGATGCCGCGCAGCAAGCGCAAATTAGTGCTTCCTTGGAACAGCGTTTATCACGCAAAGTGAAGCTTAACTGTAGTGTTGATGCCTCATTAATGGCCGGAGTGATTATTCACGCTGGTGATTTAGTGATTGATAGCTCTGTAAAAGGGCAATTGGCAAAACTATCCGACGCACTGCAAGCGTAATTGGGGAATAGAGTATGCAACTGAATTCCACTGAAATAAGTGAACTGATCAAGCAAAGAATTGAACAGTTCGAAGTTGTCAGTGAAGCTCGTAACGAAGGTACAATCGTTTCTGTAAGCGATGGTATTATTCGAATTAATGGTCTTGCCGATGTAATGCAAGGCGAGATGATTGAGCTTCCTGGTAGCCGTTATGCTATCGCACTTAACCTAGAGCGTGACTCTGTTGGTGCTGTAGTAATGGGCCCTTATGCTGATTTAGCAGAGGGCGATAAAGTTAAAAGTTCTGGTCGTATTTTGGAAGTTCCAGTAGGTCGTGGCCTACTAGGACGTGTACTTAATACACTGGGTGAGCCAATTGATGGTAAAGGCGCAGTAGACAACGAAGGCTTCTCGCCGATCGAAGTAATTGCTCCTGGCGTAATGGAACGTAAATCGGTAGACAAACCTGTGCAAACAGGTATTAAAGCGATTGATTCTATGATTCCAATCGGCCGTGGTCAGCGTGAGTTGATTATTGGTGACCGTCAGATTGGTAAAACAGCTATTGCTGTAGATACTATCATTAACCAGAAAAGCTCTGGCATTAAGTGTGTGTATGTTGCTATTGGTCAAAAAGCTTCAACTATCGCGAACGTTGTTCGTAAGTTAGAAGAATATGGCGCAATGGAATACACCACTATTGTTGCAGCATCTGCTTCTGATTCAGCCGCATTACAATACCTAGCGCCTTACGCGGGTTGTACTATGGGTGAATACTTCCGTGACCGCGGTGAAGACGCGTTAATCATCTATGATGATTTATCTAAGCAAGCTGTTGCTTATCGTCAAATTTCATTGCTATTACGTCGACCTCCTGGTCGTGAAGCATACCCTGGTGACGTTTTCTACCTTCACTCTCGCCTACTAGAACGTGCGTCTCAGGTTAATGAGAAATACGTAGAAGAGTTCACTAAAGGTGAAGTTAAAGGCAAATCAGGTTCATTAACGGCATTGCCGATTATTGAAACTCAAGCCGGTGACGTATCTGCATTCGTACCTACCAACGTAATTTCGATTACCGATGGTCAAATCTTCCTAACAGGCCAGTTGTTTAACTCTGGTACTCGTCCGGCGGTTGATCCAGGTATTTCGGTATCTCGTGTTGGTGGTGCTGCGCAAACTAAGATTATTAAGAAACTGTCTGGTGGTATTCGTACCGCACTGGCGCAATACCGCGAACTAGCGGCATTTGCTCAGTTTGCATCTGACTTAGATGATGCAACCCGTAAGCAGTTAGACCACGGTCAAAAAGTAACAGAGTTAATGAAGCAGAAGCAATTCAGCCCATTATCTGTAGCTGAACAAGCGTTAGGTCTATACGCAGCGGAAAAAGGTTTCTTAATGGATATCGAAATTAACAAAATTGTTGATTTTGAAACCGCATTGTTAGCTTACGCTAACAATGAGTATGCCGATCTATTGGCGTCTATTAACGAGAAAGGCGATTACAACGACGAGATTGACGCATCGATTAAAGGCTTATTAGAAAGCTTTAAATCAACGCAATCTTGGTAATCAACCCTGACGAATAGGAGCGAATAGATATGGCCGGCGCTAAAGAAATTAAAGGTAAGATTGGTAGTGTTAAAAACACTCAAAAAATTACCAAAGCGATGGAGATGGTTGCAGCGAGTAAAATGCGTCGTTCTCAGGACAGCATGGAAAGCAGCCGCCCCTACGCAGTAGCTATGCGCAAAGTAATTGGTCATATCGCGCTTGGTAAACTCGAATATAAGCATCCGTATGCTGTAGAACGAGAAGCTAAGCGTGTTGGTTACATCGTGGTATCTACTGACCGCGGTCTATGTGGTGGCTTGAACATTAACTTGTTCAAAAAAGTTGTTACAGACATGCAGCAGTGGAAAGAAAAAGGTGTAGAAGCCGATCTCGCCGTTATTGGCGGAAAAGCGACAGCCTTTTTCAATAATCATGGTGGTAATGTGGTTGCTCAGAATTCTGGTTTGGGTGATAACCCAACCGTTGAAGAGCTAATCGGTACCGTAAAAGTGATGCTTGAAGCCTACGATGAAGGCAAATTGGATCGCATTTATGTGGTGTATAACCAATTTGTTAACACCATGGTACAAGAACCAACTATGGACCAATTATTGCCGCTGCCTAAAGCAGACGACCCAGAAATTGCGTCTCGCAGCTGGGACTATTTATACGAGCCAAGTGCCGAAGAAATACTCGACGGTTTATTGGTGCGTTATATCGAGTCTCAAGTGTATCAAGGTGTGGTGGAAAACCTCGCTTGTGAGCAAGCTGCACGAATGGTTGCAATGAAAGCGGCAACCGACAATGCGGGTAATTTGATTGACGATCTTCAGTTGATTTACAACAAAGAACGTCAAGCAGCAATTACTCAAGAATTGAGCGAAATTTCTGCGGGAGCTGCAGCCGTTTAAGGCGAGGCATTAAGCAAAAATATTTAGAGGAATCAACATGAGTAACGGTAACATCGTCCAAGTAATTGGCGCTGTTGTGGACGTTGAATTTCCACATGACAGTGTACCGAAGGTATACAATGCTCTAGAAGTTCAAGGCGAAGAACTCGTACTTGAAGTTCAACAGCAGATTGGTGGTGGCGTAGTTCGTTGTATCTGTATGGGTGCATCGGAAGGTATTCGTCGTGGCCTAGAAGTGGTTGATACTGGTGACGCGATTAAAGTACCTGTGGGTGAAGCAACCCTAGGTCGCATTATGAACGTACTAGGTCATACCATTGACCACAAAGGTGAAATTGCGACTGAAGAGCGCTACAAAATTCACCGTGCTGCTCCTTCTTACGAAGAGCAAGCCACGTCTAACGAATTGTTAGAAACTGGCGTTAAAGTTATCGACTTGATTTGTCCATTCGCTAAGGGTGGTAAAATTGGTCTGTTTGGTGGTGCCGGTGTAGGTAAAACCGTAAACATGATGGAGTTGATCAACAACATTGCTAAAGCGCACTCAGGTTTATCTGTGTTTGCTGGTGTTGGTGAGCGTACTCGTGAAGGTAACGATTTCTACTACGAGATGGAAGAAGCCGGGGTACTTGATAAAGTAGCCATGGTTTACGGCCAGATGAACGAGCCACCAGGAAACCGTCTACGCGTAGCGTTAACCGGTTTAACTATGGCTGAGAAGTTCCGTGACGAAGGTAAAGACGTATTGTTGTTTATTGACAACATTTACCGTTACACCTTGGCCGGTACCGAAGTATCTGCACTGTTAGGTCGTATGCCATCAGCGGTAGGTTATCAGCCAACATTGGCTGAAGAAATGGGTGTTCTTCAAGAACGTATTACATCTACTAAGACTGGTTCGATTACTTCGATTCAGGCGGTATATGTACCTGCGGATGACTTGACTGACCCATCTCCAGCAACCACTTTCGCTCACTTAGACGCAACCGTTACTCTAAACCGTAACATTGCTGCTATGGGCCTATACCCTGCTATTGACCCATTGGATTCAAACTCTCGTCAGTTAGATCCATTAGTGGTTGGTCAAGAGCACTACGACATTGCTCGTGGCGTGCAAGGTGTACTACAACGTTATAAAGAATTGAAAGATATTATTGCGATTCTAGGTATGGATGAATTGTCTGAAGAAGACAAACAAACCGTAGCTCGTGCGCGTAAGATTGAGAAATTCTTAACTCAAGATTATCACGTAGCTGAAGTTTTCACTGGTAACCCAGGTAAACTTATCCCGCTTAAAGATACTATCCGTAGCTTTAAAGGCCTACTGGCTGGCGATTACGACGATATTCCAGAGCAAGCGTTCTTGTATGCAGGCGATATTGATGACGTGCTTGAGCGCGCCAAAAATATGTAAGCTTCGCCAATTGGCGTAACAGGAGGCTGAAATGGCAGCGATGACAGTTCACTTGGATGTGGTGAGCGCAGAAGAGAAAATTTTCTCTGGCCGCGTTGAGCACTTACGAGTAACCGGTGAAGAGGGTGAGTTAGGGGTGTTGCATGGTCACGCCCCACTACTAACCCCAATTAAGCCTGGTATGGTTCGCATGGTAAAACAGCACGGTCACGAAGAGGTGATTTACATCTCGGGTGGTTTCTTGGAAGTACAACCAGGAAATGTAACCGTTCTAGCTGATACCGCGATTCGAGGCAACGAGCTCGATAAAGCCAAAGCCCAGCAAGCTAAACAGGCAGCTGAGGAAAGCATTAGCAATCCTAACAGCGATGTAGATTTTGCGAGAGCTCAAGTTGAACTAGCGAAAGCAATGGCTCAACTTCAAGTTATCGAAATCCTCGGAAAAAATGTCCGATAAGTTTAGTTTGATAATAAAAGGCGCTCTCAGAGCGCCTTTTTTGTTTGTAAAAAATGATGTTGATATCAACGAAAAGTGGCCACGAAGCCGCTACCATTAAATACTAATAAAAATATGGCCTTAACGCGCGGTTAATTGGCCAACAAGCAAAGGATGATTATGGCTACTATTGCGCCATTAAATCAGGCAAACAAAGCCTTGCTCTCAGAGCGTATTCAAAGCCTGATTAAAGCCTTGTCGGCAGGTATTTATGAACGTGAAGAAAGTTTCAAGCTATGTCTTCTCGCCGCCTTAGCCGGAGAAAGTGTTTTTTTACTTGGCCCGCCAGGTATTGCAAAAAGCATGATTGCCAAACGCTTGGTTAAAGCCTTTAAAAGCCAAAGTTTTTTCGACTACTTAATGACGCGTTTTTCTACGCCCGAAGAAGTATTTGGTCCATTATCGATCCAAGAGCTTAAAGACAATGGTAAATATGTCCGCTTAACCGAAGGCTACTTGCCTACAGCGCATATTGTTTTTCTTGATGAAATTTGGAAAGCCGGTCCGGCTATTCTCAACACCTTACTTACAGTTGTGAACGAGCGTACTTTTCGCAATAGCTACGAAAACTTGCCCGTGCCAATGCGTTTACTTATTTCGGCTTCAAATGAACTGCCGGAAGAAGACGGCGGCTTAGAAGCGCTATATGACCGCATGTTACTGCGGGTATTTGTTAATAGAATTCAGCAGAAAGACAATTTTAAAGCCTTATTGCTAGATAACCAAAGCTTGCAAGATATTCCTGAAAACTTAGTTATTAGTGATGAAGAGTATCAAACATGGCAAGCGCAGCTTGGCCAAGTCACTATGAGTGACAGTGTGTTTGAAAAAATGTACCTAATTAAAAACTTGGTTGAGCAAGGTTTACCCTTAGCGGGTGAAGGCAGCATTGTTAGCGACCTTTATGTGTCGGATCGCCGCTGGAAAAAGTCTGTTCATTTACTGCAAACCAGTGCCTTTTTTAATGGTCGTTCAGAAATTAATCCGCTGGATTTATTGTTGCTACAAGACTGTCTCTGGCACAACCTAGACGATAGGCAGTTTATTCAAACCTGCATGCAAGACTATGCGGTAAACCATGCTTTTGACCAGCTTAAGCTAAAAGAGTTGGCTGAAGGTGCAGAACGTCATTATAGCGCCACCGTAGATGATATTTGTGACCAGCTCACCGTTCAGTTCTCCCATGATTCTGGTCTAAGAAAGGACCAATACAAATATGATTTTGGTAGTGCTAAGCGTTTCCCCAAGAAACATGGTGGCGAGCTGTTTAAACTGGTGGTTTTGCAAAGCAATTTATCGGTGAGCGAAAAAGATAAAGGTGAAACGCGTTGGGTTTATGTGGATGCCAACGAGTTTTCCAAGAAAATCAAAAGCGGTAATTGTGAAATGTTAGGGCGCATTAATGAGGGCTCAGAGCTGTGTCAATTGCGCTTTGACATCGATATTAACCACCAGCTGGTAATTAAAGATTTAGCTAATCGCCCTTTATTACTGGGTATTGCCAAGCAGCAAGGCCTTGATGAAAGTATGGTGGCTAGCTGGCAACAGCAAATTGATGCGGTATTGGCTAATATTAAACAAGCTGATTATGAGCTTAAACGTAGTCGAGCTCAGTTTCACGGAGCGTTGCCCCATAACTTTATTTCTCAGCAACTGCCCGAGGCGATAGAGGCGAGCTTAATGGAGGTTGAGTTAATGGTGTCTGGCGTGGCTACATTATTGGATAAACAAGCTTACAGGATGCGCAATATAAATGACTTTTTTAACTAGGCTATAAGCGTGATAGATAGCCTGCAGTTTGGTGTAATGTTAGCGGAATCGGGATTGCTTGATGAAGCCGTTCGCGAGGTGATGATGCGCCCGCAACTTATGATGATTGCAGAGTCTAGTCCTGGTATTCAAAGTTCCATGAAAAACCAAGTGAGCAAGTGGAAAAACCAAATTCGTGCTCAGCTTGGTCAAATCACCATAGAAGAAAAGTTTGCCGAAGAAATTGCCCTGTATCAGCGTTCGATAGAATTAGACAGTGCAGGGTTTAGCCAACAATTAGATGAATTACTCATCCAGCTAAGTGTTTGTTCCAGCTTTTATGGCAAAGCCAGTGAGTTGGCCGCCCATCCTCATCATCGTTATAGTCCTATGTTTCAAAGCTACTTTTGTAATCAGTGGTTCGAGAGTATTGCTAAAGAATTAAATCAAGCTCAAGTAGATGAAATGAAACAGCATAAACAAGCCTTGCTGGCCGATCTTTATCAACGAGTCGAAACCCTGCAAGCCATGCCTGAAATGACCGAATCAGGCGACTCAAATAAGCTTGGGCGACTGTGGGATATGGCCGCAGCTAAGTTACGCAAAAGTGAAGTTAACTTGCTCAAGCAATTTGCTGTGTTTCTTAAATCACAAAAAGGCCTGCAAAAAATTGCCGAGCAGTTAGGAAGAATGGCTGATCAAGTTAGTGACCCTAACGCTAGCAATGCCCCGGTAGAAGAACCCCAGTTGATTGAAGAGCAATTAGACCAAGTTACCGACGATATAGTAGGTGTACACGAAGGTGACGACCTAGCCAAACTCTTGCCCAATGAAACGATGTTCTTAGCCTACCCAGAATTAGAGGTTATTTTTTATAAGCATTTGGTCGACCACCAGCTAATGAATTATCAAATGCAGGGCAAACAACGCAAACTGCGAAAAGTGAAAACCTATAAAAAAGCCGCCGATGAAACCATGTTAGACAAAGGGCCATTTATTTTGGCTATTGATAGCTCGGGTTCGATGCAAGGTTTCCCTGAAAAGTGCGCCAAAGCCTTAGCTTATGGCTTAATGCAAATTGCGTTAGCTGAAAAGCGTGATTGCTATGTGATTATGTTCTCTACTGAGTTAATCACTTATGAGCTCACCAAAAAAGATGGTTTGCGAGAGGTGCTTAACTTTCTTTCCTATAGCTTTCATGGCGGCACCGATATGGCCTCGGCGCTGCAGCAAGCCATCAAACAAATGTCTGAAGACAAATATCAAAATGCAGATTTAGTGGTGTTGTCAGATTTTATTGCCCCTGCTCCACCTAGCGACTTGCTAGAAACCATTAAGCAACTAAAAGCGCAAAAAAATCGATTCCATGCGCTTAACCTATCTACTTACGGTAATCCAGAATTGATGCAGGTTTTTGATCATCTATGGGATTACACTCGCTCGCCAATGCAGCGCTTATTTAAACGATAATTCCAAAGCTTATCAGTTTCGCTTACACTTGTTTAAGTTGTCGATAATCATCTTGGTTGATTGGGAAAATTAACCTGTAATAAGGAAACAAAATGAACTTCAGTGTTGTTATTTTGGCTGCCGGTAAAGGAACAAGGATGCGTTCAACTTTGCCGAAGGTGTTGCATAAACTAGCGGATAAACCAATGGTGCAGCATGTCATCGATACCGCTAAAAAACTAAAGCCAGAAGCTATTCACCTGATTTACGGCCACGGCGGTGATTTAATCCAACAGCAAATTAAAGACCCAAGCTTAAACTGGGTTGAACAAGCTGAACAATTGGGCACTGGCCATGCAATGCAGCAAGCTGCCCCTCATTTCGCGCCAAACCAAGCAGTAGTGATGTTATACGGTGATACGCCGTTAATCAGTGAACAAACCATACAACGTTTAATTGAAGCCCTGCCAGAAAGCGGTATTGGTTTGCTAACAGTGGACCAAGATGACCCAACAGGCTATGGGCGCATTGTTCGCGAAAACGGCAGCGTAGCTGCCATTGTGGAACATAAAGATGCCACCGCAGAGCAGTTAGCCATTAAAGAAGTGAATACCGGTGTATTGGTTGCTAATAGTAATGACTTTAACCGCTGGTTAGCCAAGATAAGTAATGATAATGCTCAGGGCGAGTATTACGTTACTGATATTATCGAAATGGCCACAAAAGAAGGTAATGTGGTTCAAGCAGTTCAGCCTGACTCTATTGTAGAAGTACAAGGTGTGAATGATCGCGTTCAACTTAATGGTTTAGAGCGCGCCTATCAAAAAGGCCAAGCAGAACAATTATTACGTGATGGTGTAAGCCTCGCCGATGCTAATCGCTTTGATTTACGCGGAGAGTTAAGTATTGGCAGTGATTGCTTCATCGACATCAACGTAATTATCAAAGGTAAAGTTACCATTGGTAACAACGTTACTATCGAAGCCAACGCCATTTTAGTCGACTGTGAGATTGGCGATAACGTCACCATAAAAGCTAATAGCATTGTTGAGCAAGCAAGCTTAGCGGCTGATGCTTCAGCCGGGCCCTTTGCTCGTCTTCGCCCTGGTGCCAAACTTGAGCAAGATGCACATGTAGGCAACTTTGTAGAGATGAAGAAATCTACCTTGGGTAAAGGCTCTAAAGCTGGCCACCTTACTTACTTAGGTGATACCACGGTGGGTGAAAAAGTAAATATTGGTGCTGGTACCATCACTTGTAACTATGATGGAGTGAATAAGTTTCAAACCATCATTGAAGATGGCGCATTTATTGGTAGTGACAGCCAATTAGTTGCTCCAGTTACCGTGGGTAAGAACGCCACTATTGGTGCAGGCTCTACTATTACCAGCAATGTTGAAGCTGAAGTATTGGCCATTTCTCGAACCAAGCAACGCAGTATTAGTGGTTGGCAAAGACCGGTTAAAAAATCTTAACCCCTTTGTTTTTATTGTAAAAAGCGGCCTTAGGTCGCTTTTTTTGTTTTAAAGCTCTTTTCCAGACAATAATTATTTTTCGAAGGTATATGTAGCGCACATAAATCCCTACTTTTATTGGGTATAACTGTTTTTTTGTTAGCTAGAGACAGATTATGACTAAACAGTTTGAGCACCCATTGCCCAATAGCGAAGGTTATTTTGGTGAATATGGCGGCAGCTTTATCCCACCAGAGCTTCAAGCTGTGATGGAAGACATTAATCAAGCTTATCTGGAGATTCGTCAAGATCCGCAATTTGTTGCTGAACTCACTCGTTTATACCAACACTATGTAGGCCGCCCTAGCCCGATATTTCATGCCGAGCATCTATCTCAAACTTACGGCTGTGATATTTACTTAAAACGAGAAGATTTAAACCATACTGGCGCCCACAAAATTAATCACTGCTTAGGTGAAGTACTACTGGCTAAAAAAATGGGTAAAACCAAAGTGATTGCCGAGACTGGAGCGGGGCAACACGGAGTTGCTTTGGCTACAGCTGCGGCTTTGCTAGGTTTAGAGTGTGATATTCATATGGGTGAAGTAGATATTGCCAAAGAGCACCCGAATGTAGTGAGAATGCGTATTCTTGGCGCGAATGTTATTCCTGCTACCCACGGTAGAAAAACTTTAAAAGAAGCGGTAGATGGCGCGTTCCAAGCCTATATGGCTGACCCGCATACCCAGCTCTATGCTATTGGTTCTGTGGTTGGTCCGCACCCTTTTCCTATGATGGTTAGAGACTTTCAATCGATTATTGGTATCGAAGCTCGCGAGCAGTTTCAAGCTATGACTGGGTCGCTACCAGATAACTTAGTGGCATGTGTGGGTGGTGGTTCCAATGCTATGGGGCTATTTAGTGCCTTTTTAGAAGACGAAGCAGTGGCTATGCATGGTTGTGAACCTGCTGGGCGTAGTTTGGAAGAAGAAGGCGAACACGCAGCAACGTTAACTAAGGGCGAGCCTGGCACCATGCACGGTTTCCACTCTTATATGCTTAAAGATGAGCAAGGAGAGCCGCAGCAGGTTTACTCTGTGGCCAGTGGTTTAGATTATCCATCGGTTGGTCCACAACACGCTTACTTAAAAGATTTAGGCCGTGTTCAATATGGAGTGGTGAGTGACCAAGAAGCTATCGATGCTTTCTTTGAATTATCGCGCTTAGAGGGCATTATTCCGGCTATTGAATCCGCCCATGCCGTAGCTCATGCTATTAATTTGGCTAAGCAAGGTAACAAAGGGTCTATCTTGATTAACTTGTCGGGACGAGGCGATAAAGATATCGACTTTGTAGTGGAAAAATACGGCAAGCTTTACGGGATTGAATCATTGCTCTAGAGCGCATTATCTAATCTGTAGTAAAACTAAAGCCACAAGTTAGAGCTTGTGGCTTTGTTAATTTTATCGCTTAAGCGTTTAAAACTTATAGGCTACGTTGAGCATTGGCCCGCGGTAGTTATATTTTAATGTGGTTTCATTCCATTCGGCTTCAACCAGATAGTAATTATAACCTAGCTCAACATCCCAATTTGGGTTGATATGGTAAGAGATTGAAGCGTTTAAATCGGCTAAATAGCCGCTAGTATTATCTATCGATATATAGAAAAATTGAGTATGTGCGCCAATCGTCCAATCTTCAGATAACTGGTAATCGGCCCATAGTCCAATGTCTGGTAACGGAGCAGTGGTTGATTCATCAACTACTTCACCATTGGTACTGGCGCTGTCACAGGTAATACTTCCGTTATTATCAATACAACCAGCTATTTCGCCGCTAAAGCCCATTTCAATGAACATAACATGCAAACCTAAAGAGCCGCCTATTTCAGCACGATCGGTTTTGTAGAAAGAGTAGCCATAGCCAGCACGCAAAATATCAATATCCATGCGGGTGTCGATAGCTGCGCCTACTAACACTCCTTTGTCTGAATCGCCTGGAAGGGTGAAACCAAAGGTAGATTGGGTTTTTGCTGAGCGATGTAAGCGGCGCCAGTCGGCATAAACGTAGTGGCGATCGTTAAATTTATAACCAGCTTCAAAAAAAGGTAAAAACTGTTCTTCTTCTAGATTCAAATGATCTTCAAAATCTAGGTAGCCTTCACTGCCATCAAATAGTTTGGTGGAGACTGAAGAATCGGTTTGAGCCCAAAAGCCGCCTGCTTTAATTACCCATTCACCGGCAAAACTTGTAGAGCTAAAGCTTGCTATAAAGGCAGCTAGAGGCAGCCACTGCTTGGTTTTCATATACTATCCTTGTATCGCAGTATCAAACAGCTTAAATAAGGTGCTGTTTATGTCGAAGTCACTATCTATGTGAGCATATTGTTAGTATAAGCGCTTAAATCTGATAGTAAAATACAAACAAGCCACTATTCTTATGTAGTGGTTTGATTTATTTTAAACAGTACAAGTTAGGCTGAATGCTCAGCGTATTAATTGTTGTGTTGCTTGGAGAAAGAAATGTTAAAGGAATTAACGCGTTATTGTAGCGCTCTGGTGCTGGGGGCTTTGTTAGTTTGTGCTCCGATAACTTCGGCAATGGCCGCTGATTCAGGAAGTGACCAGGCCACCATATTGTTGGATAAATATCAGCGCCAACAAGAACGCATAGAAAAAATAAAAGCCAATATAGACCAAGTATCGAGTATCGAGCAGGCTGCTATTTCCCACCGCTTGTTAGAACGCCATCTACATGCTTTTGAAACCATCAACCAATTGTCTCAGTATTTAATTGAGCAGAAAACCTTGGGTTTAGCAGATGAGCAAGTATTGGCTCAGGTTGAGCAAATTATTGCGCAAAACAATCAAGACCTAGTTGATGGCATAGAAAAACAACAGGCTGAGTTTAATAAGGCATACGCCGAAGAAGAAGCAGACGGCATTAAAGCCTTCCAACTGTATATCGAACACCTAACTAGTTCCGACCTTATTTATACTGCGATGGTGCAGCAAATTGCCAATCAACAAGCTTTAGGTTTTAGTGCTGATGCTGAAAAGCAATATCTCATAGACCGACTTTATACCCGTGCTGAATCTTTCTCTGGCATGGTGGGCTTAGTAGGTAAAAAGCGTGAAGAGTTAGGTAAGCTAATTAAAATCACTCCAGATGACCAAAGTCTTAAAGACCAATTGGCGGTCGTTACCGAGCAATTGGCTGTGGCTGGTGAAAGCTTTAAGTTGACGGTGAGTTTGCTTACTCAAATGGGCTTTGATGCTTCTTTCTATCAACAAACTTTGCTTAAGCTAGGTGGCCAAATCACTACCGATGTTCTCGATGTGGACATACTAGGTGGCATCGCCAAACGTTGGTTGGAACGTCTTACGGAATACTTTGTAGAACATGGCGGCGAGTGGATCTTCAAGCTGTTTTTGCTGGTGGCTATTTACTACATTTTCCGCTCTTTATCGCGTTTAGTGCGCAAGCTAATGACTAAGAGTTTGGACTCTTCCAAACTAAACCTTTCTTCATTAATGAAAGATATGATTATTTCCTCGGTTGCGAGAGTGGTGATCATTATAGGAATCCTATTCGCGCTGGCTCAGGTGGGAATTTCGCTAGCACCTATCCTGGCTGGTTTAGGTGTGGCTGGTTTCATTATTGGTTTTGCTTTGCAAGATACTCTAGGTAACTTTGCTGCTGGTTTGATGATTCTTATCTATCGTCCCTACGATGTTGGAGACATGGTAGAAGTGGGTGGCGGGGTGTTTGGTAAGGTGAAAAGCATGAACCTTGTTTCTACCACCATTCTTACCATTGATAACCAAACCTTGGTTATTCCAAATAGTAAGATTTGGGGTGACGTAATTAAAAACGTTACTGCGCAAAAACTACGTCGTGTTGATTTAGTGTTTGGTATTGGTTACTCCGACGATATCGAAAAAGCCGAAGAGGTACTAAATGAGCTACTAGAAAAACATCCAATGGTATTGCCAGAGCCTGAACCAACAGTGAAGCTGCATGTGCTTAACGAATCTTCGGTTGATTTCATTGTTCGCCCTTGGGTTAAAACCGATGATTACTGGGACGTATATTGGGATATTACCCGTGAAGTGAAGATGCGTTTCGATCGCGATGGTATCTCTATTCCGTTCCCGCAGCGCGATGTACATTTTTATCCTGCCACTAGCGAAGCAGCGCAAATAGAAAAATAGTTAAAGTATTAAGCTATTAAATCAAAGGCTTGGTTTGAAATACCAAGCCTTTGTTATTTCTGCTGCTACTCACCGACGCTGAATAACTGGAAAAATTGGCTAAAATAAGTAAAATAGCGCTTCATTTTTGAGCAGAGGTTGTTGCAATTCGTGAGTCGTCAACGCGCCCTAGAAAAAATAGCCAAGTGTTTAGAGTTGGGTAACTCCTCAAATGTACATGAGGCTGCTCAAGCTATTCGCATGGCCCATCGGCTTATGCTTAAACACGGCCTTGAACAAGCTGATATTGAGCTTATTCAAATGGGTAAAACCTCTACCCAAACCCTACTACCTGCCAACGTAAGTGAAAATATTCTGCGCATAATCCGCGGTATTAATGGCCGCTTTGGGGTTGAGGCAGTACTGGTGAATCACAAAGGTTTAAAACGCGCCGAGTTTGTAGGACACGCCGACCGCGCGGTATTTGCCGCTTTTGCTTTTGACATTGTTTACCGCGAAATGAACCAACAAGTGGGTTCTTTTAGAAATAGCTTTGCTGGCTCTGGTACCGACAATGTCACAGTAGCTCGTCGGGTTACTTCATTTACTGCGGGTTGGTTAGAAGGTGCTTTGGAAAAACTGCCTGATCTTACCACCAATGGTCGTAACGAGCATATGGACGACTACCTTGATGAGATGTTTGAAAAGCTAGATCGCGAAACCTTTAAAGCCAAAATCAAAGCTTCAATGGGACAGTTAACGCCAGACTTTCAAACCGGCATGAAAAAAGGCCGAAAACTGTCAGTTAATCGGCCTGTAGAAGGCGCTCGCGCTGCATCTTTATTGCGTTAGAATGTGAGCTTGCTTAGTTTAAGCAAGCTGCCTAAATATCTAACTTACTTTTAGTATCTTACTCGTGTTGGTATGACCGGTTTGGTCAAATACGTCACCGTGGGTCAGGATGACCAAATCCCCTTTGCTTAAGTAACCTTGCTCTTTTAGCTGCTCAATCGCAATTTTAGATACTTTAATAATGTCTTCGCTGCTTTCATCAAAGTGAATTGGGTAAACCCCGCGGTATAAAGAGCAGCGGCTTAAAGTATTTTCGTGGCGAGATAGGGAGAAAATCGGCAAGCCACTACTTAAACGAGACATTAGCAATGGTGTACTGCCCGATTCGGTAAGCGCAATAATCGCCTTCATGCCTTTCATATGGTTAGCCGCGAACATGGTGCTCATGGCTACGGTTTCAGAAATGCTCTCGAAGGTATCGTTAATTCGGTATTTTGAAACGTTTATACTGCGCTGCTTCTCAGCACCTAAACATACTGACGCCATGGCTTGTACGGTTTCGATAGGATATTGTCCGGCAGCGGTTTCGCCAGAAAGCATCACTGCATCGGTACCATCAAGCACTGCGTTGGCTACGTCCATTACCTCTGCACGGGTTGGCATTGGTGCGCTGATCATCGATTCCATCATTTGAGTGGCGGTAATTACCGCACGGTTATATTTGCGAGTGAGGCGAATAAGGGTTTTTTGCACGCCAACTAATTCGGCGTCGCCTATTTCTACACCCAAGTCACCACGAGCTACCATTACCGCATCAGAGGCTTTAATAATGTCGATCATCGCTTCTTCAGTAGCAACGGTTTCGGCGCGCTCAACTTTGGCAACCAATTTTGTGGCTAAACCTGCTTGTTGGGTTAAACGACGGGCATAGTGCATGTCTTCGCCACTGTTTGGGAAAGACACTGCTAAATAGTCCACTTCAATTTTGGCTGCGGTAACAATATCGGCTTTATCTTTATCGGTAAGGGCTGCTGCAGATAAACCACCACCCAGTTTGTTAATGCCTTTGTTGTTCGACAAAATACCGCCAATCGTTACCTCGGTAGTGACTTGGCTATCTTTTACCGCGGTTACTTTAAGTTGAATGCGGCCGTCATCGAGCAATAAGATATCACCAGGCTCTACATCTTTAGGCAGGTGTTTGTAATCTAGGCCAACTTGTTTTTCATCACCTAAGCCTTTTTCTAACTCGCTGTCTAAAATAAAACTGTCGCCAACAACTAAATTAACTTTGCCATCTTTAAAGGTAGAAACGCGAATTTTAGGGCCTTGTAAGTCACCCAGTATTGCAATGTGTAGCTGATGTTTGGCTGCTAGCTCTCTTACCTTGGCGGCTCGCGCCAAATGATCCTCTGCGCTACCGTGGGAGAAGTTAAGGCGCACCATATTTGCACCACTCAAAATCAGTTGTTCTAGAACATCGTCTCGGTCAGTGGCGGGGCCTAAAGTTGTGACTATTTTAGTTCGTCTTAACATGTTGCTAATCCTTAAAAAAGTTATGAGATGTTTGCTTGAATTTGCTGATGCTGATTTAAGTATATGTAAATCAGCTTGTCCCTTGGTTTTTTTTTGTCTCTCAAGTACATTGCGCTTTAGGGATATTATTTGCTGTGGGGTGACAGAATGAAACAGGCAATCTTGGCAGAAATGAAGGTTTTGCCAGAAATTGATCCAGAGTTTGAAGTTAAACGCCGAATCGACTTTATAAAAGGCCGTTTAAAACAGGCTGGATTAAAAACGCTAGTGCTAGGTATTAGTGGCGGCGTTGATTCAACAACCACTGGTCGCTTAGCGCAATTAGCGGTAGAACAACTTAACAATGCGAGCGGTAGTCAAGATTATCGCTTTATCGCGATGCGTTTACCTTTTGGCGAGCAAAAAGATGAAGCAGACGCACAATTAGCTTTAGGTTTTATCAAGCCTTCGCATATTGTTACCACTAATATCAAAGCGGGCACCGAAGGGCTACATGCTAGCGCTAGTGAAAGCCTAACAGCAGCTGGTTTAGAGTTACCGGCGCAAGCAGCGGTTGATTTTGCTAAAGGCAATGTGAAAGCTCGGATGCGAATGATTGCTCAATATGAGATTGCCGGCTTAACTGGTGGCTTAGTGATTGGTACCGACCACTCTGCTGAAAACCTCACCGGCTTTTACACAAAACATGGTGATGGAGCCTGTGATTTAGTGCCGATCTTTGGTCTAAATAAACGCCAAGTTCGCCAAGTAGCCGATTACTTAGGCGCGCCTGAAAAGCTCATTGGTAAAGCGCCAACGGCCGATCTTGAAGAAGACCGCCCACAGCTGCCCGATGAAGTAGCACTAGGCGTTACTTATGACCAAATTGATGACTTCTTAGAAGGTAAGCGTGTTGCTGACGAAGTTGAGCAAAAGCTGATTGGCATTTACCAACGCACCCAACATAAGCGTCAGGCAATTCCAACCATCTACGATTAAGCTTGTTGTTTGAATACATAAAGCCGAAGCTGCCAGGCTTCGGCTTTGTTTGATCTGCGTCTTGTATTGCTAAGTGCAGATGTTGTCTAATTGCAGCCGAATTTTTAGAGGAACTCGCCTTGGGCAACAGCATCATATTTAGTCTCGATTTATTTGGTACCGCAATCTTTGCTATTTCCGGAGTATTGATAGCTAGTCGTCGCCGAATGGACCTGTTTGGTGCCTTGGTACTTGCCTGTGTTACTGCCATTGGTGGCGGTACTATCCGCGACATGGCCTTAGGTGCTAGCCCCGTATTTTGGGTTGAGAATGGCTTGTACTTGTGGGTGATTCTGGTGGCCAGTTTATCTTCGGTATTATTGCTTAATAACTTTCCCACTCCTCCTCGCTGGTTACTGCCGGTCGCAGATGCGATTGGCATGGCAGTTTTTATGGCAATTGGTGCCGATAAAGCCTATCAATATGGGGCGCCAATGATTGTAGCGGTTACCATGGGAGTTATTACTGCTTGTGGGGGCGGAATGATTCGCGATGTACTAGCCAACCAAGTTCCTTTAGTACTTCAACGAGAGGTATATGCCACTGCTTGTATTGTGGGGGGCTTAGTTTGGGTAGCCGCCTTGTACTTGGAGTTTTCGGTCACTATTGCTACAAGTGCTTGTATTTTGACCGCTTTAGTTATTCGTTTAGTGGCTATTCGCTACCATTTATCATTACCTAAGCTTGCCAAAAATCGTTAGTTAGCGATAAATACCGATAGGTGGTGTGAGATATCTCTTACAAGCTTGTGCGTTAAAAGCAGCTTTGCTTACAGTTGTTAAATGTAAATTTCCTTTTAAATTAGTCTCTTATGGTTTTTGTAAGAATTTGTAAGTAAAAAATTGAAAATTTTTTGCTAATGCGGCTTTTTCTCAAACTTAGATTCCGTATAGTTATCAGTGCACGGAGGCACTGACGTTTATCAGGATGAGAAACGTAGCAGGAGCTAAAAAGGATCAGTTACAGGATGTAACAAAGGACACCTCCTAGGAAGGAGAAGTGCAACTGGTATGGAAGACCGGTTATGCCATAGAAGGCTAAAGGACAGCTCAAAGGATTTGAGAAAAGGATAACTACAGGACGTAGTAACACAGTCAAAAAGGATTGCAGGGAGCAACTACCCGTTCACGGATTTGAGCGATATGACTACTAGGGGCGACACGAAAGTGTCGCCCCGACCTTTTTCTAAACCCAGCCAAGTGCTGGGTTTTTTATTGTTTAAATTTTGCTCGCCTATCTAGCTTTATCATTAAGCTAAAAGCTATTCACTTAGATTTATATTCTTCTTAACAGGGTTTATGTAGATAAATAGCGATTTAAAATCGCTTCGCTTCAGATGCTTGTTTGGTGATCGGCTAAAGGCTGTGTGAGAGATCGACCATTCTAATAGACCGATAAATCTCTTTGTTTGTCAGTGCTAAATAATTATTTTTCATATTATTCAATCGCTTATCTTAAATTACCCCTTAAGTAATAGGTTTGTTTGAATATTTTTGCTTTTGCCCTACTGGGCTTTAGTTGGGATAAGCGTAAAGTATCAACCATCAGGACGAACGAAGATTCAGGAAGAATTAGGCAGGACGCCGAGGTATTTAGGACGCAGCGCTCAGGATGAGCAGGCTTATCAAGGTAGATGAGTTTGGATGTCAGCACAGGATTGCTAGAAAGCAAAATACCAAATAGCTTCAGGACGAAGTATAGGGATACCTCCAGGACGGAGAGAGCAAGTGTTTAGGATGAACGCTTATGCCATAGAAGGCTAAAGGACAGCCCAAAGGAATTGGGAAGAGGAAACGCTAAGGAACAGTGTGAAACAGTCAAAAAGGATTGCAGGGAGCAATTAACGTTCATGGAATAGAGCGATATGACTACCAAGAGGGCGACACGTAAGTGTCGCCCTTTTTCTTTGCCTGCGATTTATTATTAGGTTTAGTTGGCTATTTCTAGTGTTTATACTGGTTAATCTGCAAGTTAGTGGACTTTAATGTTGCAGTTGTAGATATAGCAGATTCTTTATCTGCCACGGCCTGTGTGAGAGATCCGCCCGAGCTGCAGCGGGAAATATCACTTAGTTAATAAGCCTGTTTTAAACTAAGTTATTATATTTCAATTACTTATGGATTCTATCTTGATTTTTAGTGGCTAAAACTGAAATTATTTAGTTTTAGCCACTGGGATTAACAAGTGATCGGCGTAAAGTATCAACCATCAGGACGAGCCAAGGCTTAGGAAGAGTCAGGGCAAGATGCCAAGGTATTAGGAAGCAGCGCTCAGGAAGAGCATGTTTATCAAGGTAGATAAACATTAGGATGTCAGCACAGGAGTGCTAGAAAGCAAAATACCTCAAACTTTCAGGATGAAGTTAAAGGATACCTCCAGGACGGAGAGAGCAAGTGTTTAGGATGAACATTTATGCCATAGAAGGCTAAAGGAAAGCTCAAAGGAACTGGGAAGAGGAAACGCTAAGGATTAGTGTGCAACAGTCAAAAGGATTGCAAGGAGCAATTACTGTTCACGGACAAGAGCAATATGACTACTTAAAAGGCGACACATATGTGTCGCCTTTTTTCATTTTAGCGCTGCTAGCTTTGTGAGTGTTGCCACCAGCTGTTTTTGCTCATCAAACATATCAATATGATTAAGCTCGCCAAGCCTGCCATGGTGTGGGCAATAATAATGGCTAAAAATATTACTTTGCTGCTTCCCCACATCGCGCCGATATAAATAGCCGGCAACATAAAACCAAACAACCTAATTAAGTTTATCGCCATTGCGAGCAGCGGTTTAGCTAAGGCATTTAAGGTTTGCGCCAGTAATAAGGGCACAGCCATCATACCGTAGCAAAAAGGCACTAGCTGTAAGTAATATTTGCTAAGCTCCGCCACCTCTGCATCGTGATTAAAACTATAACTCACTAAAGGGGCAAAGGCGTACGTTGCGATAGCGAGCAATAGTTGCCAAACCACCGCTAGCCTAATGGCGTGATGAACGATTTGCTGAGCGCGTTGTGCTTTACCTGCTCCAACATTTTGCCCAACTAACATCGGAATCACCGAGTTAATTGCCATTACACCAATAAATAATAAGGCTTCTACCCGTGTGGCAAAGCCATAGGCGGCTACTGTTGCGGTGCCGGCACTGGCTAAAATCACCAAGGTTATGGTGGTGGCTATGGGAGTGAGCAACTGAGAAAACACTGCCGGAATGGCAATGCTAAGCAGCTTTTTCCAGGAGGCGAGAAGCTGTTTAATAGAGCAGGCTTCAAAGCGTAGTAGTTTTAATTTAAAACTTAGTAGGTAAACAGCAACACTAAAGGTGAGTGCCCAAGCAACTGCAGTGGCTAAAGCGGCGCCTTGAACTCCCATGGCTGGCACCGGGCCCCAGCCAAAAATAAAAATAGGATCTAATACACCATTTACGATACCAGCAACCAGCATGACCACACTGGGGGTTTTACTGTCGCCACTGGCCCTTATGGCGCTATTACCCACCATAGGTATCACTAATAGCGGAACCGAGAGATACCAAATTTGCATATATTGCTCAATATAAGGCATTACTGGTAATTCGGCGCCTAAGTGGCTGAAAAGAGGATAAATGCTGATATAACCCAGCCCAGCAATCGCGATTATTAGCACTAAGCTAAGCAATAAACTATGGCTAGTGAGTTGGGCGGCCTGTTGATGTTGGCGAGCCCCCAGTATCCGCCCTACATGGGATGACAAGCCAATGCCTAAACCCATAGCTACACTAGTGATGGCAAAGGTAATGGGAAAAGTAAAAGATACCCCAGCCAAAGCATCGGTACCCAGCATGGCAACAAAAAAGGTATCAACCAGGTTAAAAAAGATGATCGCAAAAATGCCAACCAATGTTGGACTGGCCTTATTGATAATTAGCGGCGTGATGGGGGCATCAAGCAGGTACTGGCGTTGTTGTTCCATTAACTTGCGGCTGGGAAATAGAGGCTTCAGTATACGTGGCTCAAAGGCTAAGCGAAAGAATCAGCATAAAGCCTTAAAAACTGCCAATGATTGTTTAAATTTTAATCGTTATTGTTGTTTTTAAGAGCAGAAAACGGTAAATTGCGGCTTCCTTAATAGCGAGAGAAGTTATGTCTCAGTTTGACAGTATTCGCCCTTATCAAGATTCTGAAGTAAAAAGTACACTGCAACGTCTCATTAATGATCCCGAATTTATCACTACTTTAGTTAAGTTTCGTTACCCTAAAGCCAGTGGTGCCTTTCTCTCGCTAACGTCCTTTGCCTTGCGCCAAGTACTTAAATTTAAAGTAAGAAACGTAAAAAGTGTTTATGATTTTCAAGTAATGGTAGAGCGCTACATGGCGCATATGATTAAAACTACCACCTCGCAATTAAGCTCAAGTGGTTTAGACGACCTAGATTTATCTAAGCCGCATCTGTTTATCTCAAATCACCGAGATATTGCTCTCGACCCAGCTTTTGTAAACTACTTGCTGCATATAAATGGCCAAGATACGGTGCAAATTGCCATTGGTGATAACTTATTAACTAAGCCTTGGGTGTCTGACTTAATGCGTCTTAACCGCAGCTTTATTGTTAAGCGCTCGGCTAGCGCTAAACGCGAAAAGTTGGCTAATCTAAAAGAGCTCTCTGCTTACATTCAACATACCTTGGCAAGTACTGGCGACCATATCTGGATTGCCCAGCGTGAGGGCCGTGCTAAAGATGGCTTAGATCTTACTAATTCAGCACTTATTTCTATGCTGGCCTTAAACAAGTCTAAGCAACAAGACTTTGCCGAATACATCAAAGAACTCAATATTGTTCCGGTATCTATTTCTTATGAGTTTGACCCTTGTGACGTGGCTAAAGCTAATGAGCTCGTGTCGCAAAACCAACATGGCGAATACCAAAAAGAAGAGCATGAAGATATTTACAGCATATCGCGCGGTATTGTTGGGCAAAAAGGTCGAGTACATGTGCATTTTGCAGAACCACTAGCGGGTGAATATGAAAATGCTAAAGATGTGGCTGAAGCCTTAGACAAAGCGATTATTGGCAATTATCAGCTAATGCCAACTAACTGGATCGCCATGGGTGATGCCATACCTGAAAATATCTCTGCCAATGACCTTGCTGAAGCTAAGCGCTATTTTGAAGCGAAGACTCGCGATATTAGTGCAGAGGTCCGATCTCAACTGTATGAAATGTACGCAAACCCCATTCGTGCAAGACAGCAACTATCTGAATAACAAGAAAATTAAATACTTCATATAGCCTTGGCACTGTAGCTGCATACCCCTAATTAGGTATCAAAATTTAGGGGTATGATATGTTCCGTTCAAAAACTAGCCAAACCATCGCCAATGTACTGTCTGACCAGGACAAACTTGAACAACTATTGTCGTTAATGCTACCCGATGAAGTCGCCGAGCTGGATCAGCTAGGTGCGCAGCATTGCCGCAGAAAACGCCAAGCAAGTGGCCGTTCACATTCAATTTCGGCGAAGTTTTAGTCATTTACTGTTAATAAACTTACTGTGTAATAAGCTGTTACTGATAAACTATAGGGAAAAGCCAACTAATAGGCTTTTCATCTCAGTTAATAGCAAAATAAGACAGCACAGTATATGGCCACAAAAACTCAAGCGGGTGTTTCTTTTCCACTCGGCGCTACCTATCAAGGTAGTGGCGTTAATTTTAGTATTTTCTCTAAAAATGCTACGGGAGTTACCCTTCTATTATTTAAAGAAGTTAACTCTCGTGAGCCTTTTGCCGAATATCGTTTAGACCCAAATACCAACAAAACAGACCATTATTGGCATATTTTTGTTGAAGACCTAGACGTGGGAACGCTTTATGGTTTCCGGGTAGATGGTCCTTGGCAGCCAGAGCGTGGATTACGCTTTGACTCAAGTAAGGTTCTGCTCGACCCTTACGCCAAAATCACTCACTTCCCAGATAATTATTTACGTCAGGTGGCTGCGCGTCATGGTCATGTAAATACCAACCAGTGCATTAAAGGTGCGGTAGTAGACTTACGAGGTTTTGATTGGCAAGGTACTCAGCCAATTAAACGCTCCTTGCAAGATACCGTTATTTACGAAATGCACGTAGCGGGTTTCACTAAGCACCCGTCTTCTGGTGTCGCTGAGCATAAGCGCGGCACCTATGCAGGTGTTATCGAGAAAATTCCTTACCTTAAAGAGCTGGGCATTACCGCCGTCGAGTTAATGCCTGTTCAGCAATTCGATCTACAAGATGCACCACTGAGTAAGCAAAACTATTGGGGTTATAGCCCAATTAACTTCTTCTCGCCGCATACTGCTTATAGCTCGGATAAGAGTGTGTGTGGCGCCTTTAACGAATTTAGAACCATGGTGCGAGAGCTGCATAAAGCCGGCATTGAGGTGATATTAGATGTGGTGTTTAACCACACTGCAGAAGGCGGACACGACGGCCCAACACTTAGCATGAAGGGTCTGCAAAACGATACCTACTACATGCTGGAAAACGAAAAACGTTGGTACAGTAACTATTCGGGTTGTGGCAATACTTGTAATGCTAACCACTCGGTAATGCGCCGTATGATTCGTGATGCCTTGCGTTTTTGGGTAAACGAAATGCATGTGGATGGTTTCCGTTTCGATTTAGCCTCAGTCTTGGCACGTGACTCTAAAGGTCATGTAATGAAAGAGCCGCCATTGCTATGGTCTATTGATTCAGATCCTTCTTTGGCGGGTACTAAAATTATTGCCGAAGCGTGGGATGCCGCTGGTCTTTACCAAGTGGGTGAGTTTGTTGGTGATCGCTGGAATGAATGGAATGGTAAATTCCGTGATGATGTACGTTCGTTCTTCCGTGGCGATTCAGGCGTTACCGGTAAATTTGCTTCGCGCTTATTGGGTAGCCCAGATATTTATTATAAAGAAAACCACTCGCCACAGCGCTCGGTTAACTTAGTCACAGCACACGATGGATTTACCTTGAACGACTTGGTGAGCTATAACGACAAGCACAACTTAGAAAATGGTGAAAACAACCGTGATGGCGATAACCACAACATCAGCTATAACCACGGTGTAGAAGGGCCAACGCTTAATCCAAAGATTAACGACTTGCGTGAGCAGCAAATGAAGAACTTCTTCGCTACCTTGTTGCTCTCATTAGGCACGCCAATGATTACAATGGGTGATGAAGTAAAACGCACCCAAAACGGTAATAACAACGCCTATTGTCAAGATAACGAGCTATCGTGGTTTGACTGGCGCTTGGTCGATAAAAACCAAAGCTTACTGCGTTTTGTGCAAGAGATGATTAAGCTGCGTCGTTACGATGATGTGCTAGAAGAGAAGATCCACTTGAGCCTGTCGGATGTGATTCACGATGCCAATATTGAATGGCATGGTGTGCATCAAGGTCAGCCCGATTGGTCTGAACATAGCCACTCTATTGCAGTTACTCTATTAGACCCATACTCAAAAGACCGCTTATACATGGTGTTTAACTCCTACTGGGAAGAGTTAGAGTTTGAAGTTCCATGCATTGAAGGACACTGGTTTACTTTGGTAAATACTGCAGCTAAACCGCCGGAAGATGTTTACGACTTTAAAACTGCGCCTATGTTAGAAACCGGCTCAGTTAAAGTATCAGCGCGCTCGGTAATGGTATTTGTGGCAAACCCACAAATTGAAAAACGCAGTGAGAGAGTTTAACTCGCAGCGTTACTAGTTTGTGCAGGGCAATAAAACTTTGCCCATGAAGAATGGGTAGTGTGTGAATAGCTAAACACGCTACCCAACATTAATACCAATAATAGTACTCTTACACCCATCGAAAAAAACGCCATTGTGTTGCCCTCTTTGCCTCCGTCCGTGTGGCTTATTGCCATTATGATTTGCTAGTTTGAGACTAGTATCTAACGAAAGTTTCATTATTTTAATAAGTTATGGACTTTTGTTTGATAAAAGTGAGCTAGGTTGGATTTTAATGCTAAAAATGAAAAAACCGGTATATTCGTAATAAGTCAATTTACATTGTAAATTCTGGGATAATCCAGCCACTTTCTTTAACGCTATTTTCTAAGTAGTGACTGATTTTGGGGCAGCATATTATGAATAAGCAATCTGGTTTTACACTCATTGAGTTAGTCATAGTGATTATTATTTTGGGCATATTATCGGTTGTGGCAGCACCAAAGTTTCTCAATCTACAAACGGATGCAAAAATATCCACTTTAGAAGGTGCGGCTGCGGCAGTAAAAACATCTGCCGGTTTAGTGTATAGCCAAGCGGCTATTGATGGCCTAGAGCAAGAATCTCGTGCAGAGGTAGAAACTAGCTTGGGTATTGTAGAAACAAAAGAAGGTTACCCAGAAGCACATGGAGAAAACTTTCTTGGTATGGAATCGTTAATTGATACCGATTTAGAAATGCAATACATCGCCGGCAGTTCACGCCTTTACATAGGCTACGTGTCTGGAAATGAAGATGTTAATGATAGCGGCTGCTTTGTGACCTATACCGAAGCTGGAGGGACATTTAATCCTAGCGAGTCGGATTATCAAGTAAGCATTGATGACAGCGAGTGTTAAGTGCTAATGACTAACAATCATATACAAAAATTAACTAAAAGCATTAGGTTTCGCAGCTTGATAGTGCGCGCCACGTTTGTCTCTATTGTCTTTTTGATTATCGTAAGTGTCACTTTAGAAGCGAAGCCGCTTTTATTGATTTAGTTAACCTTCGCACTTCTTTCGAGGTTCTAAAACAAGCCTAATTGCGCCGAGGTGATTTGCTCAAAATCTAGATTGATAAAGGGCAATATGGCATCGGCGATCGGTTGTAGCTGTTTGTCCAAGTAATGTTGGTAGTCTATTTGGCTTATTTTGTTGTTTAGTGGTTCAGGCCCAGAAACAGTAATCCAATAAGCAATGCTGCCCTTGTTTTGGTATTGCAGCGGTTTGCCTAGGGCTTGGTTATGTTCATCGGCTAACCTCGCTGCGCGCACTTGTGGTGGCACATTCTTTACGTACTCGGCTAATTTTCGGCGTAAACGCTTACGGTAAATAAGTTGCTGGTCGTATTCACCCGCCATCAGCTTATCTACGGTATCAAGAACAAATTGGCGGGGATCTTGGTCGGAGAAAACCCGCTCCAGCAAACCGGTTTGGAATATCTTTGCCATCTCTGTCCAGTCGGATCGTACCGTCTCTAAACCCTTAATGACGAGTTTATTGTTGTGGGTTAAACCGGCATAACGCTTTTTGCTGCCGGTTTCGGAGCCACGAATGGTGGGCATTAAAAAGCGCGAAAAGTGCGTTTCAAACTCAATTTCTAGATGGCTTTCCAGCTGCATCTCTTTGGCCAACTTTTGTTGCCAATGTAGGTTTATTCCCTCGGCTAATTGTTGGCCTATTTGCTTGGCTTGTTCAAGGCTTAAATCTTGGTTTAACCAAACAAAAGTGGAGTCGGTATCACCGTAAATTACTTCATGGCCTTGTTGGGTGATCCATTCTGCTGTTTCTTGCATTAGCTGGTGGCCACGCATGGTGATTGAGCTGGCTAAGCGTGGATCGTGAAAGCGACAGCCGGTAGATCCCAGCACCCCGTAAAAGCTATTCATTAAAATTTTAATTGCTTGAGAGCGAGCGCTGTCGTGGTCAGCTTTGGCTTGATCGCGTTGTAACCAAAGCTGATTAATTATCTCTGGTAAAAAGTGCTTGTCGCGACTAAATAAGCCACCTCTAAAGCCTTCAATGGCCTTGTCGGGCTCTGCTAAGCCTTCAATCAGCCCTAGTGGGTCAATTTTAAAAGTACGAATGATAGAGGGATACAGGCTCTTAAAATCCAGCACTAGAACATTGTTATACAGACCAGGTTTAGAGCTCATAACATAGCCGCCAGGGCTATCGGCTACAAAGTCTCGCGTAAGGTTTGGCGCTACATAACCAGCGCGGTGTAGCTTGGGCAAATACACATTAGTAAATGCCGCTACTGAGCCACCGCTTCTGTCGAGCATTAAGCCGGTAAGCTGGGCGCGTAAACACAGGTATTCAAGAATGTGTGTATGCTGGAAGATATCCAACACTAGCTTGCAGTCTTCTAAGTTGTAGGCGGCGAGTTGTGGTTTGTTGTGAGCAAAGTTGTGGTTAATCTCTGCCATGCGATCATGTACTTCATCCACCAGTTTGCCACGCTTTAACAGCTGCTGGGCTACATTCTCTAAGCTAAAGCTGTCGAATTGATAGGTGGCCGATTTAAGGGCATCTATGCCGTCTACTACTACTCTTCCGGGAATACTAATGAAGCCAGTTTGGTCATTGTCACTGCGATCGCGCCAGCGGGCTTGTCCTTGCTGGCGACCAAGAGTTAGTTTAAGTCCATGCAAAGCCGCGCGTTTAACCAGCAACCTAAAGTCGAAATTGATGACATTCCAACCAATTATGATGTCCGGGTCGAGCAACTCAATGCTGTGTTCAAGCTGTTTAAGCAAGGCATATTCATTGGCGACCCAAGTAATTGGAGTGTCGGCTGCTTGTTCACTGCCTATCATTATGACTTGCTGGAAATGCTCACTGTATAAACCAATGGAGTAAAGCTGGCCTTTTTCGCTGCACTCTATGTCTAAAGACACTACCGACAATTGCGGCGTATATTGCAGGCTTTTAATTTTGGCTTGCTGCCAAGCAGGGTAAGCGGGATTACTGCCTTGGGTGCCAGCAAAGACCATACTGCCGTAACAAAAGCGCTCGGTAAGAAAACGCTCATGCAGTTTTATGTCGTGCTCAAAGCAGCTTAAACCGGCTTGTTGCAAGCTTTGCGCAGCTTGATAATGGGCGTCGATGCTAGCAAAGTACAAAGCGCTAATAGGCTGATGCTGAAAGGTTTTTAAGCTTAATTGTTGATGTTTAACTAGCTGTTTTCCCACTACCTCAAGGGCTGCATCTAACTCGCTACTGAGAATAAAAAACACTGGCTGTTGGTCGTTAACTTCTAGGCATACGGGTCCCTGCTCACTGGCAAGCCAAAGCTGAATATAAGCCCGACCCTGGCGGTCGTAACTATTGGCGGTGAGTAAAAAACCTTGTCCTTGCCGTTGTTGGCTTGGCACTGTAAATCCCAGAGGCTGTATTCTGCTTGGCAACTTAGCATAAAGCTTAGTGTTGCTGCCAATATCCCCAGTATCTTTATTATGTTTGATTAAGTATTTGTGAATAGTGGTTTCTGCCAAGGCCTTAATAGACTGTCCAGCCAATTAACGGCACAGTGAGCCTATAACCTAACAACGAGACAGCTCATGGCAGAACAATTTGCGAGAATGATGGCTGGCCAAAGCTTTAACCGCTGGGATAAAGACTTAGCCGCACGGCGTTTAGCAACCCGCCAACTTACCTATCAGTTTAATCAAACTCGCCCCGAGCAGTTTGAACAGCGCGAAGCCATAGCCCGGCAGCTGTTTGCTGAAGTGGGGAGCAATATTGAAGTGTGCCCGCCCTTAACCGTGGATTACGGCGATACAGTATTTATTGGTGACGACGTATTTATAAATACTAATTTTACTTTGGTTAACTCCGGCAAAATTACTATTGGTGATCGGGTGATGATTGCGCCCAATGTAAGCCTGTTTTCAATCAATCACGCCTTAGATCCAGAGTTACGCAAAACCACGATTAACCAACAGGGTGAGCGTGAAGTGATTGATTACCCCGCGCCAATTACCATCGGCAATGATGTATGGATCGGTGGTCATGCAGTGATACTGGCGGGCGTAAGCATAGGCGTTGGTTCGGTTGTTGCTGCGGGTGCTGTGGTCACTAAAGATGTACCAGCAGGAGTTGTTGTAGGTGGCAACCCGGCTAAGCTTATCAAGCATATTCAGCCGGGTGAAACGGTAAGAGCAGTAAGTAACGAGTGTTAACTTACTGCTACCATTGTGGCTTTTAAACATACAGCCCTGTCTATTTTCGCTGTGTTCTTGGCAGAAGCACAGCGCATTTAGTTAAGCCACCTTGCCAGCGTTTATTAGCTACTCATGTCATTTAGCAGCTGCTCAATCTTCGACTCAGCTAGGTCAAAATCGTATTGCTCTACTGTCTCAAGTAATGCCTCAACATCTTGTTTTATCTTTGAAGAAAGCGCCAGTGTGAGCAAGTGCTCTACCGCATCAACCGCAGAGGCATCGTAGTTTTCGATGTGCTCTTGAATTACCTGTAGCTGTTTAATAATTTCTTCGTCTGAGGCCACCTCAAGCTCTTGCTCTGGCTGTTCGTTGTCTGCATCTAGCAGTGCCTGCTCAATAGTGCTTACCATTTTTTGTATTTGGCCTTGAGACTCATCCAACAACGATTGCAGCTCGCTGTTAACACTACATTGCCCATCAGCTTGTTGCTGGTTTAGTGCAGTTTCTATTTCTTCGGCTGATGGCACTACAAACATTGCGCCAATATTGGCGGCAACACCTTTAACTGTATGAATGGCAATAATCGCAGCGCCGATATCATTGTCAGCTATGGCTTGAGTCACTCGAGTTATGGTGTCGGCTTGGGAAGCCACTACTTTGGCTAGGGTTTTACGGTAAACTTTGAGGTTTCCGGCCATTCGTTCAAGGGCACTTTCAACATCAAAGTCTGCTAGTACAATGCTTGTCTTGTCATCCTTTGCTGCACTGTTGTTAGGCTTTATTGCTGTTAATCCGGTAGGTTTAATCCATTTCGCCAGTGTTTGATAGACTTCCTGCGGGTTAATAGGTTTAGGGATGTGATCATTCATTCCCGCATCTAGGCATTTTTCACGGTCACCGGCCATGGCGTTTGCGGTCATGGCTATAATGGGCACAGCTTGTTTGCTGGGCTCCAATCTAATCTTACGAGTGGCTTGGTAGCCATCCATGATGGGCATTTGAATGTCCATTAGGATGGCGTGGTAGTCATTGGCTAAGGCTTTTTCAACGGCTTCTTCACCATTTACTGCGGTAGATACTTTTAAGCCTGCCATGCCAAGTAATTCGCAGGCGATTTCTTGGTTTATTTCGTTGTCTTCAACCAGCAGTACGTGGGCCCCAACAATGCCTTGAGCTTCTTCTGTGCTTAGTTTGTCTTTACTTGGAAGGATTTTGCTGGTGGTTTTATCGCCCATCACTGCCATTACTGTATCAAGCAATGTTGAGGCGCTTACTGGTTTAGTGATTACGCTGTCTAAGACTAGGTCACCCGCATTGTTGAGCATTTCATCGCGATCATAGGCGGTAACCATCACCAGCTTAGGTTGCGAGCTTAGCTCACTATCTTGTTGAATGGCCGAACACAGTTCTAAGCCATTCATTAAGGGCATTTTCCAATCAGCAATAATCAGCTGATAAGGCGTCTTTTGTTGGTCTGCATGTTTTATCTTTTCTAAGGCTTCACTGCCAGATGCTGCTAATTCTGGGACAAACCCTAAGCTTTCACATAGGGTAAATAGAATTTCACGGGCAGCTACGCTGTCGTCTACGATAAGCACTGGCAGGTTGAGCAAACTCTCGGAGGAGGCCTTGAGCGGCGCTTTTCCTGCTTCAGCAATGGTAAAGTTAGCGGTAAAGAAGAAGGTACTGCCTTCTCCGTAGTTACTTTCTACCCAAATATCCCCGCCCATCATTTCGGTTAAGGTTTTACTAATGGTTAAACCTAGTCCGGTACCGCCATATTTTCGGGTTGTAGAAGCGTCTGCCTGACTAAATGATTTAAACAGGCGGCTTTGTTGTTCGGGGGTCATGCCAATGCCGCTGTCTTTTACCGAGAACTCAATGCTTATTGATTTCTGTTGCTGTTTTAGGACTTTGGCCTTAACAATGATTTCACCTTCGTCGGTAAACTTCATGGCGTTATTGGTGAGGTTAATCAGTACTTGGCCAAGCCTTAAAGAGTCTCCCATTAGCTCGGTAGGTAAGCTGGGGTCGATATCAATTAACAGCTCTAGGCCTTTTTGTTGCATTTTGTCGGAAATCATTTGCACTAGACTGTCGAAGCTATCGTTTAAGTTAAACGGTGTAATTTCTAGCTCTAGCTTGCCAGCTTCTATCTTAGAAAAATCCAGTATGTCGTTAATAATGCGCAGTAGTAATTCCGCTGAATTTTGAATTTTGGTGACGTAGTCAGATTGTTTGCGGTTTAAGTCGGTTTGTTGAGCTAAGTAACTCATACCAATAATCGCATTCATCGGGGTGCGAATCTCATGGCTCATATTAGCCAAAAAGTCACTTTTAGCGCGAGTGGCCTCATCTGCGGTTTGCACGGCTATTTCTAGCTGTCTGGCGTTTTCTTTTTCACTGCTAATATCAATAAAGTTGCCCACTAATCCACCGGGCTGGTCCTTGCTGTCTTTAAAGCCAGTTACCCAGTAGAGCGTGTCGTGAAGTTCTCCATCGGCAAAGGGAATTTGTATCTCTCGCTTAACAGTTTTTTGGCTCGCAATCACCTCGGTATCTTCGGCATGATACATCTGGCGATCTTCTTCACTTAAGTAGCTTAAGTCGCTTACTTTGAGGCCTATTAAATCCTTAGCGACCACATTAAAGGTTTTTTCATAAGCTTGGTTAAAGCCCAAAAATCGTCCTTCTGCATCTTTATAAAACAAAGGGATAGGCACACTATCCATCAGTAGCTGCTGAAATTTCATTTGGTCGGCTAAGGAAAGAGTGGCATTTTCAGCCCTTTGTTTTGCTGATTTGAAATCTTTGGTTCTTTCTTTAACTTCTTTTTCCAACTCTGTTCGCGAGCGAGAAAGCGCCCGGTTAGCCCTTCTGCCTACTTGTAAGGTAAACAAAGTGCAGCCAGTGAGTAGTGCCAGTGATATAAACAGAATGGACCACGAGGTGTAGTTAAAAATGCGAACTAGGGCGAAAGATTCGTCAACATCCATTTCGGCAGCCAAACCCATGTTGAGCTTGTCGTCCCATAACCAACTGCCTACTACTTTTACGCCTCGGTAGTCGTTGTAGCCCTGCAAATTAGAACCTGATGTTTGATTTGAGATGGCTTCCGCCATGGTGGTTAACGGCCAGTCAGCTTTGGGGGTTGAGGGAATAGGTTTTTTAAGTAGATTAACTTTGGGAGCTGCAATCCTTAGGTTTAATGCGGCATCTTGGTTTTGTTCAATTAAGCCGATGTCGCGTAGCTGGCTCTCAAAGCGTACGTTAGACAGTAATAAGCCTTGTTTATCTATTGCATAGGTTTCGCCACTATGGCCGATAAAGCCGGCTGACAAAATAGATGAAAATACCCCATTAACGTTAATCCGTTTGGTGATAATCGCAATAACCTGGTTGTTGCTGTCAATGACCGGAGAGGCGAAAAACATGGTGGGTGGTTTATCATTAATGCTGCTATTAGAGGCTGTTCCTAAGAAAACATCTGAACGAATTGGAGGGACAAATACGCTTTCACCTTGCAATACTTTGGCTAGCAACTCAGGGCGTTGCTGCTGGATAACGTTAATATCGCCAATATTGGTATCCCGACTTGAAGACAAGCTTATTTTGTCTGGCGCAATAATAAAGAAGCCAAATGAGCCAGGCTCACCTTCGCGAACACTAAAGAATTCACGAATTTCCGATTGGGTGGTTGCTTCTATTAGGGCTTGTTTTTCTCTGGGCAAAACCAGTAGTTGCTCAACTAAGCTGACTAGCTCTTCATTGCGACCCACTTGCTGCAGGTTGTTTAATTCATAACCTACCCAGAAAGACAGTCGTTGGTGAGTAGAGTTTAATAAAGTTTGTAAATTGTAAGCCATTTCTTGATGGGTTTTTTGCTCGGCGAAGCGGGTAACGGCAGCAATGATGATAACTAAGGCTACCGACAACACACCCAATGCAAGGTAGACGGTTCGTTTAAAACTATTGGAGCTAAAACGCTTGGATAATTCTTGGTCACTCACTTTTAAAATGCGAGCGCTAATAACACTAACAATAATGAAAAATACTATAGCAACCGCTAAGCCTATGAGTAGGTAGCGAAGGTAATTGGGCGCGGTATTGCTAGTGCTTTCCTTTATTTCTGCGGCTTCGGTGTTTAGCCAATCACTCTTGGTTAACATGATGTCGCGCAGCTTAAGGGAGTCGAGTCCTTTTTGTAGAATATCGCCCAGTATTGGTTGGCTTTTGGTACTAAGAAGGTGAACCGAGGTAGGCACAAAGACATCCTCGTCAATTACTCTTAATTGATCCTTGTCCTTTAGCTGGCTGGTGGCGTGTTGAATCGCTAATTCTGAGTCTATTAGTGCATCAACTTCTCCCAACAATACCCGTTCAATGGAGTCATAAATATCGGTGGTTTCTACCAAAGTGATGTTGGGATAAAGTCGAAGCAGCTTTTTTTTGCTGGTGTAGCTTTGTGGCAAGGCGATTGTTGCGTTGGCTAAGTCCTTATTGCTGGCGAAATGCTGGTTGTTATGTTTCACATGGAACAGCTCGCGTACTAAGAAAAACGGGGTGCTAAATTGGCCATAGGCTTTGCGCTCTTCTTCAAAATAAGCGTCGGGTAGCAGGTCTATTTCGCCGCGCTTAAACGCTTCAAGGTTGCTGGTCCAATCGCCTTGTTTAATCTCCAATTGCAAACCGGTATTGTTCACAATTTTGTTTATTATAGCGCCGGCCAAGCCACCTATGGTGCCGTCTTCTTTCATAAACAGCATAGGCGGCCAATTATCGATACCAATAATGACTTTGTTTTCTGCTACCCACTTTTTTTCTTGCTCAGTGAGTTTAGTGTTTTCAAGATTAGTTTTATCGCGGTTGCTGGTTCGTTTACTTAGGGTGTCACTAAGTACTTGTAGGTCGTTAAGGTACTGATTTTTTAACTGGTGGTATTCATCCCCGTTTATGATGCTGAGTGCCAGAGCGCGATTATCTGACTGAATGGCGGCTATCATGTCGCTTTCTAATGAAACCAGTTTGAGGTTGGTAGTTTCTAAGGACTTAACTAGATTTTGATCCTCTGGGCTTTGGTTATTCAACAGTTGCTCGATGAGGGCGGCAAGTTTTGGTTCATTTTGTTGATATCGTTTTAGCCATTTGGGGTCGCCAGAAAAACCGTAACTCAGCACCGAAGACGTTAGTATTTCATCGTAGTATTTAAGCTCAATGGTGGTGTTTTTGATCTCTGCTGCACTCATTGGCACCCTGGATTCAAGAGTGTTTTCTTGAGCATGGGCCAAGGACAAGGATGCACCAAGGCAAATTAATACAAAGACAAAAGCAAGCGCCGTAATGGCTGAGCTTGGCTGTCTGTTTAGGTGAACTGAGTACATCATTTACTTCCTTGTGACTCCATATCGGTATCATACGTAGCAACAAAAACAACCAATAAGACAGTACTCTTAGGGTGCTTTGGGCGGCTAACCCTAAAATACTACCATTTTTACTTTAGTTTCATGCCGACAAATATTTAGGCTGTGAATATCAAAATAATAGCAAATCTAAAGGAAACCATATGTTTAGCTTAAGCGGCTATTTTGAGGTGAATGGTATTTTTCTCGTCTCTTTGAACTAGCGCAGCTTTGCCGGTTGGGTTTTTTGAATACGCCATAGTGCAGGGGCGTATTGCTATATTTAGTTAGGCACCATTAATGATTAGAGTTGTAATGTTTATCGCTTTTTTATAAATCAAATTATCTATAACACTTTATTAACAAGGTGCTTAAGTGGCGGCCAGATATATTGGAGCATAATATAAAGCTTTTTCTCAATTTGCTTGATATTTGTACCGTGAAACTTCACTATATGCCTAAGCAAAGGAATGACTTTATTTAGAGTTGAAAGCTTTATTGTGATTTGAGTCGGGCTTAACCTTATTCATCTCGCTCCTTTTAACGCTGTAGTGCATAACCAAACAGGGAGAGGTAAGAGCCAAGCTCTTGTTCGCATAAAGTTTGCAAAATCATGTAGCCGTAAATATATACCCCGAAAGATTCGCGCAAAATATTCGCTTTTTGAAACAGGCTGTCTCTCCAGCCAAACTCTGTGTGGTGATGAAGTCAGATGCTTATGGCCACGGTTTAGCCGAGTTAGCTCCAGTCGCCGCTGCCGCCGGTGCAGATGCCATCGGTATTTGCAGTAATGATGAAGCGCGCACCCTGCGCCAGTTACTTCCCAACATTCCATTAATTAGATTACGCAGTGCCCTTAAACAAGAATACGATGAATCCGCCAGCTTACTAAACCTTGAAGAACAGGTAGGCTCCTTTGAGGTGGCTGAGTATCTACATCAGCTTGGGTTACGCCGGCAGCGACCTATTCCCGTGCATATAAAAATAGATACTGGCATGGGCAGAAGCGGCTTTTTTGTTGAGCAGCAAGAAGCGATAAAACAGGTATGCCAATTGGCAGGGTTAAAAGTCGTGGGACTAATGACTCACTTTGCCAGTGCCGATGACCAAGACTTAGCGCAAACCGAAGCCCAGTTGGCTAAATTTTCTCTTTTAAAACAGCAGCTAAGTCAGTATTTGCCCGCCGATGTTTTATGCCATTCACACAACAGTGCAGCCAGCATAAGATTAAAAGACCAGCGTGCTGATTTAGTGCGTATTGGCGCGGCTTGTTACGGCGCGCAAACTAGCCAATGTTTTGAGCAACCCGCCGAGCTGCAAACTGTAATGGATATGCATACCAGTATTATGGAAGTAAGAGAGGTTCCCGCTGGCACATCTATTGGTTACGGCAGTAAATTTACCACTCGCTGTAACAGTCGCATTGCCAGTATTCCGGTGGGTTTTGGCGAAGGCTATCCGCGAGCGTTATTTAATAAAGGCCAAGTATTGATAAATGGCCAACGTTGTCCGGTGATTGGCCGAGTATCTCTAAACATTACCACCATAGATATCACTCAGCTTAAACAGCCCGTTGCCTGGGGAGATGAAGTAGTGCTACTGGGTCAGCAAGGCGACGAGAGCATCAGCCTCGAAGAATTGGCTGGTGAGTTTGATAGCGTACATACCGAAATAAATCTAATGGCAGGTTTAATGAATCAGCGTAGCTATCTCTAGTAAAAATATACTTCGTTGCAAATAAAAAGAGCTGGCCTAGGCCAGCTCTTTGCGTTTAAAGCGAGGTGTTAAGCCTTAGGCTTAGCTCCACGCTTTAAAGGTATTAATTAAACCATTGGTTGAGCTGTCGTGGCTGCTTACTTCGCTGCTGTCTTTTAGCTCTGGTAAAATTTGGTTAGCTAGCTGCTTACCTAGTTCTACGCCCCATTGGTCGAAGCTGAAGATGTTCCAGATAATGCCTTGTACAAAAATCTTGTGCTCGTACATGGCTACCATGGCACCCAATGAACTCGGAGTGATTTTCTTCACCAAAATAGAGTTGGTAGGCTTGTTACCGGTGAACACTTTAAATGGCGCTAGTTCTGCTACTTCTTCTGCTGATTTACCGGCAGCAACTAATTCTGCTTCTACGGTTTCGCGTGACTTACCAAAAGCTAGAGCTTCGGTTTGAGCGAAGAAGTTAGACATTAGCTTAGCGTGGTGATCCGACAGTGGATTGTGGCTAGTTGCTGGTGCAATAAAGTCACATGGGATCAGCTTAGTGCCTTGGTGAATAAGTTGGTAGAAGGCGTGTTGGCCGTTGGTACCTGGCTCGCCCCAAATAATTGGGCCAGTTTGGTAATCAACTGGATTGCCGTTACGGTCTACATTTTTACCGTTAGACTCCATGTCACCTTGCTGGAAGTAAGCAGCAAAGCGGTGCATGTATTGGTCGTAAGGTAAAATAGATACGCTTTCTGCACCAAAGAAGTTGTTGTACCAAATGCCAAGCAAACCAAGAATAACCGGTAGGTTTTGCTCTAGCTCGGCTTCTGCGAAGTGCTTGTCCATAGCGTGTGCGCCATCTAACAGCTCAATAAAGTTGTCGTAGCCAACAGTTAGAGCAATCGACAAACCAATGGCTGACCAAGAAGAGTAACGACCGCCTACCCAATCCCAAAACTCAAACATGTTGTCGGTATCAATACCAAACTCAGCCACTGATGTAGCGTTGGTAGATAGAGCAGCAAAGTGCTTAGCTACGTGTGCTTGATCGCCCGCTGCTGCTAAGAACCAGTCACGTGCGCTGTGTGCGTTGGTCATGGTTTCTTGAGTAGTGAAGGTTTTAGACGCCACTAAGAACAAAGTAGTTTCTGGATCTACTTGTTTTAGGGTTTCGGCAATGTGAGTGCCATCTACGTTAGATACGAAGTAGGTGTTAATGTGCTCTACTTTGTATGCGCCTAAGGCTTCAGTAATCATTACTGGGCCTAGGTCTGAACCACCAATACCAATGTTTACAATGCTTTCAATGGCTTTACCGGTGTAACCTTTCCATTCGCCAGAATGTACTTTTTCACAGAAGCCTTTCATTTTCTCTAGTACTGCATTAACTGCAGGCATTACGTCTTCGCCGTCTACCATTACTGGTGTATTGCTGCGATTACGTAGCGCGGTGTGGAGTACCGAGCGACCTTCTGTTTGGTTGATTTTCTCACCAGAGAACATGGCTTTAATTGCGCTGTCTAGCTTGGTTTCTTTAGCTAGGGCAACTAATTGCTGCATGGTTTCTTCAGTGATTAAGTTTTTAGAGTAATCCAGTAAGATTTGCTCGTTAAACTCTACCGAGAAGCGATTGAAACGGTCTGCGTCAGCGGCGAATAGCTCGCTAAGTTTAACCTCTTTTTGTGCCTCAAAATGCGCTTGTAACGCTTTCCAAGCCTGTGTAGTTGTTGGATTGATATTGTCCAGCATTGACCTTGTTCCTTAGATGCTTTACTTAGTTGACCGAGTTGCAAGTTTATTGACCAGCACTTGCGGGTAGCACTTTACCCTTTCTGGGAAAAAGGACGCAAGCAATCAGATCAATATTGTTTAAAAGCTTGCAGCTTATTTTAGTTAAGTTTGATGAATTTGTAGTGAAACTGCGCGCGATGTTGCGATTTATCCATCTTTTATCAAAGGGTTTTTCTGTTCTCGCTATTCCACTTGTTGCTACAATGCCCACAAATTACTCGCCTCTCACCAGCAAGGGATCTGTTTTTGCGCAATGTGCAGTTACAAGTAAACACCGAAAACGCCCGTTATTTGCTAAGTAATGGTCGCTTGGTGGCATTAATGACCGCTGCGTATAGCCTTATTTGGTGGTGCTTGTTTACCCCTAGCCTCTCTTCGAATATCCATTTGATATGGTTGGTCTGCATGTTGCTGCTGTCGACCGTATTTTATTTTTTTGCGCGAATTCAAACCGAGCTGGTCGAAGACTTTGTACCGGCCCCGCAGTTAACCCGTTATTTTAGTTTAGCCACCAGCTCCGGGGTATTATGGGCTGTGGGAATATTGTTGTTTATGCCTGAGCTTCCGACATCAGAGCGCTTATTGTTGGTAATGCTGGTGGGGGCTTTGTTGTCTTTAGTTGTGGTGCCCAATTTATTAAGCATTCGCAGTTTTAACGGCTTTAGTATTCCGCTGTTGTTGGCCTTGTTGGTCTCGGTAATAGGCGCTAGTCGCACCGAATGGGTGGCTTGTTTGGTATTGTTACTTAGCTGGGGTGTACTCAACATAGTGTTGCGCCGGGCAGAACATTTGGTGAAAGCGAGCTTCTCCGAAGGCGCGCTTAATAAAGTGAAGGCATTAGAGCTGGCCGACAGCCACGCCCTTATGCGCCACCAAAGTGAGCGCGATGCACTTACCGGCCTGTATAATAGGGCTATATTTGAGCAAACGCTGGCCTTACATTGGCGTTTAAGTAGCAGGGCGAATACTTCTTTAAGTTTATTGCTGATCGATGTTGATTTCTTCAAGCCTTATAACGATCATTACGGTCACGTTGCTGGCGATCAATGCTTAAGCAAAGTCGCGAGTTTGTTTACCCAAGCCCTGCAGCGTGAAGACGACATTGTTGCCCGTTATGGCGGCGAAGAGTTTGTAATGGTATTGCCCAACACCGATACCAAAGGCGCATTGCAAGTTGCCGCGAGAGTTAGAACACTGATGGCTGAGGCTAAGCTACGACATGAGTACTCGTCGGCAGCAGGGTATGTGACCGTGAGCATTGGTATTTCTTGTTTGATTCCAGTGGCTCAGCAAAGCACCAAAGAGATCGTAGATAAAGCCGACAAGGCACTATATAGAGCCAAGCAGTTAGGTAGAAACCAAGCTGTAGTGGCCGCCCGTGGAGAAGTATAATGAGTATGCAGTTGCATCGTATTGAAGAATTAATCGATTTACTCACACCGGTTTGGAAACAACAACCGGAGCTTAACTTAGTAGAAATTATCACTCAAATAGCCGACCAAGCAGGGTTTGATAAACCCATGAGTGAACTGACCGACGACGTGCTTATTTACCAGCTTAAAATGCTAAGCATTGGTAAAGACGACATGATTCCTGGCATTGCCAAAGATTGCGAGGATGATTTTAAAACCGCCTTATTAAAAGCACGTGGCGTAAAAGTTTAATTTCTTAAGTGGCAATTGCAGCCGCAATTGCCTTTTTGCTTAAGCAAAGGCATTAGTCACATCAGTGCCTCCCCTCATAAGGATTGAGTGATGAGTGAACGTATTCCCGTTAAAGACGTCAGCCCCAAACCTCGCGCGGCTAAAAAACGTGCGCCAGTAGATCGTTACAACCCCCAAGAACAAATTTATGTGCGTGAGCAAAAAGGTGTATTTCAACGCTTGCGTAAATACATGGGCTGGTTTTTTATTGCCGCGTTTGTGATTGTGCCGTTTATTCCCTATGGGGATCGCCAAGCGATTTTATTAGATATGGGCGCGCGTCAATATCACTTCTTTAGCTTAACGCTGTGGCCACAAGACTTATTGCTACTAGCCTGGTTCTTCATTATTGCTGCCTTTGCTTTGTTTTTTATTACCACCTTTCTAGGCCGGGTATGGTGCGGGTATTTATGTCCACAAACGGTGTGGACCTTCATTTTTATTTGGTTTGAAGAAAAAATTGAAGGCAGCGCCAATAAGCGTAAAAAGCTAGATAAATCGTCCTGGGACTTTAACAAGATTTGGCGAAAAACCGCTAAGCACGGTGCGTGGATAGCGGTATCGGTGTTTACTGCCTTGTCGTTTGCTGCCTACTTTGTTCCGGTTAAGCAGCTGTGGTGGGACTTTTTCACCCTAAACGCCAGCGGTGCGGTTAACTTCTCGATTATTTTCTTTACCGTGGCTACCTATGCCAACGCCGGTTGGATGCGCACTATTGTATGTACTCATATGTGCCCTTATGCGCGTTTTCAGTCGGCCATGTTTGATAAAGATACCTTTATTGTTGGCTACGATACCGAGCGTGGCGAAAGTCGTGGACCGCGTAAGCGTAACTCAGACCATAAAGCCTTAGGTTTAGGTGACTGCGTTGATTGTGATTTGTGTGTGCAGGTGTGCCCTGCGGGCATCGATATCCGCGAAGGTTTGCAATACGAGTGTATTAACTGTGGCGCCTGTATTGATGCCTGTGACCAAACCATGGAGAAAATGAATTACCCTAAAGGCTTAATTCGTTACACCACCGAGCACAACCTAGCCGGGCAAAAAACCGATGTTCTGCGACCCAAGTTAATTGGCTATGGCCTTGTCTTAAGCGCCATGCTGGTGGCCTTTATTTTCACCTTGCTTAACGTTAAGCCGATGCAGTTAGACGTATTGCGTGACCGAGGAGCATTGTATACCGAAAACTCGGAAGGTTTGGTGGAGAACTCTTATACCCTCAAAGTGATTAATAAATCTTCTGAGGCGCGCGAGTTCCACTTAAGCGTACGTGGTTTTGAAGAGGTAGAGTGGATAGGCCAACAAACGGTAACGGTTAAGGGCGGTGAAGTATTTAATTTGCCAATTACTCTGGCCAGCGACCCTTATCTGTTTAAACGCTCAAACATTGATATAGAGTTTGTATTAGAAAGCGGTGACGACCAGTTTATTCAAGCTAGCCGCTTTATTAGTGGCGGCTAAGCTAGCATGACCTTGGTCTTGGCCTGTTTAGCCACCTTACTGGCGCTGCCTTACATCTTGGCAGCGCTGGGTTCGGTAGTTCGTAAGCGCCAGTTGGGGCGGATTGATAATCACAACCCGCGCCAACAAGCCGCCCAGTTAGATAGTTTTGGACAACGCATTTATGCGGCTCAGCAAAATGCCTGGGAAGCTATCATTCTATTTGCTGGCACCTTGTTGCTTGCCCATTTAGCTGGCCTTAACTTCCAGCTTATTCAAATCCCTGCCTTATTGTTTTTAGCCGCTCGTCTAGTTCATCCGGTAGTTTATGTTTATGGCTTAGCTACCTTGCGCTCGTTGGTGATGGGTTTGGCATGGGCCAGTTGCATTTACATAGTGGTGCAAGCTTTTAGACTGCTAGCTACTTAGTCGCTGGTCAGCCCTTTTACTGCTACACTGCGCCGATAATCTCTCGTTGAAGTTTTGCTATGAGCGCCTTTCTATTTGCTGAATTGCATCCCGATCTCATCCTCGATGCTATTGAATCGCAGGGTATCTACCCAAGCAGCGGTTTACTCGCTTTAAATTCTTATGAAAACCGGGTGTATCAGTTTAAAGCTGAAGATGGCTTGCGCTACGTGGTGAAGTTTTATCGCCCCGAGCGTTGGAGCCAAGCGCAAATATTAGAGGAACACCAGTTTAGCCTATCCATGGCTGAGGTTGATGTGCCGATTGTTGCGCCAATAGTGCGAGACGGTAACACTTTGTTTGAGTATCAGGGCTGGCTGTTTACCATTTTCCCCAGCGTGGGTGGGCGTGGTTTTGAGGTGGATAACCTTGACCAAATAGAGCGTGTTGGCCAATACCTGGGGCGTATGCACCAAAAAGTGGGCACGACCTTATTTGAGCATCGCCGTTCGATAAACACCGAAGAAATGCTCGACCAGCCTTTAGACTTTTTACGTGACTGGCTGCCCGAGGGTTTAAGCCTGCCGTTTTTTACCATTGCCGAGCAGGTGGCCGATGCGGCTAAAGCGGCTTATCAACCTAAAAGCATTATTCGTTTGCATGGTGATTGCCACCCCAGCAACATTTTGTGGCGAGATGGCCCGATGCTGGTGGACTTAGATGACGCGCGCAATGGCCCTGCGGTGCAGGATCTATGGATGATGTTGGCTGGTGATGACAACGAGCGACGCTTGCAGCTTGAAGTGCTGTTAGAAGGCTATGAAGCTTTTTGTGAGTTTGATAACAGCGAGCTGGCTTTGATAGAACCGCTGCGTGCAATGCGTATGATTCACTACATGGGCTGGTTGGCTAGGCGCTGGCAAGATGCTGCCTTTCAACGTGCTTTTCCTTGGTTTAACTCGCAACGCTACTGGGAAGACCAGATCTTGGCACTCAAAGAGCAGTTATCGGCGCTGCAACAGCCGCCACTGTCATTAACGCCAGCCTATTAATGGAGCCTATGTTATGAGTGTAGAGATAGAACGTAAATTCTTAGTGAGCAGCGATGCCTTTATTGGCCAAGCTAGCGAACAAACTCGCATTGTGCAGGCTTACCTCAATAGCGATAAACAACGCACCGTGAGAGTTAGAATTCGTGGAGAGCAAGGCTTTCTTACCATCAAAGGTAAAAGTAATCAGTCAGGCTTAAGCCGTTATGAATGGGAAAAAGAAATTGCCCTCGCTGATGCCGAACAATTGCTAAGCCTATGTGAGCCGGGGGCGATTGATAAAGTGCGCTACCTGGTGCCGATGGCTAAACATGTTTTTGAGGTGGATGTATTTGCGGGCGATAACCAAGGTTTAGTGGTGGCCGAAGTAGAGCTCAGTAGCGAGCAAGAATACTTTGAACAGCCAGACTGGCTTGGTCAAGAAGTTACTGGGCAAGCTGAATACTATAATTCTCAACTGAGTCAAAAGCCTTTCAAAAACTGGTGATAAACAGGGTGTTTGTTCACAATACTTAGGCTTATTCTCGATTTGTACTGGCATCCTGCGGCTAGCCGTATAGGATTGATATAAAAGGTGAATAACTTGTAACGAGGTTGTGAATGACAAACTTTGTCACCCCCGTTGATGCACTTATGCATTGGCAAAAGCAGGATCCGCAGCGCGTTTATCTACGTCAACCTATCGATGGCGTATATCATGAGAAAACTTGGGCAGTGGTGGCGCGAGAAGCTGGCCAAATTGCTCAAGGCTTGGTATCACAAGGCCTAGAGCCTGGTGACAAGGTGGCCATTTTAGCCAAAAATAGTGCTGAATGGTTCATTGCTGATCTAGCCATTATGATGGCTGGCTGTGTAAGCATTCCTATTTATTCCACCGCTAGCGTCGATACTATTTCTTTTGTGCTCCAGCACAGTGAAGCTAAGCTATTGTTTGTCGGTAAGTTGGACGAGTGGGGCAAACAAGCCTCGGCGGTGCCTATTGGCTTAAAAACCGTGGCCATGCCCTATCCCACAATGCCTTGCCACATTCAATGGAGCGATTGGCTGAAAGATATGCCAGTGATTGAGAAAAATCACCTGTGGGATGCCCAAGATATCATGACCATCATTTATACCTCGGGCAGTACCGGTGACCCTAAAGGCGCCGAGGTGAGTTTTGCTGCTTACCGCTATGCCTGTGAAAAGCTCATTGATGTGCTAGAGGCGAGCAGCGAAGATCGAGTTATGTCTTACCTGCCTCTGGCGCATATTACCGAGCGGGTTTACATTCAAGGTACCAGTATCTTTAGTGGCCAGTTTAGCGTCTCGTTTGTAGAATCCTTAGATACCTTCCCCGATAACTTGCGCAGTGTGCAACCTACCTTGTTTATTTCTGTGCCGCGCTTGTGGGCTCGCTTCCAACAAGGGGTATTTGAAAAACTGCCACCGAAGAAACTCAAACTGTTGCTATCTATACCGCTGGTTTCTGGCTTAATTAAACGCAAGATTAAAAAGGCACTGGGCTTAAATAAAGCAAGGATACTTGGTTGCGGCAGTGCGCCAGTAGCGCCTTCACTGCTACGTTGGTACCAAAGCCTTGGGCTGAATATTTCGGAAGCTTGGGGCATGACCGAAAACTTGGCCTATGGCACTTTAAATGTTCCTTTTAGAGCGGATAAAATTGGCACTATTGGCAAAGCTGGTCCCGGTGTAGAGATAAAAATCTCTGAGCAAGGAGAAATTCTTGCCAAGGGTGATGGCATGATGCAAGGCTATTACAAGCACGCCGAGCTTACTGAAGAGTCGATTGTTGATGGTTGGCTGCACACCGGTGATAAAGGCGAGATAGACTCGGAAGGTTACGTAAAAATTATTGGCCGATTAAAAGAAAGTTTTAAAACGGCGAAAGGAAAATATGTAGCCCCCGTTCCTATTGAACAGAGCTTGGCTGAAAATTCGATGGTTGAGCAGGTATGTGTGGTGGGCAGCGCCCTCACGCAGCCTTGTGCTTTGGTGGTGTTAGCGGCTGAAATGAAACAGCACTCGCAAGCGCAAATTGAAGCTAGCTTAAATCGCACCCTTAAAAAGGTGAATGAGCCATTAGAAAGCCATGCGAAGTTGTCACACGTGGTGGTGGTAAACGAGGATTGGAACGTTGATAACGCCTTGCTTACCCCAACTCTAAAAATTAGACGAAACCAAATTGAACAACATTATTCGGTGTTAATTCATCAAGATGCTAACGCCACTGTAATGTTTGAAATGGGATCTTGGTAAACGTAAATTTGTGTCAACAACATAGTCAACGATTGACCGAGCTGATGCTAATCATTATGCTCGGTTTTTTATAAAGTTCACTGGAAGGAAATACCGAGTGATGAAGAAACTACTGATTGGTTTAATGGCAATGCTTACTTTGCCAATGGCAATAGCGGCTGACTTTAAAGAAGGCACCCACTACGATGTGATTAAGCAAACTGCTACCGCTAAACCAGAAGTTATCGAGTTTTTCTCGTACTACTGCCCGCACTGTTTTAAGTTTGAACCAGTAGCAGAGGGTATTAAAAAATCCCTACCAGAAGGCGTAGCGTTCAAAAAGAACCACGTAAGCTTTATTGGCGGCCAAATGGGTGAAGAAATGGTTCGCGCTTTTGCTGCAGCAGAGATGCTAGAAGTAGAGCCTGCTATTAGCAATGCCATCTTTGACTCTATCCATAACAAACGTCAAAACTTCACTAGCCGTGACGATATTCGCAGCATCTTTGTTGCCAACGGTGTAGACGGTAAGAAATTTGATAGCGCAGCCAATAGCTTTGTTGTGAACGGCATGGTTTCGCAAATGGAAAAGAACACCATGAACTACAAGATTCGTGGTGTGCCTGCCTTAGTGGTTAACGGTAAATACCAAGTTAACACTGGTTCGGTAAAATCAATTGAAGAATTAAACGAGTTAGTTAACTACTTGGTTAACTTAAAGGGCTAGTCTCTTATACTCTTTAAAAAGCAGCCTAGGGCTGCTTTTTTTGTTTTTACAAACCTAATTTTTACAAGCCTAAATCAACCTGATATTGCTGCTCGTAAGTGGCTAATATCTCGTTGATTTTGCCACTTTTTTGTAGCTGATTAAGGCTTGTTTGCAGGGTTTGTAAGGCGCCTGCATCAGTGTTTTTATTGCAGGCAATAGCGCGCAACGAGCTATAAAATGGGAAGCCTTGTTTTTGAATGCCCAAGGAGTAATGGTAGTGCACATACGCCGAGGACAAGATATCACTGGCCCAAGCTTGCGTGCGTTGGCGTTGCAGTTTTTTAGCGCTGTTAAGATTGGTTTTAGCCAAATCAACCTCTACTCCCAGAGTTTCTAAATACTCGCCAATACCACTACCTAAGTAACTGCCTATTTTTAGTTGTTTGAGATCTGCAATGCTGCTCAACGGCGTAATGCTTTGTTGAGGCTGGTAAACCGCAAAACGACTGATATACATTGGGCTAATCCAAATAAAAGAGCTCTCTCTGGCTTGGCTACGTTCGATGGCAAAAACACAATTATTCGGAGATTCCAAAGCCATCAAGTAGGCCCGTTTTAAAGGTAATAATCGGGTGCTTATGTTTAAGCGACTATGTTGTTTGAGTAGTTCATAAATCTCAATATTAACTCCCGCCAGCCCCCTTTGTTCTTGGACGACATAAGGCGGGTCGATATAGGTATTAAACACGAGCTCAAGGCCTTGCACTGGCAAGCTTAATGCTAGGCTGGCACTTAGCCAACTGGCTTTTAAGGCTGCCATTGTTTAAGCAACTCATTGTAGTTTAAGGTTTTTCCGGGTGGTTTTTCATTTTCTAGTTTTGGCTTGGGTGAACCTGGATGAGCCAGCCATAGATCAGCTTGCTGGGCAGAAATCAGTTTAGGACTACAAGGGCCGGGGCTTTCTTTACCAATTTTAGCTAGGGCTAAGTCCATGCTTTGTGCCAGTTCCTGCATAATTTGTGGTACTGCCTCACCATGATCGCTGGCGCGACCGATGTATTGCCACCATAAAGACGACAAGGCCGGATAGTTGGGCACATTTAGCCCAGTGGGGGTCCATTCATTGCGCGCATTGCTTTGATAGAACTCTACCAAGCCACCCAGCTCTTGTGAGCGCTGGCTAAAAGCTGGTGACATCACATCACTTTGGCGAATCGGCGTTAAACCTACCATGGTTTTGCGCAATGATACGGTTTTAGCCACATTGAATTGGGCATATAGCCAAGCGGCTTGTTGACGTTTTAAAGGCGTAGACTTTACCAGGGTCCAAGCGCCCACATCTTGATAACCAGATTTCATGCCAGGCTGCCAGTAAGCGCCGCGTGGTGACGGAGCCACTCGCCATAAGGGTAAGCCGTTTTCATCGGTAACTGCTAAATCAGGCTGGCTTAAATCGGCGATAAAGGCGGTATACCAAAAAATCTGTTGGGCGATGTGGCCTTTAGCTATTTCGGCACCTGCTTGGCTAAAGGTCATTTTTTGCGCCTCTGGAGGGGCATAGCGCTTTAGCCAATCAACATACTTTTGAATGGCGTAGATCGCCGCAGGAGAGTCCAGAGCGCCGCCCCGCCTCATACTTGCGCCAACGGGTCGGCAGCCGTGGCGGCGAATGCCCCATTCGTCTACCGGTACGCCATTGGGCAAACCTACATCGCCCATGCCTGCCATAGACAGCCAAGCATCAGATATTCGCCAACCGAGTGACGGGTCGCGCTTGCCATAATCCATATGTCCATAGACTTTTTGGCCATCTATTTCTTTTACGTGTTCGGTAAAGAACTCGGCAATGTCTTCGTAGGCCGACCAGTTAACTGGCACTGCTAAAGGATAGCCGTAAATGGCCTCAAATTGCTGTTTCAGCTCTGGGCGTTCAAACCAGTCTTGACGATACCAATATAAGTTGGCGAATTGCTGGTCAGGGAGTTGCAACAAATCGCCGTAAGGGTCGGTGGTAAAGGCCAGGCCAATAAAGTCTTGAATATCGAGAGTAGGCAAGGTGACATCTTTAGCTTGGTGTTGCATAAACTGGCTTAAATTGACGATCTTGCGAGAGCGAAAATGGCCACCGATTAAGTCACTGTCGCTGACATAAATATCGTAGTAATTTGTGCCTAGCTCCATTTGGCTTTGCAGCTTTTTTACTACGTCATCTTCGCCGCTGATTTCATGGATAACTTTGATGCCGGTGAGTTGGTAAAATAGCGGCGCTATAACTGTGGCTTCGTACCAGTGGGTATTAATTCGCTCTGAAATAGCGCGAATGGTCATGCCTTGATAGGGTTGTGCGGCTCGCTTGAACCAATTTAGCTCTTCTATTTGCTGCTGTTGGCTTAGGTTAGACGGCTGAAATTCTTCTAGCCAAGGGCTAAAATCTTCCGCCCAGCAGCAGCCTGCTAGCCAATAAAGTATCCAAAGCGATCCCCGCAACACATCTCTCCATCATTTTTGCTCCTATAAAAATAGCAGTAAAATCAGGCTGTCAGGATCTGGCCTTGGATATTGTGAACAGAGTTAGTCTTTTAGAACGCTTTGTAGATATTGATCTTTATTTTGCCAAGTGCCATCGAGCCAAAGCTTAAAGTGGCGCTTAAATTGTTTGTCTTGCAGATAGTCGCCGCGTAAGTCTTGGTTAATCGCTATGGTATCGATTTTCACCACCACTTTATCGAGCTTTCCAGATAATAAGGCTTTAAAAGGCGGCAGCGCTTCGGTGGTGCCTGGATAAGCCAAAGTAACATCAATAATCTGGTCAAACTGCTCACCCAGCGCTGAGAGGGTGTAAGCAATACCTAGCGCCTTTGGGGGTAATAGGTATTGATAGTTTGAGTGAGATTGTTGCTGCTTCTGTTGAGTGAAGCGGGTGCCTTCTACAAAATTGATGACGGTGGTGGGGTTGCTTTTAAACTTCTCACAAGAGCGCTTGGTAGATTCTAAGTCTTTTCCGCGTTTCTCTGGATGCTTGAGCAAGTATTGGCGCGAGTATCGGCGCATAAAAGGCATGTCTAAAGCCCAACAGGCTAAGCCAACAAAAGGCACGTACAATAGCTGCTGCTTTAGGAAAAATTTCGGCATGGGAATACGCGAGCCAAACAACATACACAGTAGTACTATGTCGGCCCAGCTTTGATGATTACAAATCATCAAGTACCAGCTTTTCTTGCTGAGTTGACTCTTATCTTCAATCACAAACTCGGTGTTGTTAACCAGCCTAAATATGGCGCGATTCATTTCGCTCCAGCACCACATTAAAAAGTTGGTTAATTTGCCTACCCAAGGATAAAGACCTTTAGGTAACAACAGCTTAATGATTCCACAAACAATGATTAAAGAGCCCACCATGGCGGTATTCAAAATGGCTAAACTGGCAGAAAGAATCATTAACAAGGGTGCTGGAAAAAAACGTAACATAGTGGTCGATATAGCTCTTTAAACAGCCAAAGGCTGGTAGTTATTGAGATTTAAATCAGCTTAAATTATGGTTGGCGCCATTCTAGCACTTTTTTTGATAAGCGAAACGCTGACCACTGTATAGTGTCTGTCACCGAGCTGCCAAATTATCACCGCAAGGAACAATACAATGAGTGAATTTAACTTACATCCACAACTTAAAAAGGATGGCATTTGGCTGGGAGACTTTGAGTTATCACGAGTATTGCTGATTAACGATAGCCAGTTTCCTTGGTTGGTGTTGGTGCCAATGCAAAATGATATTGGTGATATATATCAATTGGATAGTTGCCAACAAGCGCAGTTTTGGCGAGAATCTAAACGCTTAAGCGAAGCGGTAATGGCGCTTTATAAAGGCGATAAGCTAAACCTAGCTGCCATTGGTAATATGGTGCCACAGCTGCATGTGCATCACATTGTGCGTTTTCATGATGATGCTTTATGGCCGCAGCCTATTTGGGGCAAGTTAGCTGCCAAGCCCTATAGTGAACAACAAAAACAACAACAAATAGCTCAGCTACAACAGGCTTTACAGCCTTATTGGCAACATGTAGTTGAATATTAATCGGTAATTTAGTCGCAAATTTACAGTAGGAAAAACTATGGACGGTTTTTGGAAGTGGTTATTTATCATCGTTATGGTGATGGTAACCGTAAGGTGTGAAACCAACAGTTCACTTTACAAGGCAGAAGAAAACGGTATTCGTTTTGAAGCGCCGCGCTTTTTGGTTACCCCAATCATATGGGTGGATAAACAAGTGGGTGAATCGCTTGAATGGGGCTTCAACTCACCCTTTGCCGATGATTATGAGTTTAAGTTTGCTAAAGCCAGAGAGGAATCCCCTGCTCTGGCTGAATAGCTAGCTTAATTAAAGCGGAGGTTTTTGAGGTGAATGCTCAAAGCCTCTGCTACACCAGACAAGTGGCTATGTACTTGTTTTCCTTGCTCTGCTGCGCCTGCGTTTGCTTCGCTGCCATCACGTAGAGTGAGTACATTTTGGTTAATCTCATCACTGGCTAAGCGTTGTTGCTCGGTGGCTACCGCTGTTTGCTGGTTACGCTGCTCCAAATTGTTCACCATATTTTCAATGCTTTCAATTTGTTGAATGTTTTGCTGCGCTTGCTCAGCCTGCAGTGCTAAACCTTCGGTGGTACTAACAATTTCTGTTTCTACAGTGACCGATACTTGTTGAAGTTGCTCGATGGTTTGCATTATCTCTTCGGTAGACTGCTGGGTGCGCGAAGCTAGGCTGCGCACTTCGTCGGCCACCACGGCAAAGCCTCGACCTTGTTCCCCTGCTCGGGCGGCCTCAATAGCAGCATTTAACGCCAGTAAGTTAGTTTGTTCAGAAATCGAGTTAATTACGTCAACCACCGAACCGATGTTTTGGCTGCAATCGCGCAATTCGGCCACAGCTGGTTTTGCTGAAGCCATTTGCGCCGACAGGGCGCTCAAGCTTTTAACTGTGTTGAGCTGTTGCTGCAGGCTTGCACCAGCTAGCTCTAAGGCTTGCTTAGAAACCTTGGCAGTCTCTGCGCTATTGTTGGCCACTTCTTCTACAGTGCTGTTCATTTCGGTCATCGCAGAAGCAATTTGGTCAATTTCAGAAAACTGCCTTTGAGTATTGCCGTGAGTGGCATCAGTGGCTGATGCGAGCTCTTCATTGGCATCGAGTAGGTTATCACTCGAATGTTTTACGTCTTGCAGTAAGCCTTGAGTTTGCAGGCGCAGGCTTTCAAGTTGCTGGCCAATATTAGAAAACTCATTGTGGCCACTTACTTTAATTGTCTGTTGGTAGTTACCTTTGGCTAAGCCTTTAATGGCGCTATCAAGTTCTTGCATTTGGCTAGCCAAACTGCGACTAATTAGCCAAGTTACTAGGCCAAATAAACCGAAGGCTAAAGCCAAACGCAGCAATGTGTAGAAATAGATACTGTTAAGTTGGCTATCTATTTGGTCGATGTAAACGCCAGTTCCAATTATCCAATTCCAGCCTTCAACCTTTTTAACGTAAGACAGTTTGGCATGCATTACTTGGGTTTGTGGATGCAAAAAGTGATATTGCACAGCACCTTCGCCCTGCTGATTTACGGTATCGCGCATGGCTTGCCAATGCGCCAAGCCTTTTGCGTCACGCACCTGGCTCATATCTTTACCAATACTGCTAGGGCGGATGGGGTGCATTAGCAACTTAAGGTTTAAATCGTTTACCCAAAAGTATTCGTTACCTTGATAACGCAGTTCAGCTAAAGCCGCTAGCGCTTGTTGTTGGGCTTGTTCACTGCCCAGGGTTTGTTCTTGTTGTTGGTAGTGCTTAACTAAACTAGTGGCTAGATCCAGGTTGGCAGCCAATTGGGTTTGATAACCTTGGTACAAAGTCTCTTTGATTTGCTGGGTATTGTTCCAAGCCTGAATGCACACCACGATTAACACCAGTAGCGAACTTAACAGAAAGAGTTGCGGAATTTTGATTTTGTTGAACATAGTTTTATTTTTAAGATGGGGTAAAACTATGTTCAGTTAAGAATGAGGTTTTGAGCTTAATTAAGATCAAATATCTTGGAGGAAAAAACTCAAAATTAAAGCAATTGCTCTATTTTTGTCATTTATTCCTGATCTAGCTTGTCCCAAGCATCTTTGTTCATCTGCATTTTGGCCCACCACTCATCGCTTGCCACAATTTGCCCTTCATCATCTACTTGAGGAATGGGCAAACCTTTGCGCCTGCAGGCTTCAGCAAAAATTGGGTGACCACCTTCAAACAAAATGCGATTTTGCTCTGTTTTATCAACCATGCTTGGCGCTTGGTACATGCCGGCGATTTCGCGTTGGCGTTGTGCTTCATACAAAATTAGTGCGCTAGCTACCGATACATTTAGTGATTGCACCATGCCCACCATAGGAATAATGATGTCTTGGTCGGCCAAAGAAAGAGCTTGGTCGGAGATCCCGTACTTTTCTTGTCCCATCAAAATAGCTGTGGGTTTGGTATAGTCTATTTCACGAAAATCTACTGCGCTATCAGACAAGTTAGTCGCAAGAATTTGCATGCCGCTATTACGCATTGCCGCTACTGCGTCATCAATGTTCTCGTGATTATGTACTTTTACCCAGTTTTGGCTGCCAGTGGCGGTGCCGCGACGGATTTCATCTTGGTAGTTTTCCCATACTGCATGCACGTGGTCTACACCTACGGCATCACAAGTACGCACAATGGCCGACAAGTTATGTGGTTTGTGTACATTTTCCATGCACACGGTGAGGTCGGTTTGGCGAGCATCTAACATTGCACGAATGCGTTGATAGCGTTCAGGAGTCATGGTTTTCTCGTTATTTATTGCGTAAGCGAACGACACGTAATACTTCTGGCATTACGCGAATTTTTCGCATGATATCGGCAAGATGAATACGGCTATGAGTGGTTACCAGTAGGTCAACGGTGTATACCCGACCTTCTTTTTCTTCGGTAACAATATTCACAATGTTAGCGCCGGTGGAGGCTACCACACTGGTTAGGCTAGCAAGTATGCCTTGGTGGTTAACCATATCAATGCGCATTTCAGTTTTGTATTCAGCTACTTCGGCAGCATCTTTAGACCAATCAACATTGATGTAGCGATCAGGCTCTTTTTGATAGCCGCTAATGTTCTTACAGGCTTCCATGTGCACCACCAAGCCTTTACCTTGGCTTATGTGGGCAACTACTGGGTCACCAGGTAATGGGCGACAACAGTTAGCGTAAGTGAGCAACAAGCCTTCGGCGCCTTGAATAGCAATCTTGCCTTTGCCTTCGAGATTGCTTAGTTCGTCGGTATTACCTAATAAGCGGCGTGCCACTACGATGCTCATGGCATTGCCCAAGCCAATTTCAGCGAGTAAATCGTTGAGTGAGTCGGCTTTTAGATCTTTAAGCACCTGTTCTAGTGACTCTGGCTTAATTTCGTCTAACTTAACGCTGCCCAAGGCATGATTAAGCAAGCGGCGGCCAAGGTTAACTGATTCTTCGCGGCGCTGGTTTTTAAGTAGCTGGCGAATTTTGCCGCGAGCCTTACCGGTCACCACAAAGTTTAGCCATGCGGCGTTGGGGCGAGCCCCTGGCGCGGTAATAATTTCTACGGTTTTACCATTGCTTAGCGCTTTACTTAGCGGGAAGGGATGGCGGTTAACCCGCGCGCCTACACAGGCATGGCCTACATCGGTATGCACCGCGTAGGCAAAGTCTACCGGGGTGGCACCAGTGGGCAACTCAATAATTTTACCTTCAGGGGTAAATACATAAATTTCGTCTGGGAAAAGATCGGTTTTTACGTTTTCGATAAATTCGAAGGAAGAGCCGGCGCTTTGTTGTAGCTCTAACAAGCTTTGCATCCAGCGCTGAGCGCGAATTTGTGCGGTGGTGCCTGGGCTTTCGCCAGCCTGTTTATAAGACCAATGTGCGGCTACACCTTTGTCGGCCATTTGATCCATGTGTTCAGTACGAATTTGTACTTCCACAGGCACGCCATGTGGGCCCACTAAGGAGGTATGTAGGCTTTGGTAACCGTTAGCCTTAGGAATGGCGACATAGTCTTTAAATCGGCCGGGACGTGGCTTGTACAAGCTGTGGCTTAAGCCTAATACTCGGTAACAAGTATCGAGGCTGTCTACAATGATGCGGAAGGCATAAATATCCATTACTTCATGGAATTGCAGCTCTTTGTTCACCATCTTTTTGTAGATGCTATAGAGATTCTTTTCGCGGCCGGTTACCGAGGCCTCAATACCCGCTTCTTCAATACGTCCCTGCAGCTCTTGGTGTATACCGTTGATCAGTTCAGTGCGGTTACCACGGGCATTTTTTACCGATTCTTTGAGTACTCGGTAACGCATTGGGTACAAGGCTTCAAAGCCCAGCTCTTCCAATTCGTTTTTAATGCTGTGAATACCCAAGCGGTTGGCGATTGGCGCATAAATTTCTAGGGTTTCGCGAGCAATGCGGCGGCGTTTATCGGGGCGTAAAGAGCCTAGCGTGCGCATATTGTGAGTGCGGTCAGCCAGTTTGATGAGGATAACGCGAATATCTTGCACCATCGCCATCATCATTTTACGAAAGTTTTCTACCTGCGCTTCTTTTTTGTCGCGAAACTTAATTTTATCAAGTTTACTCACGCCTTCGACTAAATCGGCTATTTCGCTGCCAAACTGCTCTTGAAGCTGCTCGTAAGTTACTGGGGTATCTTCAATTGTGTCGTGCAGAACAGCCGCCACAAGTGTTTGATTATCAAGCTTTAGTTCGCCAAGGATACGGGCCACAGCTAAAGGGTGAGTGATATAAGGCTCACCGCTTGAACGGAATTGTCCCTCATGGGCGTCTTTGCCCAAAATATAGGCATCACGTAATAGGTTTACGTGTTCTTCACTTAGGTAGCTAGAGGCGACTTCACGCAGGCTTTCGAATAAATACAAACATTACCTCATCAGCGGAGGAGCGCAGAAATAGATATGATTGAATTATGGGAGTTTTACCGTGCAGAGTAAACCCAGCACGGTAATTTTATAGACGGGGACGAATTAGATGCGTTTATCGGCGATAGCGGCAACGGCTGCCAATTCGGCGGCTTCACGTTCCTGACGTTCCTGACGGTCTTGAGCATCCATTGTTTCGGTGGTGATCAAACCTTCTTCAATTTCACGCAAAGCGATAACGGTTGGTTTGTCGTTATCTACTTCAACTAGAGGGTCTTTGCCTTCTACTGCGATCTGACGCGCGCGACGTGCGGCGATAAGGACAAGATCAAAGCGATTGCCGACTTGTTCTACTGCATCTTCTACTGTTACTCGTGCCATGCACAGCTCCGTTGACTAAAAATGACGCAAGATCCTAGCCGATCTTATCAAGATTTACTAGGACTTAGCGTGATTATTTCGATAAAAGTTCATCTAACAAGCCGCGATGTTTAGCCGCTTGCTGGCGGGTTTGTAATCTTTGTCCGGTAATAATGGCAGTGAGCTCACTTAAGGCTTCGTCAAAATTACTGTTAATGATTAGGTAGTCGTACTCATTATAATGAGACATTTCACTTTCTGCTTCGTCCATGCGTTTCTTAATAACATCGGGGCTATCTTGACCACGCATGTGCAAACGGTTTTCTAATTCTTCGCGACTTGGCGGTAAAATAAATACCGATACCGCTTCAGGCATCATTTGTTTTACCTGGCGAGCGCCTTGCCAATCAATATCTAAAAATACATCAATGCCATCGGCAAGGGTTTTTTCGATCGTGTGGCGAGAGGTGCCGTAAAAGTTGCCAAATACTTCGGCATATTCAAAAAAAGCCTGTTCGCTGATTAGCCTTTTAAATTCATCATGGTCAACAAAGTGATAATGGTTACCGTCTATTTCACCGGGGCGTGATGCTCGGGTAGTGTGAGAAACCGATACTTGAGCAGGATAGGCACGATGGCGTGAAAGGTACGCATTAATCATGCTGGATTTGCCGGCGCCGCTGGGCGCTGAAACTATGTATAAAGTGCCGGTGATTGCCATGTTGAATTCTAAGCGAATGTATAAAGGCGCCTAAGGTTACCATTTTGTGGTTTTTTTTAAAGAGTCAGCGCTTGGAATTTACACCTGTAGTTTAGTAAATCTTGTTGTTTTTGCTCAAGTTTGCAGTTCAAGGCTACCGTTTTATGGCAACTTTGGGTTTTACTGCTACATTTAACTCATTGTATTGATTCGTTTTTGTTTTCAATTAGCACGCTGCTCAAGTGTGTTTATCAACATTAAAGGTGAGTTCGTTTATGGCAGGTAAAATTGATAAGAAAGCCTATGAAAAACGCTTAGAAGAATTGCAAACCGAGTTAGTAAAATTGCAGCAATGGGTAGTCGCTAAAGGCCTTAAGGTGGTGGTGATATTTGAAGGGCGCGATGCTGCCGGTAAAGGTGGGGTCATTAAACGTATTGCCGAAAAGCTTAACCCACGGGTATGTCGAATTGCGGCTCTACCCGCCCCTAACGAGCGTGAAAAAACTCAGTGGTACTTTCAGCGCTATGTGGCACATTTGCCTGCGGCCGGAGAGATTGTCTTATTTGACCGCTCTTGGTACAACCGAGCGGGAGTAGAAAAAGTGATGGGTTTTTGTAGTGATGAACAGCATCAAGATTTTCTACGCGCCTGCCCTGAGTTTGAAAAAATGCTGATCCGCTCTGGCACTATTTTGATTAAATATTGGTTTTCTGTGTCTGATGAAGAGCAAGAAAAACGCTTTTTAGAACGCATCAATAACCCGCTTAAGCGCTGGAAGTTTAGCCCAATGGACTTAGAATCACGCTCTCGTTGGGTGGCTTATTCACAAGCTAAAGATGAAATGTTTGCTTATACCGATACTAAGCATTCGCCTTGGTGGGTGGTGAATTCCGATAACAAAAAGGCGGCGCGACTTAATTGCATTAGCCACTTCTTATCGCAGATTGATTATCAAGATATTGAGCATGAAGAAATCATTTTGCCAGATATTGACAAGAAAGATTATGTGCGGGTACCGATTAACGAACAAAGCTTTGTGCCCGAACAATATTAGCCAACTCCAAATCGTCACGTTGTGGCTATAATAGCGGGCTACTGTGCCCGTTATTAGGTTTGATATTGTGATGAATTGGCAAAGCCTGTTTGCTGAACAGCAGCAGCTTGATTACTACCCGCGTTTAATCGACAAGGTAGCCGCTCAGCGCGCCGCATCCAAGGTGATTTACCCGCCTGAGTCTGAGGTATTTGCTGCCTTTGACAGCTGCCCATTGGAGCAAGTTAAAGTGGTGATTCTTGGACAAGATCCCTACCACGGTGCTGGTCAAGCCCATGGTTTAAGTTTTAGTGTGCCTGAGGGCGTAAAAATTCCCCCTTCACTGCGCAATATCTATAAAGAGATAGCTACCGACATCGAAGGTTTTAAGATTCCAGAGCATGGTAATTTAAGTGCTTGGGCTAAGCAGGGCGTATTGCTGCTGAACACCGTGCTAACCGTTGAGCAAGCGAAGGCGCATTCTCATGCCAAATATGGTTGGGAAACCTTTAGCGATGCAGTGATTGCTTACATCAGCCAGCACTGCAGTGGCGTGGTATTTTTGTTGTGGGGTGCGCATGCTCAAAAGAAAGGACAAGTTATAGATAAAAGCAAACACCTTGTTTTGCAGAGTGTTCATCCCTCACCGCTGTCAGCTCATCGAGGTTTTTTCGGCTGTGGGCATTTTTCGCAGGCCAACCAACTACTCGAACAGCAGGGGAAAACAGCTATAAATTGGCAAATTTAGCTGGCTAACTGGGTGCGGTTTCGGCCGCTGCCTTTGGCTTGATAAAGTGCACTGTCGGCTCGGTTAAAGGCGGTGTTAAAAGCTTCATCTTTATCAACTAGGGTTAAGCCGATGCTCATACTCAACTTAATGTGTTGTTGATTGCCCTCAAATGACAGCAAGAAGTCTTGTTGGTGAATCAGTTTACGCAAACGCTCGGCAAAATTATAAGCATCTACTTCATGCTGCTGCTCAGAGAGTAAAATAAACTCTTCACCACCCCAGCGGGCAAATAAATCTTGGCTGCGAATTACCGAGCTTAATTGGCGAGAGAAAAAACGCAGCACTGCATCACCGTTATTGTGGCCATAACTGTCGTTAATGTGTTTGAAGTGGTCGATATCAAAAACAAATAAGTAGTAGTTATTACTGGCGATCGGTTTCTTTTCCAGTGCTTCTAATAAACCTCGGCGATTAAGCACTCCCGTAAGTTGGTCGTTACTGGCGCTGTGTTTGAGTTCGTCAACGTCTTGCTCAAGAGTATGAATAGACTGGGTTAAGCTTCTCTTTTGGTGCAAAACATAACGCAGCAACTCGGCTGCAAAATAGCTTAGCCAGACAGCGATGATAGTGGCGTAAAGGGTTTCATTGCTGACCCATTTTCCTTCTGCCTCAACTTTATTGAGGGTTATGGTGTATTCGCCATCGGGCGAGGTTGAAGGGATATCAAAGGCGATTTCTTTAATCTTCGAAAAATCTAAGGTGAAGTCATCTCGTGATTGGTAATAACTGTTTAGCCACCAAGCGGGAATTGAGAACTGGTTAAACTGAGCTCTGGCTTGTTGCTCTGCCAGTTCTTGCTGCTCAAAATAGGTGAACATAAATTTTGCATCAGATAAATCGTGGCCACTGATCGCTTCTGTGCTGCGCATAAAAAAGCGTAGTTCGCTAGAAGGCCCTTCGAACTCTGCGTCCACAACCAACTGTTTATAGCCACTTAAGTCGAGGTTTTCTAGGGAAGAGTATTTGTCTGATGTGCTAGCTTCGCTTGGTTTATGGAATTTGATGCTGATTCCACAATACTTGGCCGGCAAATGGCTGCTTTCTATATGACATACAAATTTTTGGTTGCTGGTGAGCCAGTATGCACTGGAGTTGCCACCTTGACCTTTGTCTGAGTACAAATCCACCAGCATATTTTCGTTTGGAAAGATCTGTAGGCGCTTGGCTGGTATCCATTGGGCAGCTACCAGCACTAGCACGGTAAGGACTAACAGAAAATTGCGCAGCCATGCCCAAGGGAGCGAGTTTTGTTTCATTTATGCCTATGAAAGGTGAGTAAATACTTTTGTTTCTTGTTCAAATAGTAGCTCGCTTGGTGACAAATAAATGTGAGCTATTTGGGCATCTTTACTTTTGTCTTATGTTTTTTTGCTTATTTTAAGCAAAGGCTTTGGTTGGTTTGATGCTAGGTGTATAACAGGCAAAAACTCGAGAGGCAGCAATGGCAAAAGCACAAGCGCGAGCACAACACATTATCGTGAGTTCAGAAAAGAAAGCTTTAGAAATACTAGAGAAGCTTAACAAAGGTTCAAGTTTTGAGGCGATGGCATCTCGTTATTCGTCTTGCCCTTCTGCCAAGCAAGGAGGTGATTTAGGTGAGTTTGCTAAAGGCGATATGGTAAAAAGCTTTGATAAAGCCGTGTTTTCTGGCCCGCTTAATGAGGTATTAGGGCCAGTAAAAACTCAGTTTGGTTATCACTTAATTAAAGTGACAGAGCGTTGGAGCTAAAGCTTTTAATATCGCTATCAGCGCCTGTTTTAGAGAGACTGAACGCTTGAGCTTATCTGTTGGCCAAGATCTTCTAGCTTAAACGTGCCTTTCTCAGTCAGGTTTACCGCTGGCCACAAGCTTCCGATGTCCAGTTTTACATCTACTTTATAATCTAGTTCCGGGCTTTTTAAGGCCACAAAAGAGCTTAATAGGCGGAAGGTGGCAATTAAGTTGGCTTGGGCGGGCAGCGTGAAATTGGCTTCGCCATAGCCGGGCACTTCGGGTAAGTCGCTGGTGGCACCAGTAACTATTTCATGGCCGTTCAGTGACAAGGTATAAACCGCTCCAGCTAAGCTGAGCGCTTGTTTATTGGGGTTAACTACTCGCAGGTTAATATCAAAGCTCGGTGTCATGCTGTCACCCGCTGTAGGCACTACCGATACTAAGTTTACTTTAGGTGGGTCGTTGGGGACCATGCTGCTACAGGCTATCAGCCATAAACTGGCAGATAGAATAAAGGTGTTAATAAGTGCTTGCCGCATGATGAGAAACCTAAGCGAAGAAATAAACTACAGCTAGTTAAGCACAATCTGTAGGGCTTTGCATTGTTATACCAATCGAACTAAGTAAGTGCTTATTCTATCTGGTTAAAATACTCGATAACTGCGTTGTGATTTTTGATTGTAGAATAACTACTTATTGAAAATCCTGCCTTATTCTCGAGTATTTTTCCTGCGTTATTTCTGATCACTGACTCAGTGTGATTGGCATTAGAAAAATCAACAAGCCAGCAGAGCGCTGGCTTGTGAAACAACTATTTTAGCTATTGCTTGGTTCTACGGCTTCCACCCAAAAGGTGCCTACTTCGGCGCGTATCACCGTTACTTCGCTACCAGCAGTAATGGTTTGCTCGCTTTTTAGTGTCCAGCTAATGCCAGAATACTTATAGCTGCTTAAACCACGCTTATCGATGTCTTGTTCACAGAAAAAGCGATGGCCATCAAAGTCACTGCTTACTTGTTTATTGTCTGAGCTGTTTTGCAGCTTGCGCATCGGTTTCCACAATACGCCGGCGAGTAAACTACTGACGATGGCGTTAGCTAACAAAATGCTATTCCAGGTTTCGGGTAGCACATTTAGCCACACCAATGAGCCAGTAATGACTAAGGACAAGCCAATAAAAAACAAGATGAAAGTGGCAAAACCGATGATCACCACTTCAAAGGTAAGCAAGATGATGCCTAGGGCAATCATTAACTGTGGAATGTGGTTGGCAAACAGTTCCGCCATGGTATTAGCCCTTATTTAACGCATTAAGAATGGTGGTAGCTTGAGCCACTAATGAGCCCGCTTCGGTGCTGCTGTCGGGCAGCAATACCACACTCGACTCTTTAGCAATGGCGTGTTTAGCTTCAATTGCTTTAGTCGCAAGATCCAGCTGAACCGCTTTTTGACCTTCTGGCGTAGCAGCCGATTGACCCACTGTGGTTAAGGCTTTTGCTTGTGCATCGGCAACTGCAATAATCGCTTCTGCTTCACCTTCTGCGCTAAGTACTTGCTCGCGTTTTTCGGCTTCAGCTTGTAATACGCGGGCTTGTTTTTCACCTTCAGCAATGTTGATGGCCGCAGCTTTTTCACCCTCAGACTCTAGGATTTTAGCGCGACGTTCACGCTCGGCACGCATTTGCGATTCCATGGAATCCATAATCGATGCTGGAGGAGTAATATCTTTAATCTCATAACGCAATACAGCTACGCCCCAAGAGGCCGATGCTTCGTTAATTTGAGTAACAATTTTGGCATTAAGCGCATCACGTTCTTCAAAGGTTTTATCCAATTCAATTTTACCAATTTCAGAACGCATGGTGGTTTGCGCCAACTGAGTTACCGCAAATACGTAGTCTTCTACGCCGTAGGTGGCTTTGTATGGGTCTAATACACGGAAGTACAATACGCCATCTACTGATAAGGAGATGTTGTCTTTAGTAATTGCCGCTTGGCTTGGTACATCAAAGGCCTGTTCTTTTAGTGAACGGCGAGCCGATACTTGGTCAACAATGGGGATTAAAAAATTAATACCCGCTTCTTTGGTTGATTGGTATTTACCAAATCGCTCAACTACCCAAGCTGAGTTTTGTGGCACAAATTTAATCGAAGATTTAAGTACAAATACTGCAAAAATTAACAGCGCAACTTGTACGGTGAGTAGATAATCAAAAACCATAGGCATAACACTTTCCTTACCAGTTAAAAACGAATCTAAAACGCGAATATATCGTTACGCTGCAAAGCTTATGGGTCACCTATACAATTTGTTAGGGACCTTTTATTTAGCAGCAAGGTAATCATAAAAAGCCCAGAGAATACAGCGCTTTTTGACCAATAAGTGATTACTGTTGGCTGCTTACAATTAAATACTAATTAATTTGTTGGCTTAGTATTTAAGTGCTGGCTTAAGGCTTGATCCCAATAAGGGTTTAAACCGAAACGCTGGGCTAAAAAATCTATCATTACTCGGCTGCGGTGTGGCAAGTAGCGGGTATTGGGATAAACCGCCCAAGCGTGCAATGCTGGCAAACTATACTCTGGTAGCACTATTTCTAGCTCTCCTTTGGCAATGGCCTGCCAGGCTATAAAACTAGGCGTATGGGCAATGCCATGTCCGGCAATCGCTAAGTCTTGCAAAAAATCACCGTTGTTGGCGCTAATATGTGGTTGGTAGGCTACTTGATGAACGCGCCCTTTATTGTCACTTAGTTGCCAACTAGCACTACCACGTAAGCTGTAATGTAGTACTTGATGTTGGCTTAGTTGCTCAGGCTTGGTGGGGCGACCGTGTTTGTCGAGATAGCCCGGTGATGCCACTAAAGCAAAGTTGATCGGGGTAATTTTTTTGGCTTTAAGGCTAGAGTCTTTTAGCTCGGCAATGCGCAGCGCTAAGTCTATGCCTTCTGCCACTAAATCATGTTGGCTGTCGGCTAGGCTTACTTTAAGTTTAAGTTGTGGGTGCAGTTGCATAAAGGCAGCAAAAGCGCTGCTTAAGTGTGCCTGGCCAAAGGATAAGGGCACCGCAATATGTAAGCTGCCAGTTAAGGTTTGTTCTTGGCAACTGGCGTCTTGGTTAAGCTGATCAACTTCGTCGATTATGCCGAGGCTGCGTTGATAAAACTGCTGACCTGCATCACTTAAGCTAAGGCGACGCGTGGTGCGCTGCATTAGGTTGCTGCCTAGGCGCTTTTCCAAGGCACTTAAACGCCGACTCACCACCGATTTAGCCACCCCGAGTTGCTCAGCGGCTCGGCTAATACTGCCTGCCTCAACCACCCGCACAAAAATTTGCATCTCTTCCAGCTGTCCCATCACCGTATTCCATGTTCGCTAGCGACTATTGTTGCCATTATAGGAACAATGATTTGCCAAGTGCACGGTTTATCGTTCTTCATAACAACATTAATCTGTTCTTAAGCAAATGGCCTTAAGCCAAAATGAAATGGAGAACACAATGATGAATTTACTACAACAACTAAGCCAACCAACTGCACGAGTATTTTTAGCGCTGATTTTTATCCTCTCTGGTTACGGAAAAATTGCTGGCTACGCCGGAACTCAGGGTTATATGGAAGCCATGGGCGTTCCGGGTGCGCTATTACCCTTGGTGATTGCCTTAGAACTGCTCGGTGGTTTGGCGATTTTAGTGGGCTGGAAGACTCGCCCTGTGGCATTTCTATTAGCCGGTTTTAGTCTGCTGTCGGGTCTGTTATTCCACTTTAACCCAGGCGATCAAATGCAAATGATTATGTTGATGAAAAACATAGCCATTGCCGGTGGATTCTTATTATTAGTCGCTCATGGTGGCGGTGCATACTCGCTGGATAAACGCAGCGCATAGGACTAGAGATGACTAGCTTAAAACAACTACAACAAGTGGTGGCCGGTCAGGCCACCAGTGACGGCGCTGGCGTAAAACTTACCCGCATGCTGGGCAATAACCAGCTGCGCCACTTAGACCCTTTTTTGATGTTAGATTGCTTTGAGTCAGACAAACCCGATGATTACTTAGCGGGTTTTCCAGAGCATCCGCATCGCGGTTTTCAAACGGTCACCTATATTCTTAATGGCCGAATGCGCCATAAAGATAATGCTGGCCACGAAAGTGTGATTGAAGCCGGTGGCGTGCAATGGATGAATGCTGGACGTGGAGTGATTCACTCAGAAATGCCCGAGCAACAAGACGGCCTGCTTAAGGGTTTTCAACTATGGGTTAACTTAGCTGCAGAGCACAAAATGTCAGCGTCAGATTATCAAGAGCTGAGCGCCGAGCAAATACCACTGAGCCAAGATGAGCAAGGCAACGTAATAAGAGTGGTTGCCGGAGAGCTGCCTAACGGGACCGTTGGCGCAGTGCAAACTAGCCACACTGCCGCCAGTTTTTTTGATATTAGTTTGGTGGCAGGGGCAAAGCTAAGCCTCGACTTACCCGCTCACCATCACGGCTTTGTTTACGTGATTGAAGGCGAAGTGACGGTTGCTGGTAACCCGCAGGCCATTGCTGCCTATCACTTGGGTGTACTTAGCGAAGGTAAACAACTGGTGTTGCAAAGTCAGCACGCTAGCCGAGTGCTAGTGGTGACCGGAGAGCCGCTTAAGGAACCTATTGCTTGGGGCGGCCCATTTGTGATGAACACTCGCGAGCAAGTACTACAAGCATTTGAAGATTTTCAAAATAACAAATTTTAGGAGTAATACCATGGGACTGTTAGTCGATGGGAAGTGGCAAGACAAGTGGTACGACACCAAACAAAGTAAAGGTCGCTTTGTGCGCAGCGAATCGCAGTTTCGCAACTGGGTAACAGCAGACGGTAGCGCTGGGCCCAGCGGTAAAGCTGGGTTTAAAGCCGAAGCAGGGCGTTATCATCTTTATGTCTCTCACGCCTGCCCTTGGGCGAACCGCACAATGATATTTCGCAAGCTAAAAGGCTTGGAAGAGATGATTGATTATTCGGTGGTGCATTGGTTTATGGGCGAACATGGCTGGACCTTCGCTCCCGGCGAAGGCGTGGTGAGCGATCCCATCAATAGCGCTGAGTATTTGCATCAAGTCTACACCGCTGCCGATCCTAACTACTCTGGTCGAGTGACTGTGCCGATTTTGTGGGACAAGCAACAACAGACTATTGTTTCGAATGAGTCGGCCGACATTATTCGTATGTTTAATTCTGCTTTTGACCAACTTGGCGCTAAGCCTGGTGATTACTACCCGGAAGCATTGCGCGAAGACATTGATGTGATTAATCAGCGCGTTTACAACAACGTAAACAATGGTGTGTATAAGGCGGGTTTTGCTACTAATCAAGAAGCCTACGAAGAAGCCCTGCATCCATTGTTTGTAAACTTGGACTACCTAGAACTGCTCCTAAGCGAAAAACGCTACCTATTGGGCGACACACTGACCGAAGCAGACTGGCGCTTGTTTACCACCTTGATCCGCTTTGATGCGGTGTATGTTGGCCACTTTAAATGTAATTTGAAACGGATTGTCGACTACCCCAACCTAGATGCCTACATGCGTGAGCTTTATCAAATCGATGGCGTGGCAGAAACTATTCATTTCGATCATATTAAGCGTCACTATTATGAGAGCCACAGCACCGTCAATCCCACTGGTGTAGTACCTGTAGGGCCGATTTTACACTTAGATAAACCTCACCTTCGCGGCTAAGCTAAGCAAGATTTAGTGAATAGTCAGTGCCTTAATGTGGCATTGACTATACTTAGCCTAAGCGCTTAAAAATGAGATGGTTAGTGAATGTTTTAGCTCGATTACTCTGTGGGTTTTTATTGCTGTTTATGCCCCTTGAGGGACTATCCAAGCAAAAGATTTTGGTGATAGAAAGCTATCACCAAGAATACTCATGGGATAAAAGCTATATCGAAGGCCTAGAGTCGGTACTTGGCGAGAACTATCAACTCACTTACTTTGAAATGGACACAAAACGGATACCCGTTTCCCGCCATCGCAGTCGCGGTGAACTAGCTTGGCAGCGCTACCTAGATGTGAAACCCGACCTGGTGATACTGGGTGACGATAATGCACTTAAGTATCTTGGCTCGCGGTTTGCCAAAACACCGCTGCCGGTGGTGTATTTAGGCATTAACAATAATCCTCGTCGTTACCACGTTCATCAGCGTCACAATATTACTGGCGTATTAGAGCGGCCCTTAATCAAGCGTTCAATCTCAAGCATTAAGCCAATGTTTCCTGAGGGGCTTAACCGTATGTTGATTTTGTTTGACGACGGCACCACGGCTAAAACGGTTCTACAGGAAGAATTTGGGGGCGAATCTCAGCTATCGGTGTCTGGCGTTAAGCTCGATTTGCGGCTAATTAGTCGTTGGGATGATTGGCAGCAAGCGGTAAGTAGTGCGAAAGAACAAGGGTATGATGCCATTGCGTTTGGCCTTTACCACACACTAAGAGACAGTAAAAATAAGTATGTTGAGGCTAGCGAGGTGATCGAATGGTCGTCGCAGCATACGCCTGTTCCCCCCTTTGGGTTTTGGGACTTTGCGGTGGGCAAAAATAAAACCATCGGCGGCTTAGTATTATTTGGCTTCGAGCAAGGGCGCATTGCCGGTGAACTCGCCCACAGCATACTAACCACCGATGTAGAACCGCACACCCTCGGCCCCATAACCGCCGAAAAAGGCCGCTACTTATTTAGCCGCAGCCAGTTAGAGCGCCATCACTTGACCCTACCTAGAAAAATGGCGAACAAAGCCAGCTTTGTTGAATAGTTCGCTTAAGCTTTCTCCTTTGACTACGCTCAATAAATAAGCGGCTAGGGCGCTATCTACTTGGTGCTGGATAGCGTAGAATCCTGCTGGTTTTTCAGCCTCTTGGCTGTGGGTTTTATTTTACTTGGGACTAATCCATGACTAATAACGATATTCTTCGTCGTCTTCGCTATTGCTTTAACTTTAACGACAACAAGATGATTGCCATTTTTGCGCAAGCTGAACTAACAGTGAGCCGTGCCGAAGTGAGCGATTGGTTGAAGAAAGATGATGACGCTGCTTATCGCAATCTTAACGATAGAACCCTAGCGATTTTTCTTAACGGCTTAATCAACGAAAAACGCGGCAAACGTGAAGGCCCGCAGCCTGAGCCAGAAAAGCGCCTAAACAATAACCTTATTTTGATGAAGCTAAAAATTGCGTTAAACCTCAAAGCAGAAGACATGTTAGAGGTATTGGGCCTAACCGGTTTTCAATTGAGCAAGCATGAGCTAAGTGCTTTTTTCCGCAAGCCAGATCATAAGCATTACCGTGTATGTAAAGATCAAATCATGCGTAACTTCTTGCATGGCATGCAGCTTAAATATCGCGCCAACCCAGACGAAGCACCCGACTTTGAGTGGGATGAAGAATAAGCCTTTATCAAAGAAAAAAGCCGAGCTAAGCTCGGCTTAAAGTATGTTTTTGGATTTATTGGTGTCCAATTAAAGTTCTCTAGAAGAAAATACAGGTGTGAATAGCTCTGTTGGTTTGATGTTATTTTTCATTGCTTGCTTGAATTTAATGGAGTCTGTTGCTGACATATCTATTACAGGAGGCTGAGATATCATAGAGCGTATCTTGTCGCCCATTTCCTGAACTTTCACTCGCAGTGCTGGCTTATCTATTACACATTGGTTTTTGCCATTGTTTGTTTTCTTTAGCTCCTCGTCAGTCAACATATCGCTAATAATGCTTTGCCATACGTCAGCAACAAGTTGGTATTCGTTGATGATTTTGAAAGAAAATTCATCGCTAAAATAGGATAGAAAGCCTGCCCTCGCTCCAAGTAATGACCAGTAGCCATTTTCGATATCGGCACCCGCTGACATCCATACTGCCATACGGCGTATTTCTGGGTTATTGGCCTGTCTTTGTAATTGCTCTAGAGTTTTTATGTTTCCATTTAACCTACCTAACTTAACTGTTTCTCTAAATCCAGAACGAAAAGCTTGAAACGGTGAACCGTTGGTATAATTGATCGAGTGAACACTATGGAAAACTTGGTAGGAAGGTTGATTCCAGAAATCAATTGCTAAAGGATTACTATTATCTTCACAATTTTCGTGGGTTCGCATTTCTTCGATAACTTCTTTGGTCCAAATTTTCACACCACCAAAGGCATAAACAAGACCAGTGACATGATTAATGCTACACCATTGCCATACTGAGTGTTCTAAATGAGCAGGAACATGAATGCTAATTTTTAGAAAGTCGGGATCAATTTGGTTGTCAGCATCAACAAGAATAAAACGCTCCGTTTCTGCGGCTTGTCCGGCTGCTTTGTGCGCAGCATCAAACCCTTTTACACCGTGTACTCGTTTTGCCTTTGGAACGATTTTTTTAAGCTGTTCCCAATTAGTATCGGCATTAGGCTCATCATAAGAGAGAAATACCACATCATAATCAGCAAAATGGGCCAGTTTAGCTGGCCGCTGTAACTCAAGTTTTTCAATCCAATGAGGGGGTTGACTACTCATTGGTATCGTTTCAATTTGGTCTACGATTTCATCTATATCTAAGGCTTGGTGTTTACAGCTAAATTGTCTCGCTTGAACTTGGTGGAATTCACTCTTAGCTACTTTTTTTACATAACTTTGAATAAGGTTCATATTGAGAGTTTCTGGCAGTTGCAGAGCTGCGCCTTGCTCTACTGCCCGATGTGTATTCAGAAGTTGCAGAAAATTTGTTGGTTCTAGCAGCAAGGGCTTACCTTTTAACATTGATTCTGCCACCAAATTGCTCCCGCCATGGCAAATAACTATATCAGCCTGGTTTAGCACATCTTCAATATCGAAAGGAACGTGGCTGATAGATATGTGTTCTCGAGTAAAATGCTGTGCGTAGTTGCGGCTAAGGCCAAGCATATGCACCAAAGCATTTAACGAAGGGTCAGCCACTAATGCCTCAAGAATTTGGTTTGCTCTAGGTGTGTTTGCGTATAAGTAAACAAACACCTTTATTTGGCGGTTGTTTGAGTTGGGCCACTGGGCCTTTATTCCACCATTGCTTGTTAATGGTTTACCCAAAAAGTCCGATTGGTGAAGATGTTTAATAGGGTTTAGTTGTCGGTAGTTTAGCCATAAGGTTTTGTTGGCTTCGAATACTTGTTGCAGGCAATCGACTGGCTTGGCTGCTAGTTTGAGCAGAGCATTGTTTATTATATTGAGTAGCTTTTTCTCAGCTTTGACTTCTGTTTCATGATTAACCGACGTGCGTTTATGATTGGGAAGTTGTTCCAAAAAATGCGGTAAGTTGCCTGAGCTCTCAGGACTAAAGAACCCATGCTCTATATTTACAGTTGGAATGGCGAGTAGTTTTGCTGCCATTAATCCGCCAATAGAGGAGGAGGTAATTACTAAGCTGGGTTTATCTTCATCCAATACACTTAGCCATGACCGAAGGGTAAAAGTAAAAGCGCTACAGTCTTGTAAGCCGCTTAAACCTAATAGTGATGAAGCATGGCTATTTCCCTGTATGTTCTTTACTAAAGTAGGAGAGCCTGGACACCTGCTGTAATTGAGACGGTTTGTGTCGAGTAGCTTTTCAATATCTTTGATATATGCCTTAATTGACGGAACGATGAACTCAACTTTCCATCCTCTATTTTTGAGGTTTTGGGCGACTGGTATCAGGGTGTTGATTTGGCCTATCCCCGTTCCGTATTCCCATATTATTTTTGCACTTTGCATCATGTGATTAAACCTTGGTTAATTCCATTTCAGCCAGTTCGGGGAATAGGCGTCTGTAATCTTCTTTACGGCGTTGGTCTAGAATAGTAGTGGTGCGTAAAAATTCTCTAAACTGCTGCTGATGAAGGTCTTTTTGGTCTAAGAAGTTTATAATTCCGACCATTGCCTCACGGATGTTTTTAGCTGTGGCTTGATGCTCTGAGATAGCCACTAAACGCTGTTTCGCTTTTTTCTTTAACTCAGGAGAAAGAACTTGAATGCTCAGGTGTGAAGGCCTATCTAAGCATGTAAATCCAACATTGAGTTGCTTGGTTGCGGGATCTCGAAACTCATTCACATCTTCTATCTGTTGGATATGCCATTGAAGATCCAAAATGTTGAGTATTGATACAACAAAATGAATATCTAGCTTAGCCTTAGGGAGGCTTTTTCGTAATAAGCGTAAGTTCTTTAACCAGCGCTTCCAATTTAGCCCTTTTCTTATGTACTCTCCTTTTTCCCCAGCACCGTCTAAGCTGAGATGAAAAACTACATTATGGAATGGCTTGAGCATTTCAAGAATGTTCCAGTGCTTATATTGAATAATACTGAAGTTTGTGGTGTAAGTTATTTTGCTATCAAAGGCTTTTATCGATATTAGCTTTTCTAGTAATTGATAGTGCTTATCAGATAAGAGAGCTTCTCCCCCAGCAAAATGCCACTCCTTTATGTCGCCAAGTTGACGTTCATCAAGTTGATCCCAAAATGAAGTGTTACCTTCAATACCTTGAATAGCGCGATTTTTCGTTAAATCTTCAACGCTAATGTTATTAGGGTAGATAGCTTGAAAGTCATCTCGCCAAGCGTTAGAGAAGCTTACTGAGCAAGAGCGGCATTTAAAATTGCATTCGTTAGAAATTCGTAAATCTAGGCTGCTCAGTTTAACCTTGTCTTCACTAGGATCTTTGGTAAGTTGCTGATAGCTTTGAGGATCTCTATTGATGATACCTGTCCGGTGAGACTCTAAGCCCAAGAGCTCAGCTTTTTTGCAGCCACCACACTCTACGGGCCACATTCCCATTAGCATTTGTTTTCTAATGTGTGCCATATAGCGAGAATCAACAAATTCGCTCACTGGGGTATCTATTAGGTTACGCTCCTTCAGGGCCGGTTGCGCTACACAGCAGAGTTTTACATCACCGTTCATTTCTACGTAAGCATGATTCCACGGGAGCGGGCAAATACAATTAGAAGCCACTTTGATTTCCTTAATGTTTAGTTTCTGCCAGTGATTGCCTGAAGTTTCATGTAGCCTTCAACACGGGTATCTATGAAGTTATCTTCCCGCCAAGTAGCCACACCTTTTTGCACGGAAGTTTCACAGCTATCGAGGTCTCCTACGTGGTGGATGATTGGACGGCTATCTCCTGAAAAGCTCAGTAGCACATCATCCATAAATCTGGTGGAGTTTATATCTTCGTAGCCTAGTTCTTTGGCTAACTCTAGAGTGCGTAAAACTTGTTGTTTAGTGAAAAAGTACGTTCTATTTAGAATGTCGATTTCACAATTTACTCGTCCAACATCTGAGTCTAGAAATGGTTGGCCATTTCGATAGCACTTAAGTTGGCCCACCACTCCATGAGGAACAGAAGGGTTGGCGAATAGCTCCTCAATTAACTGGTCGATTTGCGAACCGGTTAAATATAAATCATCATCTGGGCAGAAAAAGAAATCATGTTGTTGCTCAGAGGCAACTTGCCAACGCATGGTGTACAACGTAGGAATAGGTTGATTGATGATTTCTACTTCATAGTCATCCAAGTTTAACCATTCTTCGATGCATACCTCAGGGTTATTGTTACTTAGTACAATTTTGTCTATGTATTTTGAATCTAAAATTCTGCGAATGATCTTGTCCATGTTTTGTGGACGTTTGTAGCTCAATAAAACAGCGCATACTGACATAAGGTTCCTTCCTATTAATTGGCTGAGATTTCTATTTTTCTGTCTGCGGCAGCAATGGTTTGGGGCCGGTGTGCGATAGTGATTCTGGTGATATCTAAACGTTTGATGTTTTCATTGATACGTTTTTCTAGCTCGACATCTAGGGCGCTTGTAGATTCATCCAAGACTAATATTTTAGGTTGAGCGTACATGGCTCTGGCTAACAAAATACGTTGCTTTTGTCCCCCAGAAAGTGCTGAACCCATATCACCAATAATGGAGTTGTAGCCCATCTTCATGGCAATTATTTCTTGATGCATTTCCGCTAGCTTGGTGCATTCTTCAATGCGATCCATATCTGGTTCGGAATCAAAAAAGGAGATGTTTTCTAGCAAGGTTCCTGAATACAGCTCATCATCTTGCATTACACAGCTAATCAGTTTCCTAGCCTCTGAACCTAAGTTTGTTAAAGGCACTCCACCAATCAGAATTTCCCCCTCTCCAGGTTGCTGTACGCCTGAAATCAATTTGGCGATAGTACTTTTCCCTGACCCAGAAGGACCAACAATAACAACATGTTCCCCAGCTAATATTCTTTGGTTAAAGCTGTTGATTATGTAAGGTTCGTAATCGGAATAGCGAAAGCTAACGTCTTTAAGTTCAATGTTGGGAGTAATGTCGTTTTCACCTATGTAGGGTAGCTGGGGCTCTTCTTCAGGAGCTGTTCCCATGATGTCCCAAAGGCGTTCCACCTCAAGCTGCACCATACCAAGTGCTACAGCTTTCTCGATCAGTCCGTTCATCCGGCCAACAAACTGATCTTTATAGGCCAAAAATGCTAATAAAAAGCCCACAGTCATTGAGCCTTCAATCACCAGTTGAGCGCCTAAATAAATAACTAAACCTCTCTCAAAACCTGAAATGATGGCACCTATCTGCCCATATTTTAGGTTCAAAATTGCTATATCTACGTCTTTGTTATAGGTGTCGTATAGGTTTCTATACCATTGGTCACGGCGCACGCCTTGTTTATTAAACAGTTTGATTCCGCGAACACCGCGGATGGTTTCTAGAAAGTGGCTGTCTAGTAGAGCTCTTGCGACGAGTTGTTCTCGCACTGCAGTTTTAAAAGGTAAGTAGCGTAACCAGCGAATAATGCCGTATAGAACGACAAACCCAAGCGCAATAGACGCGAGCATTTTGCTATAGATGAAAATGATAGTGCCAACAAAAATACACATGATTCCATCGAGTACTGAAGACACAAAGCTGGTGGTTAAAGCCCCTTGAACAGCGTTTAGAGAGTGATATCGAGAAACCACGTCACCGATGTATCTTTGCTCGAAGAATGAGCAAGGTAGCTTAAGTAAGTGAGTAAATACCCGAGTTTGGATATTGGCATTGATTATTATGCCAAATCGAAGCATTACCCAAGAGCGAAGTACTCCAATTGCTGCTTGAAATAAGATGACAAAAATATAGCCAATAAACAGGATAGTGAGTAAATCGTAATCAGCAGTTGTGACAACATCATCGATAACCCATTGGGTATACAAGGGTAATAAGTTAACAAAAAGCTCTAAGGCTAAGGAGATGAGGAAGATATAAACAAGCCCTTGTTTTACGTCCACCATGCCTTTAAACAGTAAGAACATCGAAGGCTTGTCGCGCTCTTTCCCCTTCTCAAACTCTACCGTAGAAGAAAGCTCCATGGCATAACCTTGAAAGCTTTCTTCTACTTCCTTCATTGGTACTTTTACTACCCCAGAGGAGGGGTCGTGAATAATGATGTACTTGCGATGAACCTTTTTAAGCACCACGAAATGCATGTTTTTCCAGTGAAGAATGCAGGGCTTTTGAAGTTTGTGAAGGCTTTGTAAGTCAACTCTGACACCGCGTGATGCAAAGCCAAGTTTGTCCGCCACGTTACGTAAATCAACAAAGTTCATTCCTCGTAACGAAGTGGCAAATCGAGATCTAATAGTATAAAGGTCAATATCTTTACCGTGATAGCCTGCGATCATTGCAAGACACGCTAAGCCGCATTCCGACATGGTAGTTTGGCGTACAACTGGAAGCTTAGAATTGGATAAACTAGATATATTCATTGTGGCTTAAAGCTTCCCTTTGATGGTGTAAAGTGGATCTAGCGCCCATTCAATTAGAGTTCTACGCTCGGTTTCTATACTGGCCGTTACACCCATACCCGCTTGTAGGGGTTCGCACTTTCCGTAAGCCAAAATACATTGCTCATCTAGCTCAACGGTTACTTTATAAAAGTATTCTGATGCAGGGAGTCTGGAGTCGATTGAAGAGCCTTTTATAGCGGCTTTAGAAACATGCTTGACTGAACCGCCATATAGACCAAAACGTTGATATGGATAAGCGGCGTAACGAAGCTTGGCTGGGTTTCCTGCTCTAATAAAACCTACGTCGGTACTAGTGGCGTAGACCTCAACATGCCATTTCACATTTAAGGGAATGATTACCATTGCCAATGTGTCTGATTGCACGCTTTCTCCTGCGTTTATTGACAGTGCAGTAATGACGCCATTTTCAGGAGCAATAACAATTTTTTCGTTTTGAATTTCAAGCTCAAATAGTTTTTGTTGATAACTTGATATCTCCCGTTCAATACGCGCTATGTCATTTTCATGTTTGAGGGTAATGGATGAAAGGTTTTCAGCCACGCTACGACGCTCTTTTAGCATCGCTATTTTGCTATATTTGAGCTCGGATAAGTCGGTAAGTGCGCGAGCATATTCTTGCTCCTTGGTTTGCATTTGGCTGGCACTTATGAACTTTTTGTCGACTAGCTCTCGTTGGCCTTTAACTAAGCCCAGTAACATGTTGGCTACGTCTTGCTGCAACTGAAGCTGGTTATCTAACTCTTGCTGTTGGTTTTCGAGAAAAACAGCAAGCTGGTTTAGCTCTCTAAATTCGCTGTTGTATATTTCTGTGGAGCGGCTTATTTCCAGTTTTAGGCTTTCAATACTGGTTAGTATCTTGTTCTTCAATTCTGCAATTGAATCTCCACTTTTGGTGTGCACCTCAGCAGTAACTTCGAATAAGCGTTGCCCTTTGGCTACTTCCATTTGCTCTGTCACCCAAGACTGGGTGACATAACCACTTTTAAGCGGATAGACATTAAACTGTCCAGCCACAGAGTTGACCATTCCAACTAATGTTACTTTTCGCTTAAAATCAGCATTGAACATTAGGATAATGACTGTGACAGCAATCGCGCACATTAGCCAAATGGCCGCTTTGGAGCCTAAAGGCGTTATTTCTAAAGGCTCACCAAGTGACTCTGAACTGGCTAATAACCCGTTTTCTTTAGACTTTTCGTCCGCCATTATAAAGCCGCAGTTATTGATGACGGGCTAAACAAGTGATGATCATCTGCTCGATTAGCCATTAGAGTTTTCTTAAAATTGCTTGCAGAGTCTTGATCCATATCTAAAAGAGGTGGACGCTGATGTGCGGCGCGTATTTTGTCACCTAGATATGTAGAAAGCTCAATCAATTGTTCTTGATTTAACTGTAACGGCGAGTCGAGTTTTAGCTTGGCATACTCTAAAGCGTCGCTAATAAACTGTTCGGTTGTTGCAGGAGTGATCAAGTCAAAACCTTTCTTAAACCGTATGAACTGATTAACAAAAGCCAACCTGGCTCCTATTGCGTAATAGGCTGGGTTTTGACTGCTATATTCAGCTGACATGTGAATAAATAGTCTTCTCACTAACATTGACGAGGGGTATTGAATGATTCGAGCGATATCTCCAGAAAAGGCATCTATCATTTTTAATGTTGTTCTATAGCCTTGATAAAAAGCAGCTTCTGCATTGCTAACTTGGCTAGATTGGCTCAGCACTTTAGCGAAGGGGCTAAACTCAGGGCGACGCAGAAAGGTATGCATCTCTACAGGGTTGTTCGAGTAACCGAGATTAGCAAACGTTTGTGCCTTTGCTGCTCGCGTATTCCAACAGGTAACATCAGACGAGCCAAATACTAGACCTGTAAACTTATCTAGCTTGTTCCAATACCAGTGAGCATGTTGTTGGCCTGTAGGATACTCCGCTTCTGCAATAAACAAATATGGGTCGAGCTTACATCCCTGTTTAATGGTGATGAAGCGTTCTGTTGATGCTTGTTTAGCAGCGTTGTCTATACCTGACCAAAAGTCTTTATAGAAGATAGCTTTAGCGTGAGGTACAAATTGTTGAATTTGTTGCCAAGTTTCATCGGCTGCAATATCCGTGTCAATTAAGTAAAACCAATCTAGTTCACTCAGGCTAACGAAGTGGTTGCTGGCATTTAGTGACTCTCTACTATTTTCTAGGGTGCTTGGTACGAGAGAAGTTATTTTGCTTACAACTTCGGTAATTTCAGCGGGTTTATGATTTAATTTAAACTCTCGTGCTTTAGCTAAATAGATTTGATTGCCAAGAACTCGTTCAATGGTGGCGGCAACTTCTTTTTCGGAATAGTAGTAAGTTATCACTTCACCGGCATATAGTTGCTGAACACGTTTCGCATTAAATTGTTGTTCTGTCCACTGTGGTAGCATAATCATTGGTATGCCTGCCAATAAACTTTGATTAATTAAACCTACCCCCGCATTTGATATTACTAAATTTGTCGTATCTAGCAGCTCAGGTAGGTTAACAGCCTTATTGCTAAACACCATATGGTCTCGTTGATAACGTTTAATAAATGCTGGGTTTACCCCTGGAATATAGGCAATAACGTTGTAACTTTCATTGCTGGCTAAGCTAGATAGAACGTATTCTAGTACTGGTGTATTTCTTTTTAAGTAAACAAATATATTGGGTTTAGATAGTTCTGGATTGGGCCATTCAACTGAGGAATTATGGCTTTCTTGTTTAAAACTTCCAATGAAATTATTTACTTTTTGATGTTCTAAAGATGAAAGCTCTGGGAAATTATTAAGAATAAGTTCGTCGCAACGATAAATGTCAATAAAATGCTTTAAGTTAGTAAGGTTACGGGCACTTAATTGGCGATTCATTATATCTAGTAGTTCATTTTCTTTCTGAACAATATCAGGGTCGTCTATATGATTTTCAACAGAAGCAGCACCTGAAAGAAGTTTATGAAATGGCTGTTTTGCTTGAGTAGCATTCAAATCAGGTACAAACCAACCTTGATCTAGCAAAACGGAAGGAATACTTAAGCTATTTGCGGCAATCAAACCAATAATTGAGTAATCACATAATACTAAGTCTGGTTTTTCTCTTTTAAGGGTACTAAGCCATGAATCGAGGTAGAAACCAAACTCCTGCTCATCTCTTAAGCCTGTCAATTGGCGTAACATATCAACATGACAACTGCTCTTTAAACTGTCTGAACCTATTATCGAAGAGCCAGGCGTGGAAATGCATTGAGCCCCTAAGCGCTGTATTTCAATTTTAGCTGCTGCAATGCCTGCTACGTGTTCAGGAATGGCAAATATGAGCTCCCAATTTAGCTCACAGAGTTTTTTTGCTATAGGTAGAAAGCTGTTAATGTGGCCCAAGTCAGAACCGTATTCCCAAATGTATAAAAGGCGAGGCATAGTAAAATCCATATTCAATAAACAAAATTTGTAAACTCGGCTAGTTAGGCTAGCCGAGTTTAGCTAGTGCTAAGGCTTAGCCACCATAGCTAGTGCCGCCACCGCCATTGTTAACTGGGCGGGACACCCAAGAGCCACCAGGACCGTAAGGATTTGAAACCCACACGTCTTCATATACAGTATCGTCAACACCAGTACCTGTCCCTGGCGTTGTAGGCTCTCCGTAGCCACCAGCAATTGAAATCATTTCATCTTCTGTTAGCTCTTGAATTCCATTCAATAGAAATTCTTGTTCCTTATTTAAGTCCATTAGATTTTCCTAATCCAAATATTTGTTTCCTAAATTAATAGGGCTTTTGCATTAAAATGCGAAGGGATGATATTTCTTTATTTATATTTGGATCAATAGGTGTTCGTCACTCATTTGGGTTAATTTATATGAATATTATTAGTGGTGTGACTGAAAGGGTTTTCTTGTTTTTATAATATTTTTACTGGTTAATTAATTGGTCGTAATGCTTGAAAGGCTTTTCTTGAAGGCGGGCCAGACTCGGATAAGCCTGGCTTTTTAGTATTTACGCGTCGTTTTCTAACTGATTAAACCTTGATGCTTCTTGCTGTTGCCGGGTTTTATTTCCCTTTGTTTTGAACCAAGCTATTAAGCGTTTTGGTTGGAATGCTTCGCGAAACTCCCGCCATTTTTCTGCTAATAAACGACGATAAATATAGGTAATAAAACAGAGGTTAATGCCGACTAAAAACAGCGGTAGATATAGGTTAAACACGTCGAAGGTTTCGTTTTCTACAAAGGAAAACTTATTGGGCAAGTTGGTTGAATCCAACAGGTCAAAATAGTCTTTAAAGAAGCTTACAATAGTGAGCATCTGAATCAGCGTTATCACAAATAGAATGAAGGATTGGCGCTGTTCAATGTTTTGAATATTGTAAGATATTTTGCGCTCAACAAATTCTTTATTGGTGGCCATTGAGCTTTTTAGCTGCTCAAAGGTTTCGCCTAATTGCCAGTATCTTTCCACCCATTCAAAGGCATCAAACTGCCATGGTTTTAGCGCACCTTTGTATTGAGAGTGTTTGATCAGTGAAATCTCATGTGCCATTACTAAGGAATCAAACTGGCGAGACTGTTTCTTTAACTCGTTGCTACTTAGGTCATCAGACAGCTTAATCATCGAGTCCAATAGATACTCTTTAAAAAAGCCCGCCAAGAACCAGCAAGCTTGCAGATACAGCATAAAGGGTAAACACATGGTGGATTTTTCTTTTGGCAATCCGTAAACCGTGGAATAACTCCAACCGAAATGGGCAAATGAGCCTGGGTGGTCGTTAATTAGGTCAATCTCAGAAGCGATGTTGAAGTTAATCTCTTCCTGCTCGTGGATTTGCTTTACCACCGCTTTTTCGCTTTCGTTTACTTCACTGCCAAAATCAACCAATACATGGCCGGTATGCGGTTTAATACTTACACTCGCCAGTTTGGAAGACTGCCCTGTTAGCTTTGCAACGGCCATTTGAGTATTTCGTATGGCTGTTTCTCTGGCATGCTGGTTCCAACTGCCATTCCGCTGGTCTTCCACCATTGCACGTAGGGCAAAGGGGACTGATTTAAGTAGCTCTGCTGGTGGCGTTTTATCAGCTTTTCGTTGTAAGCGAATGTGAAATACCAACATAAATACACTGCGGTTTACTAACATCAACTTCATTGAGCTATGGTCGGGATCTAGGTTGTAGTATTGAAATACTTCCGATTGATCTTGGTGGTAAGTCACTAGATCTTTTTGTAGCAAATTAATGTTTTGTTGTTGGCTGAGGTTACAAACCAGCAAGTCGAGAAATTGCCCTTGAGTTTCTTTGGTATAGCTACTTAGCCAATGGTCGTTATTGCTAATGCCTTGTTGAGTAAGGTGCTCACTCATGCTTGACCAGTTGCTTGAACGCAGGGTACTGGCCCCTTGGTTTTTACGAGCTACTCGATTGATTTTAGATAGGAAGTTGATCCAATGCTCATCATGTATAAGCAGGGGTTGATAACAATAAAAGTCGATGTGGTCGCGCATACGCTACTACTTATCCTTGTAAAATGAAGGTACTACAAATAGCCGCTACCGTGGCCTTGTTGGTAAGTTTTCGGTAAAGGTTCTTTACGATAGTCTAGGGTGAGCTCCTCGCCAGCTTTAATATCCTTAAGGGCGGTGACTCGCAGAGGGTGGTATTCAAGTTGTAAATTAGGTGTACGGCTATGGTTTATGTAGCTGTATTTAGTGCGCAAAGGGCGAATAAGCAATTGGCTTTCGCTTATCGCATTCCATTCAAATGCTGTGGAAAATTGCTCATCCCACGGTACTAACTGTCCGTCGAGAATTCCCAATATGCTATTGGCATTAATGCTGTTGGTGGCAAATAAACCATCGCCGTGAATGGTGCTGGGGCGAATCTCAGAAAATAGTAGATTGTCTACGATGGGATAAGCACTTGGTTGCATCATTTTGCGGAACACTCAAAAAAATTTAGTTATTCCAGCAATATACCGTTGTTTACTATGTTTAGTCTGCGCTTATTATCAAAAAAAAGCGCCTTGTTGGGCGCTGTTTTGTTTTTACTTACTGGCTTAGTAGTAAGTATCGCTTTCGCTGTGAAACTGGTCATCATCGGGATAGAGGTCATTGTAGGCGCGGGTATGTAGATTACCGGTATGTTGGTCGCGAACTAGCGCTACATTGTTTTTGTCGTCTAAGGTGTCAACGAGGGCTTCGCCGTTGTCGTAAATACAGCGCATACCTACTTTGAAAACATGGTGGTTCATGATGCTCGCTCCTTGATTAAGGGTTCACCTTATATAACGTAACAGCGCTACTTTTAGATCTATTTTGGCTGAGTTTTCCCAATAAAAAAGGCGAGCCTTAGCTCACCCTTTTTTAGATCTGCCACTAATTTATGCGGTTTGCGTTTGCGTTAACTCAGCGTCTTGGTTGGCTAACTGTGGGTCGTCACGGTCGGTTACGGTTAGTGTAACCAGTGCGGCAATTACCATAGAAGCGCCGCCCAATACTAAAGCCATCATTGAGTCACCACCAAAGAATTCGCGGGTGAAGTAACCTAGGATACCGGCCGCTAAAATTTGTGGAATAACAATGAAGAAGTTAAATACACCCATGAAGAAGCCCATTTTTTTGCTTGGCAAAGATCCAGCTAAAATGGCGTAAGGCATACATAAAATACTCGCCCAAGCGAAACCAATACCTACCATGTTAAGCATTAACATTTTTGGGTCATTAATGAAGTACATACCTGCAAGGCTCACTCCACCTAGGGTTAAGCACAGTGCGTGTACAACTTTACGGCTGCTACGTGCGGCTAACCATGGCAAGGCAAACGCGGCTAGAGCACTAACACCGTTATACATAGCAAAACATAAACCTACCCAATCGGCACCTTCGTTATATAAAGCTGAAGACGTATCGGTTGCGCCGTACACGCTGCTGGTTACCGCAGAGGTGGTATAAATCCACATGGCAAATAAGGCAAACCAAGAGAAGAACTGTACAACCGCTAATTGGCGCATGGTTGTAGGCATTTTCTTCACATCGGCCCACACTTCTGCAAAACCTTCGCTTGTTTCTTGGTCCTGTTCTGGCTCTGCACCCTCAAAGCGCTCCATTTCTTCTGGGCTGTATTCTTTAGTTTTTAGTACTGTCCATAAAACAGCGCCAAAAAATACCACGGCACCAGCATAAAATGAGATTTTAACCGACGGCGGAATAACACCTTCAGGTGCGGTGTTGGCAATGCCGAACCAGTTTGCCAGCACATACGGCATAGCAGACGCAATTACCGAACCTACACCAATAAAGAAGGTTTGCACTGCAAAGCCTTGAGTACGCTGTTCTGACGGAAGATTATCAGCAACTAGCGCGCGAAATGGTTCCATTGAAACGTTAATCGAGGCATCTAGTATCCACAACATGCCTGCTGCCATCCAAAGATAAGGCGAGTTAGGCATAATGATTAATGCTAGAGAAGACATGATCGCGCCCGCTAAAAAGTAGGGGCGACGACGACCTAAACCATTCCATGTTCTGTCACTCATGTAGCCAATAATCGGCTGAATAAGTAATCCAGTTACTGGCGCAGCTAGCCACAAAATTGGGATTTGATCGATGCTAGCGCCTAGGGTTTCAAAGATTCGGCTTACGTTGGCATTTTGTAAACCGAAGCCAAATTGAATCCCTAGGAAACCGAAACTCATGTTCCAGATTTGCCAAAAGTGCAGTTTTGGTTTGTTTGTATTCATGAACTTACCTGATGGAGAAAGGAGTGTTTATCTGGTCTAACCAGATGGTTTGAAAGTTGCCGAGATTGTGAACACAAAAGGTGATTTAATCCACAAAATTTCGGTGATCTGCGTCACATTAATGGTTGAAAATGTTTTCATTGTCACATTATTGTGGGTTTTTGGTCTTTGTTTTGTGTCTATCTTGAATATAAATTCTAGATAGGTGCTCTTATTTAGCGATTTATTATGCGGCTTGGCTTTGTGCAGCCGATTTCTTGCAGGATGGCTCACAAAGCAAAAACATCTTTTTAGAATATTTACTCAAACTCTGCTTAGCTAGTGAATGTTAATAAAATGTAGCTAAAAGGATTGAGGGATGCGCAGCTCCCAAACATTAAAACCAGCGCCTAGCAGTTTGGTGGCCACTAACGGCGAACTCAGCTTTGGTCATTTTAGTGGCCCGGTTAGCCACTTGGGCTTAGCGCATTTTGTTTATACCAATACCATGGACAAGCCTGCCTCGGCCTGGGCCAAGCATTTTCACTATAAGCAGTTTCAGTTTGTCAGCATAAGGAGCGATGACTATATTTTGGGCTTTGCTCTGGCGGATATTCGCTACCTTGGCAGCGGTTTTTGTTATGCCTACCATATTGCTAGCCAAAGCTTGCAAGAGTGTACTTGGCTAAAACCCTGTGGCGTGGGCTACGGCACTCAGCCAAGCCCGGTTAACAGCTTAGCCTTTATAAAAGGTAAGCACTCGCTGCAATTGCATATTTCCGAAGGGCAATGGCAGCTCATTGCCAATACGCCTTTTTTAGAAGCCGATTTACAATTGGCACCGGCCAACCAGCAACAGTGCATGGCCATGTGCAGCCCTACAGGATATTCCGGTTGGACCTATACCCAAAAACACAATGCCTTGCCGGTGGCTGGGCACTTACAGGTTAACGGTAAGGCGCAAAACCTTAACTCAGCCCTTGGCGGCTACGACTTCTCTGCCGGTTATATGCGCCGAGAAACCTGCTGGCGTTGGGCTAGCCTGTCAGCTCGCCTAAATCAGACCACCATTGGCTTAAACCTAGCCGCTGGCGTTAACGAAACCGGTTGTAACGAAAATACCCTATGGATTAACGATCACAAGCAATTGCTTGGTCCAGTGCATTTCATCTTTAAGCGCAGCTTGGCAAATCAACGTAGCGGCCAGCCTCAAGTTTGGCATATCTACTCAGATGACGGTCGGGTCAATCTGCGGTTTACCCCACTAAATAGTCGCCAAGAACGGCTCAATTTGCTGCTGCTTAAGAGCAACTTTCGCCAATATATCGGACATTTTAGCGGCAGTTTAATTGATGAACTTGGTCAAACGCACCAGCTAGATCAGGTACTCGGTTTAACTGAAGACCACTTTGCTCGCTGGTAGCTAAGCTAAGGAATGCAAATGGATTTTGCCATACTCATTACTCATCCCGAATATTTACTGATGGCCTTAGCGCCGCTGTTTTTGTTATGCATGGGGCTAGAATGGTATTGGGGAAATGTGCGCCAAAAACTGCCTCGTTCTGCCCAGTATCAGGCCAAAGAACTCCTATGCAATTTTGCCTTAGCAGGCATGCATCAGCTCAGTGATATTTTAATGGGCTTGCTGGTTAGCCAAATTTACTTAAGCCTGTTTGGCTGGCGCTTGTTTGAGATAAACATAGGTTTAGTCAGTTTTATTGCTTTGTTTATTGCCCAAGACTTTTGCTATTACTGGTTTCACCGCGCCAGTCATAGAGTGTGCTGGATGTGGGCTGCTCATGTGGTTCACCATAGCTCAGAGAACATGAACTTTAGCACCGCATTTCGACAAAGCTTAATGTACCCCTTAGCGGGCATGTGGCTATTTTGGTTACCGCTGGTAATTATAGGATTTGCGCCGCACTGGGTCGTGTTTGTTGTACTGCTTAACTTGGGCTTGCAGTTTTTTGTGCATACTCAAGCAATTAAAAAGCTGGGCCTACTGGAATGGATTTTTAACACCCCTTCCCACCATCGCGTGCACCATGGGCGCAATCCTCAATATATTGATAAAAACTACGCTGGCGTACTGATTATTTGGGATCGCTGGTTTGGCAGTTTCGAACCGGAAGTCGAAACAGTGGATTACGGCATTACTCAGCCTGTGAACAGTTTTAACCCCTTGGTGGTTACTTTTAGCGAGTGGCAAAGTATGTTTAAACAGGCTTGTGCACCGGGCTTGAGCATTGCTCAGCGCTGGCGATTGTTGTTTGCTCCACCCGCTAAACAAAGCGAAGACTAATTTTTTAACAACTCGGCTTGATCTTAAGTTTCGCTTAACTATAATAAGTTTCGATTCGAAACTTATCTAATGGCATTATGATCAAACGAAACACTCAGCAGCGCCGTCGCCTTATCTTAGATCGCCTCGCCGAACTCGGTGAAGTAAAGGTTGATGAACTTGCTCACGCTTTTGAAACCTCAGAAGTTACGATTCGAAAGGATTTAGCTAGTCTAGAAGCTAACGGCTTGTTGCTAAGACGTTACGGCGGCGCAGTGCCTATTCCCAAGGAATTGATCAACGAACCGCACGACGAGCAAGTGTCTGAGCAAAAACAAGCAATTGCCAAGTCTGCTGCCGGGCTAATTCGCGATCATAATCGCATTATTATCGACAGTGGCAGCACAACTGCCGCCTTACTGCCCGAGCTATCTGAGAAAGAAGGTTTGGTGGTAATGACTAATTCGCTAAGCATTGCTGGCGCTTTACGCGAGCTAGAAAACGAGCCAACACTTTTGATGACCGGTGGCACCTGGGATACGCATTCAGAAGCATTTCAGGGTCAAGTAGCAGAACAAGTATTACGTGCTTACGACTTCGACCAATTGTTTATTGGCGCAGACGGTATCGATGTGGCACGTGGATCGACTACCTTTAACGAACTAGTCGGTTTAAGCCAAGTGATGGCAGAGGTTGCCCGCGAAGTAGTGGTATTAGCCGAGTCCAATAAAATTGGCAGAAAAATTCATAACCTAGAGTTGGCATGGTCGAAGATCTCAACTTTGGTTACAGACAAGCAGCTAGACGCTAGCGTGGCTGAGCAAATTCGTGCTCAGGGCGTGAATGTAGTCATAGCAAAATAACTTTATCGACAAGGAATTAACTATGTGTGGAATTGTAGGAGCTGTTGCTCAACGTGATGTAGCGGATATTTTAGTCGAAGGGCTACGTCGCTTAGAGTACCGTGGTTACGACTCATCGGGTGTAGCAACCATCACCGCCGATGGCGAATTAAGCCGCGTACGTCGCCTAGGCAAAGTGCAAGAGTTGGCCGACGCCCTAGAAGGTAACCCGGTACTTGGCGGTACTGGCATCGCGCACACCCGTTGGGCTACTCACGGTGAGCCTAGCGAGCGTAACGCTCACCCACATGTTTCATGTGAAACCATTGCCGTTGTGCACAATGGCATCATTGAAAACCACGCAGAGCTTCGCGAGCAGTTAATTGCTAAGGGTTATACCTTTGCATCCGATACCGACACCGAAGTGATTGTTCACTTGGTTGAACATAAAATTAAGCATCACCAAAGCTTGGTTGAAGCAGTGCAATCTGCAGTGGCCGAGTTAGAAGGTGCCTACGGCATGGTGATTGCCGATAAACGCGACCCAAGCCGTTTAGTGGTTGCTCGCTCTGGTAGCCCGCTGGTTATTGGTTATGGTGTAGGTGAAAACTTCATTGCGTCTGACCAACTTGCGTTACTGCCGGTAACTCGCCGTTTTGCCTTCCTAGAAGAAGGTGACGTAGCCGAAGTAACACGCCAAGGTGTTAGCATTTTTGATGAAAATGGTGAGCCAGTAGAGCGCGAAATTAGCGAATCTACCGCTTCTCACGATGCTGGCGACAAAGGCCAATATCGCCACTACATGCTTAAAGAAACCTACGAGCAACCAATTGCGATTCAACGTACTTTAGAAGGCCGCTTGCAAGCAGGCAAAGTACTCGACAGTGCTTTTGGTCCTAAAGCCGCAGAGATTCTACCAACCATTGAGCACGTGCAAATTATTGCCTGTGGTACCTCTTATAACTCTGGCATGGTAGCCCGTTATTGGTTTGAAGAGTTGGCAGGCATTCCATGTAATGTAGAAATTGCCTCAGAGTTTCGTTACCGCCGGTCATTTACACCTAAAAACAGCTTGTTGGTTACCCTTTCGCAAAGTGGTGAAACCGCCGATACGCTGGCGGCTTTACGCTTAGCTAAAGAACAAGGTTATACCTCTAGCTTAACCATTTGTAACGTTGACGGTTCATCACTAGTACGCGAATCAGACATGGCTTACTTGATGAAAGCAGGCACCGAAATTGGCGTAGCTTCAACTAAAGCCTTTACGGTTCAGCTAGCTGGTTTGTTGATGTTGGTTGCAGCGATTGGCCGTAATAAAGATGTATCAGCAGACTTGGAAGCGCGCATTGTAGGTGCATTACAAGCCTTGCCAGCAAAAATTGAGCAAGCCCTAACGCTAGATGCTGCCATTGAAGAACTCGCAGAAGACTTTGCCGACAAGAATCACAGCTTATTCCTTGGCCGCGGTACTCAATACCCAATCGCCATGGAAGGTGCGCTTAAGCTTAAAGAGATTTCTTACATTCACGCCGAAGCTTACGCGGCTGGCGAACTTAAGCACGGCCCACTAGCTTTGATTGACGCCGAAATGCCAATCATTGTGGTAGCGCCAAACAACGAATTGCTAGAAAAGCTTAAATCGAACGTGGAAGAAGTACGGGCCCGTGGCGGCATTTTGTATGTATTCGCCGATAAAGACGCCAAGTTTGAAAGTGACGAAACCATGCGCGTGATTAATGTTCCACATGTAGACGAGCTAATTGCGCCGATTGTTTACACCCTGCCTATGCAGCTATTGTCTTACCACGTAGCGCTAATCAAAGGCACCGACGTAGACCAGCCAAGAAACTTGGCAAAATCGGTAACTGTTGAATGAAATCAATGGCTTAAGTTGTTTTATTGTCGGCGGTCAATAAAGTTTGATCGTACTTTTTACCTCCTGTTAAGTTGTCTTGGCAGGAGGTTTTTTATGTCTGATGCGGATAGACCACTTAACAAGAGAGACCGTTCAACTGAGTAGTCGCTTTTATGATTATTTTAATACACTTTGCTCGTTTGATCATTAATGCCCATACAAATCCGTATTTTTGTAAAACTGTTGCAAAGACTGTTTGAATCTACGAGCACTTTCTTTAGTAAATCATTTTCAATGATTACCTTGTTTTATTTTATTTTATTTTATTTTGATTTGCAGTTATGCACTCTTTTTGATTTCAGAAAGACTATTAGGGCTGTTTAGTTTTGCTCCACCCTCTATTAGATTTAATTTCCTCTGCTGATAAGGTTTTTTCCACAGATTTAATTTGAATTTTACCGAGTATTGCGGGGTGTTTTGCTTTTTCACAAGCCTACAAAAATATCTCATCTTGCCTGAATGAAGCACCGATTTAATCGAATCAGCTGAAAAAATAACATAAGGTAGATTTTTAGTTCGACTTTGGTAGGGAAATAAGATGATATGCGAATTTTAATATCTCGCGTATTACTTTTCAGCTTTATCATTCCACCTTTATAAGCAAGCACTGTTCATAATAACCACAAATAAAATAAGTATAATTTTATGAAAAAAACACAAAGCAAAGCTATTAGAGCTTTGGGGAGCATTGTATTCCTCGCTTCTCAAACAGCTTTAGCGTCTACCCCTGAATTGCCATATACCATTAACGATAATGACCCTATTCTAAATTACTCTAGTCGCTGGTGGTCTGATGTTGGGCGACCATGGGGTAATGTGAATGGCGATACAACTCGAACAGAGTTTAAAGATGAGTCTCTGGCCTTTGAGTTTGATGGTCAAGATACGGTCACCATTTATTCAGAGATGAGCCCTATAAGAAGCAATGCTCATGTATTTGTTGATGACGTTTATGTTGGTGTTTTAAAGCTAACCAATGACCATAAACACTTCCAATCTGAGGTATATAAGCTTAGTGGCTATCCTGCTGGAAAACACACCGCAAGAATTGTCACTTTAGAAAGTAAATACTTCATGATCGATGCGCTGCGTATTCAACCTAATACTCTTAATGCCGCCAATTTTGTCGCTAGCATCAATTCACTCGCTGAGCAGGGATTTATCTCGGACTTTAATAAACAAGCCTCGATTACTGCAAATTCTAGTGACTCCATGTTTTCCGGAGTTGGTGGTCGTGCTCAAGCAAAAAAGCAACTCTCTGACGAATATGCTCAACAAGCAAAAGATGGTTATTCTCTAAAGTTCACTGCTCAAGTTAATTCTGGAAGCCACAACGTGGCCTATTTAGCGAATAATGGTCGTCGCTTCTTACCAAGATTGAAGCTGAGCGACAGCGGTGAACTTGTTGTTGAACTTGTAGGGGGCAATACACATACTTTAGTCTCCGTTAACGGTGATGCTAATTTCCACAATTTTGAAATTAACTATAATGCTGCGACTGGATTTGCTGATTTTGTTTTTGAAGGAGAGATCATTGACTCTTGGGCTGGTGATGCCACTTCAAAACAAGAGCTAGTTTTTGGTAATGGTAGTACCGGATCTGACGGCGCTATTAGCTTTAGAAGTGTAAGCTTAGATCTCGCTCGCTCATTACCAGATAACGATAATGACGGTATACCAGACCTTGATGATATCGATGACGACAATGATGGCGTCATAGATACCGAAGATGCCTTCCCATTTGATCCTACCGAATCAGTAGATAACGACCTAGATGGTATTGGCAATAATGCCGATAGCGATGATGATAACGATGGCGTGATTGATGGTGAGGATGCCTTCCCGTTAGACCCAGCGGAGTCTCTCGATACCGATCTTGATGGTATTGGTAACAACGCCGATCCTGATGATGATAATGACGGTGTGATTGATGGTGAAGATGCTTTCCCATTTGATCCTACCGAATCAGTAGATACCGATCTCGATGGTATTGGTAATAACGCCGATACCGATGACGACAACGACGGTGTTCTTGATGGCGAAGATGCTTTCCCGCTAGACCCAACTGAGTCACGCGATGCCGATCAAGACGGAACTGGTGATAACACCGATGCCGATGATGATAATGATGGTGTCACAGATAAAGAAGATGCCTTCCCGTTTGATCCTACCGAATCAGTAGATACTGATTTCGACGGTATTGGTAACAACGCCGATAGAGATGACGATAATGATGGGGTTATAGATAGCGACGATGCCTTTCCACTAAACCCAGAGGAATCTCTCGATACCGATCTTGATGGTATTGGTAATAATGCCGATAGCGATGACGATAACGATGGTGTGATTGATAGCGAAGATGCCTTCCCGTTAGACCCAGCGGAATCTCTCGATACCGATCTCGATGGTATTGGTAACAATGCCGATAGCGATGACGATAACGATGGTGTGATTGATAGCGAAGATGCCTTCCCATTGGATTCGGCGGAATCTCTCGATACCGATCTCGATGGTATTGGTAACAATACCGATACCGATGATGATAACGATGGCGTGATTGATGATGAAGATGCCTTCCCTTTAGACCCAGCAGAATCTCTCGATACTGATCTTGATGGTATTGGTAACAATGCCGATACCGATGACGACAACGACGGTGTTATTGATGATGAAGATGCCTTCCCGCTAGACCCTACCGAGTCCTCTGATAGCGATGGTGACGGTATAGGGGATAACAGTGATCCTGACTTTAATATTGATGATCCTGTTTTGGCTTATAAAGCAATCAAGCTACAGAATCATTCATCAAATAAGTGTATGAGTTTTGATGTTAATGAATCTATCTACCACCAAAACTTGTTTTCAATTGATTGTGCTCAGGCAGGAGCCATTTGGCAGTGGACAAAAGCCGGTCAAATACAGCCCACAATAGACCCAAGTTACTGTCTTGATAGCTCTCTCACTGCTTGGTGGGGAGAACTGCGTTTGAACCGATGTACTGATAGCAATACGCAAATTTGGTCATATGATGAGCTAACTCAAAACATTTATCTTGTTGCTGGGAACAACGTAGTACTGGTTGAAAACAAGGGGGCGAGCATTGCTATGTATGGGAACTGGGAGACGGCCACACAACGTTGGACGATGCTCTTTGATCCTGACTCGGACGGGGATGGTGTAACTGACACTATAGATCAACTACCACTAAACCCAGCTGAATGGCTTGATACTGATGGGGATGGCATAGGTAATAATGCAGATAATGATGATGACAATGATGGCATAGTCGACGAAGAAGATACCTTTCCATTAGATCCAACAGAATGGATAGATACAGACGGTGATGGAATCGGCAATAATGCGGATGATGATGATGACAACGATCGTATTCCAGATGATGTAGATAAAAGCCCATTAATCCCAAATAACCCAGTCACTCCAGAAGAATTAATCGAGGCGGCATTATTGACTGGCGACCCTTCATTACTCAACCTTGAATCTGCTGATTTAGAGCAGTTCATCATTAATGATATAGGCTTAATCAACAACAAATATGCACAATTTTTGTTTGAGATCTATGGCGATGAGCCGATCAATTTCGCACCGGGTAATAGCCAATCGAGCTACTTTGATGTCGAAAAATTTAATGAAGAACAATATCCATTAGTTGTTGGTCAAAAAGGGCTGCATTTCGCCATAGCCAATGAGCAAGGGTCTGTTCGACATGTCGCTTTCGGTAATTTACTTTTTGCTCAAGTGCAAGATGAGATGTCTGCCTATGACTTATCGACAAAACAGGTGATCGCGTGGTTGATGGGGCGCGATGTTGAGCAATTAGATCAAGCCGCCGTGGTTCGTTTGGTGCTCACAAATAAAAGCGCCAAGAACCATACCCTTAGCTGGATTGAGCAACACTATCCACACTGGGATGTCGATATTTGTAATGATGCGCAAGCGATTGACGCATGTTTAACAGGTGATATCGATCTGGTGATCACCGCTGGCGAAGGGGAGTCCGTTGCTGACGTTGAGACGATTATGGCCGCAACCACGCCATTTAATAAAATGTTCATCAATGCCCAAAAGTGGAATACAAGTGTATACATCAACGAGACGTTAAAATATTTAAATATGTCAGGCTTAGGCTTACCAAATGGTAGCAGTGGTAATTGGCATGCGAACGATGCTGCAAACTGGGATCATTACAGTGATATGCTCGATAACACGTTTATGTCGAAAGTCGCGCTGTTTATTGAAGCAATAAAGCAAGATAGCTTTAGCTTTGAACTCAGAGACTGTGAGCAAGGCTGGTATTATAAACCTTGTGTCGGCAACGATAGTTATTACACCGAATTTAGGGATATCGTGTTCGACATTCGCGATGAATTAGCCGTCTATGATAACAACGCTATCGACATCTTTAGCTCTAGTGACGATCGTATTTTGTCTTTATTAGTACTATTGGGTGATCGATACCGACAAGATGTGACCTTTCCTATGGATGTGATTGATACATCTAGACAGGCATTTTTACAGGCGCTATACAGTGATTACAGTGTGTTAAGTGTGAGACAGAACAACCCCGTGTATGCGGATCTGGGCTCATTTAGCCGCACCGACTTTTCTCATATTCCTCTGAACGATAAGCACGTCTCCTTGGTGGTAAAACCGCCTTTCCGCTCAGCTAAGGTTTATGCCGTTCCAGGTCAAACCTTTGAGGTGTCCAGAGAAGACAACAATGAAGGTACGGTGACTATCATTATAAATAGTATTCGTGAAGGCGCTGTGTATGAGTTTGAGCGACAGGGCTATCATAGACCGGATATGGTGACGTCACATGCTATCAACATCAAGCAAGGTGAAACCATCTACGTGACCTCCCCGATTGGCGGGCCTATCCACATGGGGGCCGGTACAAGTGAGAAAGACGCAAATGTTGAGTTGCTGTTCAAAAATGTAGCACAACATCCTGTTTGGACTGGACCACAAGATGATATCGCTTTTGCAAAAGCGCTGGAGGCTGGTCACTTTGATTGGGCTGAGCTACTGACACCACGCTTTGAAATCCACAGTACTCTGGAGAAAATGCATGAAACAATGGAGTCTGAACTGTGGACTTATGGATCAGAAGTAGCGCCTTATATTGAGCGATATACGGTAGACCTGCCTCAGCAACTTGCGGGCATAAAAGGGCCATATATAGGTAACGAATTAGAAATGGCAGCTTATGTGGAGCACTCTAGCTTTGAGCGCCGTGAATTAGATGAAATTCAACATATGAACGCAGATATTTCTGCTTGTGTACCGGGTAGTGGCGGCTGTTCAGGCAATCCATACGACGCTAATTGGGCTTTTTCGCCACTTAGTCATGGTGACTTGCATGAACTAGGTCATAACATGCAAAGCCCTATGTTCCAGTTGAGCGAGTACCCAGTTGGTCATGGAGCAACTAACTTTTATTCTTATTATCCTAAGTCGGAATATTTTAAAGACACTGGTTTTGCCCACCAGTGTCAAACTGCGGTATTCACTGAAATAGTTCAACAGCTTAAAGACAGTCGTTTAAGTAATGACCCTTATGCATATATGGCGGATACCCACGATAATACGTCGAAAAGAAATAGTACGATGATCATTAGTGCTTTGATGTCGGCACAAAGTGTTGGAGCTGTAGAGAATGGCTGGCACGTTATTCCTCGCTTACATATCTTTGAGAATGCTTTCCAGCAGGCGATTATATCTGATGAGGCATGGCAGGAAGGTAAGCAATCACTTGGCATGAGTAATTACACTCGAGAATCGGCCAAGTATATGCTTAGGAATGACAAACTACTTATTGCGTTAGGAAGTGCAACACAGTTCGATTACCGTGACTGGTTCTCTATGCTGGGCTTAAAGCTATCGGCCCGAGCAATTGAACAGATACAAAGTCATTCTTATCCGATATTGCCACAGGAGTTTCATTGGTCTGAGGATAACGTTAGCTACTGTGAAACTCTTGAGCAGTCTGTTTTACGCTTTGACCAGTAGGTGATTTAGCGCTTTAAATAGGTATGCAAAAGGAAGAGCATACCTATTTCGTTGCATTAATTGGTTTACTAAAATCTGTAGGCTTTTCTTTTAGTTGGGCTGGCCATCGTTGCATCTTACCGTTAGAAATGTCCTCTCTGATACAATAGTAAGCTGATGCCAAATAAATCAGCGCGATTGTTCTGGCTAAACTCAGTGCTTGCCTGCTAAGTTTTGGCTACAGAAACTTAGAAATTACCAACAAAAAGATGTACTCAACTATCATTAATTACTTGGGTGTTTTTTAGGTAGTGGTTATGAGCAAAAAACTAGCAAATGCGACCAATTTATATATGGAAGGTATTCGTGATGGAAACGCACTTGAGGCAGTCACAAAGTATACCGGCCAGCGTTATACTCAGCATAGTACCGGTGTACGCAATGGCGTTGATGGGTTTGTTGAGTTCTTTGAGCCTTTTGTCAAACGCTGCCCCGTTAGGGACATCAAGATCATTCGCTCGATAGTCGATGGCCAGTTTGTGTTTGTTCAAGCGTTTCAGGATATTAATCATGGTGAGAACAAATGGGTCACCACTGATTTATTCGATACCGATGTTGAAGATAAAATTATTGAACATTGGGATGTAATATCCGCCTTCGAAACTCAAGCATCCTCAGAAGGTGGCCGGCTGGACGGTCCAACAAAGCATACAGACATAGAGAAGACGGAAGATAACAAAAATCTAGTTCGGGATTTTTTATGTGATGTGATGGTGTTAGGGCAAAAAGAAGAGCTGCCAAAGTACTTGAATACCGAAGAGTTACAAGTCTACTCGGCCTCTGATGTAGGTCCACTGAATAGCTATATTGGTGGCTATGACCATGTATTTAAGATTATCGGCCAAGGTGATTTTGTGGTTGCTTACAGTCGAGTTATAGAGAACAGTAAAGAAGTCGCTCGCTTTGACCTTTTCCAGATTAAAGAGGACCAAATTAGACATATTTGGGTTAACCAAGAACCCGTGCCACCGAAAAAAGAATGGGTAAATGGTGGGAAGTTTTAGCTTGGGCTTGTTCTCACATTAGAAATTGAAATAATAAAGGCCGCTTTTAGAAGCGGCCTTTTTATTAGTACTTTGTCCCGTCCGGAAATAGGTTGACATAAAGAGGACTTCTTTATGACAACACCCATTAACTCAAGCCCTAAGCGCACACAACGAGATTACACCTTAGCCTTTAAATTAGGTGTCGTAGAGCGCGTCGAAAAAGGCGAAATGACTTACAAACAAGCTCAAGCCCGATTTGGCATTCAGGGGCGTTCAACAGTACTGGTTTGGCTCAGAAAACATGGTAGGCTTGATTGGTCAAAACCATTTCAGCATCCCCTTATGCCTAATTCAAAAGAAACGCCAGCCGAAACAATCAAGCGCCTTGAGCGTGAGTTAGCCGAAGAGAAGCTACGTAACCAAATCCTCAATGGTATGGTCGATATCATGGACAATGAATACGGAGCGGGCCTTAGAAAAAAGTACTTATCCGGTACATCTGGCAAGCGAAAACCGACAGCGAAATAAACCTAGCTGCTGCATGTCGCGCGGCGGGTATTTCACGGCAATCTATTTATCAGGCGGTCGCCCGAATGGAAAACCGTAGAGCGACGTTATCGGTCATCAAAGACTGGGTACAGTACTGGCGTAAATATATGCCGCGATTGGGTGTACGCAAGCTCTACGTGTTGATAAAGCCTAAACTCCTTGAGCACGACATTAAACTTGGACGAGRTGGGCTCTTTGCCTATTTGAGACGTGATGGTTTGCTGGTTAAACCAAAGAGAAGCTTCACCAAAACGACATTCAGCAAGCACTGGATGAAGAAACATCCTAACCTGCTGAAAGAGGAAGGGTTACATGATGCAGAGCATGTACTGGTTAGCGACATAACCTATCTTGAATCAGACCAAGGTGTACACTATCTGTCGCTGGTGACCGATGCTGCTTCTCGTAAAATAGTCGGTCATCACTTGAGTGAGGACATGAAAGCTGACAGCGTAGTGAAGGCCCTGAAAATGGCGGTTAAAGATAAGCGCTATATCGCTAACACGGTACACCACTCAGACCGAGGCTCACAATACTGCTCGGCAGTTTATCAGGATGAACTGTTGATAAACCAAATTCGACCCTCGATGACAGACGGTTATGATTGCTACCAAAATGCGTTGGCGGAAAGGATAAACGGAATACTGAAGCAGGAGTTTTTACTGTACCGATGTAAAACGCTTAAAGAAATGAAGATACTTGTAAAAGAATCGATAGCGATATACAACGCTATGAGGCCGCATCTGAGTTTAAATATGAAAACGCCCAATCAGGTGCACAATAGAAAAGGCCAGCTACTGGAGCTGGCCTAAAAATCGTCAACCTATCTTAGGACGGGTCATCTTCCATGCCGTTTTCTTATAAGCCCTAACTAAATTAAGCAGTGAGTGTGAGCGCTAACATAATCTTCGATAAATAAATTTAACTGATGAAATAAATCTAGGTAGTTTGGATCTAGGCCGAATTTTGAACACTCGCTTAATGCTGTATCAAGCCACAACAACAATTGGCCAGTAAGCAATTTTCGAAGAGATAATGAGGGAGCAAATCTATGAGCATTTTACCTAAGCAAATTAAAAACCTAATGCTAACAAGCGCCTTGGTGGCTATGGCTGGCTTAAGCACGGCTGCAAATGCAGCGATAAAAGTAAAGGCAGAAAACTATAGCCAGCAAAATGGGGTGCAAACCGAGCCTACAGCCGACGCTGATGGCGGCAACAATGTTGGTTATATTGAAAATGGCGATTGGGTGGAATATACCATTAACGTTCCAGCGGCGGGCGAATACACATTTACCGTGCGAGTAGCCAGTGATACCAACGGTGGACGCATTGCGGTGCTAGCCAATGATGCCGAAAAAGCCACGGTTAAGGTAAAAGGCACCGGTGGTTGGCAAAACTGGGTAAGCCTTGAAAACAGCTTGAGCCTCGAAGCCGGCGAGCAAACGCTGCGCTTTAATTTTAAAGGTTCGTCTGGTTATTTATTTAACATTAACTGGTTTGAGCTAAACCTAAAATAGCTCCTTATTAGCTAGCAAGACAACGACTTGAAGATATAGCCTCGCCATAGTGCGAGGCTTGTTTTTACTAGTGCTTCTAGTGCAATAGCGTTGCTTGATAGGCGCCACTTAGGCTATTAAAGGTAATTCTCGTGGAGCCTGCGCTGTTTACTGTTAAGTTAGCGCCGTTTAAATCTGCAATACCGTCATTGTTATTGTCACCAAAGTTACGTGACCAGTCATCGTAGACATCAAACTTATAGTCGGTGGTGCCATCAAAATACACCACAATAGACCAAGTGTAATCGTCGATTAGGGTCATCGGAATCGAGTTCCAGCTAGTGGGTCCGCCGCGAAAATAAACTTGCGGGTAACGCTGCAATAGTGGGCCTTGGCCGAGTTTTTCGCCGGTATCAAACAGTCGATAGTTTTTGCCATAATAGTTATCAACGTGGCTGGTTTGCCCGTCGCTATACTCTAAATAAAAGGAAATATGACGGTAGTATTCGATGTATTGCTGACCGCTCCAAACCCCACTTAGGCCATGTTCGTCGGCTACAATGTGGCTTAAGCTCAATTCTTTTCGATAGCTTGTTTGAAAATTGTTGTCGGAGTAAACCATTGTTACCTTGTCTTCACTACTCTGGGATCTAGCTCTGGCTGTAAGGGTAATCAAGCTGCTTGCTCTGTAGGCGTCATCTAGTGCTACCGCTTGATGAGCTAGGTTGGTTTGTTGGTAGTCATTAAATTGATAATTTTGTTGCTGGTTATTGTCCCAGTAGATTTGTCCATTTACTTGATACTTAATGGCAAACTGGGTAGCAGCTACCGAGCCTTCCAGCGGTAATCTAAAAGCAAAGTTCTCGTAGCCGCTATGGCTGGCCCCCACATAAAAGGCTGGGTGATCTAGCCACTCACCGCTGGCTGTTTGGTAATGCAGCCAAACCTGCTTATTAGGGCCAATATTTTTCACTTCTACCGCGCCTTCTAGCTCTGCGCTATCAAAGCCATTTTCGAAGTAAGGGGTGAAGTGAGCATGCTTTAGTCTTACTTCTTCAGCTGCTTGCGCAGCGAAGCTGATGACTGAAACCAATAACCAGCTCGTTATCACTTTTAGTGATTTATTTTTCATGTTGCCTTCCTTGGATTGTTTTTGAGATGAACTCGCTTTACTTACCGCTACGAGCAAGTTGAATATAGCAACGTGAAACTGACTTGCTGGTTAAATCATCAATAAGTGATGATTGTTATCGCACTCTGGTGCGAGAACGTCAAAATGAAGTTGCTGGTGCTTAAGCCAGTATGTTGATTAATACAGCTTTAGTAAGATAACGCTTCTTAAGTTTTGCTGTGGACTTGTTCACTAAGCTCGTTTGGCGCGGCTATCACCCGATTACGGCCTTGGCTTTTAGCTTCATATAAGGCTAAATCTGCTCGATGCACAAAGTGGTTGGTGGCTTCGTCACTGAGGTATTGAGCTACGCCAAAACTGGCAGTGATTTGCTTATCAGGTAAAAACAATTTGGTTGCGATAGCGGCGCGTAGTTTTTCTGCCAATTTGTATGCACCTTCAAGATCGGTAAGTGGGCAGATAACCAAAAACTCTTCGCCGCCCCAGCGGCCAACTTCATCAATTTGCCGACTGGTTTCCTTTAAGCTACTTGCCACTTCTACCAGAACCTTGTCTCCCGCTTGGTGGCCATAAACGTCATTGATTTGTTTAAAGTGGTCAATATCGATGATGATAATGGCAAAATCTTCATTAGCCCGCTGATAGCGCTGAGCTTGCTGTTCTAATAGTTGGTCTAGCTTTCTTCTGTTATGCGTTTCGGTAAGGCTGTCGGTGCTACTCAAGGCTTCCATAGCTTTGCGTAAGGTTATGTCGTGGGAGATTTGAGTGAAGCCGCATATCTTACCTTGATCGTTTTTCCTGGGGGTAATGACTGTTTCTATCCACAGCGTTTTTCCTGAATTAGTTTGGTTTTTTAGCTCGCCTTGCCAAGGTTTGCCCGACAATATTGAGTCCCAAAGCTCTCTATGTACTTTAGTTGAGGTATCGGGGTGGCGAATTGCGCTGTGGGTTTTACCTATAATTGTTTTTCTTTCTACTTCAAAGGCTTGTGCGGCAGCACTGCTAAATTCGGTGATAACGCCGTTACTGTCGGTGGTGCTAGACATAATGTGCTTATCTAGCAGTTTGCGGCTAGCGTGCAGCGCATAAAGTGCATTGCTTAATCTGCTTTGTAGATTAGTGGGGTAAATAGCAACTAACCAAGCTAGGGGAAGGGCAATAAGTAAAATAATCAGGGTGCTGGTTAGCACCGCATAGCGACTGTTTTGATAGAGCTCGGCAAGGGTTTGAGGCTTGGGTTGTTTTAGTACCCATAAGCCCTGTCGATTATTAAAGCTGTTTTCTAAGTCCATTCGGTAGCTGTGTTTAGCAGCCATTTTTGCTGGATTTAATTCACTAATGAGTTCTGGGTATACCTCCGTTAATCCTCCCCGTTCAGGAAAGTAGGCACTCCAAGATTTAGTGGGATCAGGATGGCTTAATAATTCTCCTTGAGCATCAATTAAGGTCACGGTGAAAACCGAGGAGTATTCAAGTGCAGCAATCAGAGGTTTGGCGTCGACGTTTAAGATGATGATGCCACGAAATAGTTCGTTTACGTAAACCGGCGTTGCTACCCGTATGGTGGGTTGTAAGGGTTGGTTTAGCTTACCGTTTTCATAGTTTAAATCTAAATGGGAGTACCAAATCTCCCCTTCCTTTAAAACTCGAGCTTCCTGAAAGTAATAACGCTGAGATTTGTCTTGTAATTGCTCGTCTAGCACAACGTAAAACTCGCGGTTTTGCGGGGAATGATTAACTCTTACTTGCTCTAAGCCATGCTGGTCAATATAGCGTAAGTGCAGCAGTTCTGGTCGCGCCTTGGCTAAAGCGATAAAAAGTTGGCGTAGCTTAAGGCGAGGCAAAGTAGTGGCGCGGTTAGCCGTTAACAATGTGTCCAAGGCATTACTGGAGCTAATAGCGATTAGGGTATTTTCGAAGCTAGAGGTAATCTCTTCAATAGCCTCTAAAGTGTGATTTTCTTCCAATTGCTCCCGCCCTTCGAGTAGTGACGAAATCGCTAGTTTTTGGTAGTGCCAACTTATTAATGATGAGCAAAACGTTATTAACAAACTGAAGAGAACAAACACCAAGGCGATGCGTAGATGGATGGTTTTTCGCTTGGATAATAGTCGCACTAATGATGTCTCGCTAAAAAAATAGCTTTGCTTAAGTGTTAACCAATAAGCCTAGATTTTCTATGTGGTTTACGGTTTTTGTGACAGTGAATACTGAGTTAATACCTAGCAGAGATTGTTGATAAAATGCCTAGTGTACTCCCGCTGATTATGGCTACAACAATGGCCTAATGGCGGTTGTACCTGGCTACTCAGATTAGCAAAAAACGCGCTTTGTAGGTTTTCTATACCAGTTCCGTTTAATAAGTAATCATGTAAATGAATTATATGACTATTGAGTTTTCATACCCTCATTATGTTATTAAAATGCCGCCAACCTATTAAAAGCATCACCTAAAAGATGCGATTTGAAGCTAATCTGCTTCGATTTTCGGTAAAAATGACAACTTAAAACAAGGTAAGTAATGGAATACTTTAAATCTTTTTCTATACGCCAGAAACTGTTTATGCTGGTGGGCTTAGCCATATCGGTATTAGTAGTTTTACAACTGCTGTCTATGCAAGAACTAAAACGCAGTTTACTCGCTGACCGTATCGACAAATTAAAAGCGCTGGTTGAAGTAAGCGCCGACAGCGTTGAGCACTATCGCCAGCTCTCTATAAGTGGCCAACTCAGCGAGCAAGAAGCAAAAAGCCAAGCCTTAGCCTTAATTAGAGGGCTACGTTATGAGGGCGACCAATACTTATTTATTGTAGATAAAAGCATGAAAATGCTGGCTTACGGGGTTAATTTAAAAAAGGAAAATACTGATTGGTCTCAAGTTAAAGATCCTAACGGTGTGTACCTCATCCAAGAGATGTGGCAACAAGTTAAGGCCACAGGTGTTGCTCAAGTTAACTATCAATGGAACAAGCCTAATCAGACAGCATTAAGTGACAAGGTCACCTATGCCAAAAGCATCGATGGCTGGAATTGGCTAGTGGCTACAGGTATTTATGTTGATGACGTTGATGCTATTTTCCAGCAAAAGTTATTGTCTTCGCTAGTGTATTGGCTGCTTACCCTAGTGGCATTGGGCGGTGGCGCTTGGGTGATTGGCAAGGGCATTTACCAGCCCGTGCAAGGTTTGTTGGCGGTGATGCAACAAGTGGCACAAAACAAAGATCTTACCGTTCGTGCTGCAGAAACTGGCGGGCGAGAAGTAAGCGCCATGGGCAAAGCCTTCAATAACATGCTCGACAGTTTTAACCTTAGCCTTCAAGAAGTGTCTTCTGCGGTAAGCCAAGTATCTAGTTCATCGGAAGAGCTTTCAGTGATTACCGACAGCTCTCGAAAAGGCCTAAAACAACAAGCAGCTGAGATTGACCAAGTTGCCACCGCGGTATCGCAATTGAGTGTGTCGGTGGATGATGTTGCCGAACATACCAACAATACTTCTGATCAAACTAAACAGACCATGGACCAAGCCAATCAGGGTTTTGATACCGTAGTTGCGGCACGTTCTTCGGTGAGCCAGTTGGCTGATGATGTAGAGCAAGCCGCCCAAGTTATTCAAGGTTTAGAACAAGAGAGCGATAACATCGGCTCAATTCTTACGGTGATTAGCAGCATTGCCGAGCAAACCAATTTGCTGGCGTTAAACGCCGCCATTGAAGCTGCCCGTGCTGGCGATCAAGGCCGCGGATTTGCAGTAGTAGCTGATGAAGTTAGAACTCTTGCTAAGCGCACTCAAGACTCGATTGGTGAAATTGAGGCAATGATTAAGCGTTTACAAAATGGCTCGCAAAATGCCGTTAAGGTGATGATGCAAAGCAAAACCAATGTTGACCAAAGTGTGGCGCAAATGGAGCATGTGAATACCGCCCTTGATGGCATGAACCAAGGGGTTAATGTGATAAGCGATATGAGCGAGCGAGTGTCTAGCTCCTTGTACGAGCAAACCCAAGTCGCCAACGACATTAAAGAAAACGTGGTAGCGATTAGCTCGGTAGCTGAACATACCGCAGTAAGTGCAGAGCAGATTTCAGCCGCCAGTAAAGAGCTATCAAGCTTGGCGGTACACCTGCATCAAGTCACTAGCGCCTTCAAAGTTCAGCAGTAAGCGGTTGTCACTGTTAGCATAATCGCGATTTCAATGACCTTTGATGGTAACAATAAAAAGCCCAGCTAAGTTGCTGGGCTTTTTATTTTAGCCGTTGCCATAACATGTTTTGTTTTGAGCCTAGGTGAGCTAAATATGATTATTGTTTGCCTTTCTTGGTTTTTGGCTTGGGTATAATTGTGCCAAAAATTTCTTTGGTAACATTATGAAAAATTTAGTTTTATTGCTTATCTCTAGCTTTGTTCTTGCGGGCTGCGCCTCTGAGCCAATCACCGTGCTGCGAACTTCCTACGGTGAGGTAATTAGTGAACAAAGTGTAACTAAAAGTAAATCCAATGGCTTAGCTACCGTGGGCGGCGCAGCGATTGGCGGCTTGTTAGGTAACCAAGTTGGCGGAGGTCGCGGTAAAACCGTCGCCACTGTTGCAGGCGCAGTAGCTGGTGGCGCCGCTGGGCACCAAGTATCTAAAACGGAAGAAGTGCATTACCAATACATTGTGCATATGGACAGCGGTGAAAAGTTCATATTAGAAACCAAGACAACACGCCAGCCAATTGGTGCAAAAGTAGTGGTAGAGAATTTGTCGAACGGGCGAGAGCGGATTAATGTATTGCCGTAATAGTTAGGGTGGTTATGTTTCTAACCTTTGCCCTTAGTTGGTTAACTGGCTTATGGGGAACGGTGATGTTGTTAATTCATAAGCCTTAGTTATCTGGCATGTGGCTAGCTTTGATTTCGCCTTGACGGCGATGTACTTTTCTTTGTGTGGCCAAAGAAAGCGAAGCAAAAGAAAGGCTGCCCCGCACCTTCTTAATTCCTGCGTTGCGCATCAAACAACGCGCTTGAGGTTAGCCTAATTTTCGTCTAGACGGCGACGTTACTTTCTTTGAAATGCCAAAGCTTAAGTTGCAAAAGAAAGGCTGCCCCGCATCTTCTCAATTCCTGCGTTGCGCATCAAACAACGCGCTTGTGGTTAGCCTAATTTTCGCCTAGACGGCGACGTCATTTTCTTTGAACAGCCAAAGCTTACGAAGCAAAAGAAAGGCTGCCCCGCATCTTCTCAATTCCTGCGTTGCGCATCAAACAACGCGCTTGTGGTTAGCCTAATTTTCGCCTAGACGGCGACGTCATTTTCTTTGAACAGCCAAAGAAAACGAAGCAAAAGAAAGGCTGCCCCGCATCTTCTTAATTCCTGTGTTGCTCATCAATCAGCGCGCCTGTGCAACTCGCTTCGCTCAAACAATGCTCGGCTCAGTCGCTGATTGACTGCGCTACTCGGCGAAGATGATGGGGAATGATCCGCGAGGTTAAATTTAATGTTTCTTTTGTTAGAGTTGTTCCGTGTGGTTACAACTAGCTCTAATTCAGCTTTCGAGTAAAAGGGACTCACAGTTCCGGCTTTTAGTACCTTCATTATCGCTGAGTAGCGCAAGTGGCTAAGTGATTAAGTCGAAACCTGTTTGAGCGCAGCGAGTTTTTCGACGCACTTAGACACGAGCAACGCAGGAAGAAGATAATGCAGGGCGGGTTTTCTTTTTGCTTCGTTTTTCTTTGCTCGTCAAAGAAAAATGACGTCGCCGCAGGCGAAAGCTCTTTGAGCCCTGATGAAGAGAGCCAAAGGTGGTAATCTGCTTAATCACTAATAGTTATGTTGTTATGAAGGCAGGTATGGAAGATACACAACGTTATAGAGTTGGCCATTATTCCAAGGGCTATCAAGGCAAAGTCGATGTTGCAATTCATCAAGATGACTTTCCAGCAGCGTGTTATGAAGAACTACAAAAAGAAACTAAAGTTATTTTTGACTTGCAGCCGATTTTAATGATGTATGGAGCCGCCAAAGATAATTTTGAAGAGTTTTTGGGTTCCATTGCTGAGTGCGTTTCTTTTTGGCGAGATGCAATGCCACAAAAGGGGTTAGCTTATAATCAGTTAAACCATTTGGTTCTTATATCCCAACGCATCAACAACTTTCTTTCTTCTGCTAGTGCTTTTTTAACTAGCGCCGAAATAAAGTTAGGTAAAGTTTTTGGCGTTGATTCTCTTGAAGTAAATGAATGGAATAGGTATCGGAGAAATCTGCACAAAAATTCGTTTTCATATCGATTCTTATACGAACTAAGGAATTATTCTCAGCATAATAACCTTCCAATTTCATCATTAAGTGTAAATGCTGAAAAAATGTCGGGTGACATTAATTTATCAGTGAATGTGTATCGAGATGAGATACTAGACTCTGGCTTTAAATGGAAGAAGCTCCGACCTGAAATTGAACAGAAGAATGTTAGTTTTGATTTGTTTCCATTTATAAAGGAATACATGCTGTTAATAGATGAGCTCATGGACAAGTACTTTGAAGCTAATAGTGAAGTCATTGACTGCTGTAGTTTATATCTCAATATTCTGAGTCAAAGGTTTAGGTTTCCTAAAAATGCTGTACCTGTCATATATAAGGGAGATACACCCTATGGACTTCCGGTACCTGAAGATTTTGAACAAATTCCTATTGAGCAATTTACATGGATTTTGGAGAAGCGAAGAGCATCTAGTGGTGGTTAACGAGTGGGTTAGATCGCTACATTATCGCTGAGTAGCGCAAGTGGCTAAGTGATTGAGTCGAAACCTGTTTGAGCGCAGCGAGTTTTTCGACGCACTTAGGCACGAGCAACGCAGGAAGAAGATAATGCAGGGCGAGTTTTCTTTTTGCTTCGTTAAGCTTCACTCGATCAAAGCTTAATGACGTCGCCGCAGGCGAAAGCTCTGCTTTTAAAAAAGTGATTTCGATTGATTACAAAAGCGGGTAGGTGAAAGCTTTTAGTTGCCAGCGCAGGCGAAAATTTTAACACGTCCACAATCAAAAAAAGCCCTGAGTAATACTCAGGGCTTTTCAAATTCAACGCTGGTGAGTCGTCACTCACCAAACATCAAAGATTAACCACCAACGGCGATCTTCTTCATGTCAGTCATATAGCCGCGTAGTTTAGTACCTACAACCTCTACAGGGTGGCTGCGTAGTGCTTCGTTTACTTCGATTAGGCGAGCGTTATCAACGCCGTTGCTTTGCTCGTCAAACCCTTTACCGATGTACTCTAGGCTGATGTTGTTCACGGTGTCGCGCAATAGTGGCACAGCAGCGTGAGAGAATAGGTAACAACCGTATTCTGCAGTATCAGAGATTACAACGTTCATTTCGTATAAACGCTTACGTGCAATGGTGTTAGCAATTAGCGGAGTCTCGTGTAGTGACTCGTAGTATGCACTCTCTTCGATGATGCCTGCAGCAACCATAGTTTCGAAGGCTAGCTCAACACCGGCTTTAACAAGAGCAACTAAGATGATGCCTTTGTCGAAGAATTCTTGTTCGGTGATTTCTACGTCAGATACTGGTGCTTTTTCAAAACCGCTTTCGCCAGTTTCTTCACGCCATTTAAGCAAGTTAACGTCGTTGTTTGACCAGTCTGTCATCATAGTGCGAGAGAACTCACCTTCAATGATGTCGTCCATGTGCTTTTCGAACAATGGGCGCATTAGGTCTTTAAGCTCGTCGGCTAGGTCAAAACACTTGATTTTAGCTGGGTTAGATAGGCGATCTACCATGTTGGTAATGCCACCGTGCTTAAGTGCTTCGGTTACTGTTTCCCAACCAAACTGGATGAGTTTAGCGGCGTAACCTGGCTCAATGCCTTCGGCTACCATTTTGTCGTAACCTAAGATGGCGCCAGTTTGTAGCACACCACAAAGAATAGTTTGCTCACCCATAAGGTCAGATTTAACTTCAGCTACGAATGAAGACTCAAGTACACCAGCGCGATCACCACCGGTTGCAGAAGCGTAAGCTTTAGCAATCGCAAGGCCGTTACCTTGTGGGTCGTTTTCTGGGTGAACAGCGATTAGGGTTGGAACACCAAAACCACGTTTGTACTCTTCACGTACTTCAGTACCTGGACACTTAGGTGCAACCATTACTACAGTAATGTCTTCACGTACTTGCATGCCTTCTTCAACAATGTTGAAGCCGTGTGAGTAAGCTAGGGTAGAACCTTGCTTCATAAGTGGCATTACAGTTTCAACAACGTTGCTGTGCTGCTTGTCTGGAGTAAGGTTAAGTACCATATCCGCTTGAGGGATAAGCTCTTCGTAAGTACCTACTGTAAAACCGTTGTCGGTAGCTTGAACAAAAGAAGCACGCTTCTCTTTAATTGCTGCATCACGCAAAGCGTAAGAGATGTTTAGACCCGAATCACGCATGTTTAGACCTTGGTTTAGGCCTTGAGCGCCACAACCAACAACTACGATGTTCCAGTCTTTAATAAAGTTACAACCATCAGCAAATTCGCTGCGATCCATAAAACGACATTTACCTAATTGCTCTAGCTTTTGGCGTAGGCTTAGGGTGTTGAAATAATTAGCCATGTTCGACTCCGTAAAAATAGCGTTAATCAAATGATGATGGTGTTGTGTTTACGAGATCCCAGTACACCTCTTTGGGTGCGTTTCTTTATACCTGTCTCGTGATGGGCTCAATATAAACCGAAAGGTGCATTGCGTAAAATGATGTTTTTGGGATATTGTATTGCAGAAAGTGAAATAGTGATTTCAGTAAAGACAAACTAAGGAGGCTTCCGTGGATGTTCGAAACGTAGAGCTGTTTTTGCACTTAAGCCATAGCCTGCACTTTGCTAAAACTAGCCAGTCTATGCATGTGAGTGCGTCTACCTTGAGCCGGGTTATTCAAAGGCTGGAAGATGAGTTAGGCAGTGCCTTGTTTACCCGAGATAAACGCAGTGTGCACCTTACTCAAGCTGGGCAGCGCTTTCGCAGTTTTGCTGAAAACTGGTTAGAGCAATGGCGAACCCTGCAAATGGACTTGTCGTTGCAGTCTAGCGAGTTGGCTGGTGAGCTCACCTTATATTGCTCGGTTACCGCCAGTTATAGCCACTTGCCAGATATTTTGGATAAGTATCGCCTATCTTGCCCTAATGCCGACATAAAACTGGCTACGGGAGACGTTGCTATGGCCGTGGATAAGGTGGCAAATGGCGAGGTGGATATTGCCATTGCGGCGCGCCCCGAGCAGTTACCTCTAAACATGGCTTTTGCCAGTATTAGTAAAATTCCGCTATCTATTATTGGCCCAACGGTGTCGTGTAATGTGCGCAAACTGCTAGAGCGAAATCCTATTCCTTGGGATCAAGTACCGTTTATTTTGCCCGAACATGGGCCAGCACGAGCACGTATTGACCATTGGTTTAAAGCGATGCGTATTAAGCCAAATGTTTATGCCAAGGTAGCAGGCCATGAAGCGATTGTAAGCATGGTGGCCTTGGGCAGCGGAGTGGGTATTGCGCCCGAGGTGGTGGTAGACAACAGCCCAGTTCGCGAGCGAATTCAAAGTATCGCTGTAGGGGTAGAGCTAGAGCCTTTCGATTTAGGGATCTGTATGTTATCAAGAAGGTTACATGAACCTCTAATGCAACGATTTTGGCAAATAGCAGCGCGTAATTAAGGCAGTAGTATGACTCCCGCAGTACAACAACTTAAAAAAGCCAAACAGAGCTTTCAATTGCTTGAATACAAGAGTGACCCGCAGCAGGGAAATTTTGGCCAAGACAGCGCCGATAAGCTGGGTTTAGCCGAAGAGTTGGTATTCAAAACGCTAGTAGCCTGTGACGATAGCAACCCCAAAAATATGGTGGTGGCGGTAGTGCCGGTAAGTGGCCAGCTTGATCTAAAAGCACTGGCTAAAGCGGCTAAGATTAAGAAGATGCGAATGGCCGAAGTACCGGTAGCCGAGCGCACCACTGGCTACGTTAAAGGTGGCATTAGCCCATTTGGTCAAAAAAAACGACTGCCTACTTTTATCGACAGCAGCGCCGAACAGTTTGCCGAAATAGTAGTGAGTGCAGGTAAACGAGGACTCTCGCTGCAATTGGCGGCTAGCGTGCTGCAAAGCGTATTAGGTGCGCAGTTTGCTAAACTTAGCCAATAACAGGTTTATGTATAAGCTAAGGAACTTAATGCGGCTACTGTGCTGTTTGCTGTTGTTACTCACCGGAACTGTGCTGGCTACCGATTTGGCTCCGGCTAAATTCTCTACCAGCTTAGTAAAACCTTGGGGCTATAAAAGCAGCGAGTTACATGAGCAGGGCTTATTAGTTCAATTTACCCGCGCCCTCGCCAGTGAAGCAGAACTTCCGTTCAATAATGTGATGCGGCCTTATCCAAGGGTAATTAAAGAAATTAAATCTGGCACGGCTGATTTTGCGGTAATGTTCGCCAGCCCCAAGGCTGAACAGATTGCCGTGGATTTAGGCCAAGTGGTTACAATAAAGGTGGTTGCCGTTGCCAACGCGGGTGAACCAGTAATAGATGATATAAGTAAGTTAAAGGGTAAAAGGGTGGGGGTTATTCGGGGCGCGGCTTATGGCCCAGACATTGATGATAATCCCGACATTGAGCGCATCAGCTTTAACGATACCGCCCAAGGGATCCAAATGTTGTTGCTAGAGCGCATCGACGTGATGGTGGCAAGCAACTACTCAATCAATCATGCGCTGCAAGAGCTTTATCTTGAGCCCGAGCGGATTACCCCGATTTATCATCTTGCTACGCGCTACGGCAATTTGTATTGGTCACGCGCCTCTAATCAAATGGAACAAGCTAAGCGTTTACAACAAGCGCTCAGCCGGCTGCGAGAGCTGGGCGTATTGGATAATATTTTTGCTATTGATGCTGCGCTTGCCAAACAGCATTAATAGATAGTCAGTTTGCTGGCTTGAGCCAATAAAATAGCTTCTATACAATGAGGCCAAATCAAAGGAGATAAGCATGATTAACCCAGCCAAGATAGAAGAGATTGCTAAACAAGTTAGCGATATGGTGCCGCCTGGATTGAAAAATGCGGGCGATGAGTTTGAACGTAAGGTGAAGCAGGTGATTCAAGCTAAATTGAGTCAACTTGATGTGGTTAATCGCGAAGACTTCGATGTACAAACTCAAGTATTGTTACGTACCCGTGAAAAGCTAAGTACCTTAGAGCAAAAAGTCGCGGAATTAGAAGAAAAACTGAACGCAAAAGACTAAAAACACCTAAATGTAACTTGTTGATAAAGCAGAACTATTGGTTCTGCTTTTTTTGTTTATTGATTTCGTTTTGCTGTTATGAAAATTATTTCACAGTGTGAAAGTTGCGAAATATACCCTATCAAATACTGTGATTTTTAGTAAACACACTGTGAATTTATATGCTTACATTATTCAAGGGTTTTGATGATTAAATATTAATCCCTTTTACGTTTATGTATATCTTTTGAAACCAAAGTTAATTAAAAACAATCACTTATATTTCTGTCTAATTTGTTGATAGATATTTTATAAATTTCTCAATTTTGTTGATGTAATCATCGATATTGAATTTTATGCCGTGTTAGCGCTTACATTGTGATCATTATCGTTTTTTTGGCTGCTGGCCAACCCTAGGATAAATTCCATGGGCACAAGGAAATAAGTACCTGCCTGCCTTACCAATTTCACAGGGAGATGAGCATGAGTAAAAACGCAATATTTAAAATCACTATGTTAGCTGGCGCAGTTGCACTAGCCGGTTGTACCGAGTCTATTGAAGAGCCAGTTGATCCACCAGTAGAGCCGCCAGTGGGGGATGCGCTTGTTATTATTGATGACGGTATTCCTGCAACTAACTTCGGCATAATTGTGGGGTCAAATTCAGACAGCTACAACCGTCAGGGTCTAGCGAAAGGTGAGAGCTATGCTAAAACAAGCGCTCTTGAAGTGAGCCCAAGTGACAATGCAGGAAGCTACACTTGGAAAGTTGACACGTACTCATCAGGTGATGATGGTAGTGCTGAAGTTTACTTCATTGTTGGCAGCGATGCATCGCAAATGGATCTAACCGAATACCAGAACGGTGTAATGCTTATCGATCTGTCTGTATTGGTTGCAGCTGATAGCGCTACAACTGGTCATCAGCTGATTATGCAAACAAATACCGGTACAGACGACTATCTAAACCGCAGTGCTTTTTACTTTAACCAAACTCAGTTAGCTGATTTAGAAGCTGATGGTTGGACGACTATAGCAATAAAGATGAGCTGTTTCACTCCTCAAAATCCTACCTTTGATATCACCAAGGTTAACGATCTAATGCGCTTTGATATTCGTGGAAACGAAAGTGTCAGCTATGAAATAGGTAAAGTTGCCATTGAGAAAGAAGCTACAAGCATTCCGGCTGAAGCTGTTGAGTGGACTTGTAGTTAATCGCAGCTAAATTGAGCGCGCACAGTAGGATTGCCGTGCGCGTTTTTATGGATATATGGCTCATAAGGAATATGAAAATGAAAGGTTTTTATGTTTTTTTCACTGCCGTCTCGAGTTGTTTTTTAGTGGCCTGTGCCAATACAGAAAGCTCTGACAGCGCTGGTAAGGATGACCAGTTCGTTATTCCATTAATGGTCACCTATACCCTTAACAATGGCAAAGGCTGGGACAAAGTAAGTGCCGGTTTGCAAGGTTGGGGAGATGGTGTAGCTAATTTCAGCTTAGCGAATGAACAAGCCAATATTAAGGTTAAGAAGAAAGCGAGTAATCCTTGGCATATTCAAATAAAGCGTCCCGTAGCTTTATTGGAAGATATGAATTACGAGTTAAGTGTTGAGGCTTCTGCTAGTGAGCCAAGCAATATGGTGATTGCTGTTCAACAAAATTACGGTGAGTACATTACTTATTTTTATCGTACGGAATTGGTTGGCACCGATAGCAAACTGTATACCTACGAATTCACCATGCCTAATGACGAGAGGAAGGGAACTTTTTCTATTATGTTTGGCGAAGCTGACCCAGGGGTGAGCTACAGCCTAAGTAATATCAAACTGAATTCCACTTACTAGTCATTTTTTTTATTAGACAGCTTTTTACAGTACAGGAATAAATCATGACATTACTTAAATCCTTAGCATTAGCCGCCGGCTTATTTACCGTTGCAACAGGCGTAACAGCAGCAGGCTTAGATATAAGCTTGGATAGTGGGAATCGATGGGACCAGGTTAATGCTGGTGACGACGGATGGGGTGATGGCTCTGGCAGCTTTAGTTTTAATGGTGAAACGGCAACGGTAACCGTTAATGATAAAGCCAGTAACCCTTGGCATATTCAGTTAAAGCGCCCCCGAGTGAAGTTAGAGAAAGGGCAAACCTACAATATTTCTGCTGAAGTTACTGCCACTCAGAAAAGCCCTTTAACGATTATTGTGCAAAAAGACTCCGGCGATTATGCGACTTACTATGCTGAAGACTTATCGGTAAGTCCAAATGCACAAACATTTAATTTAACTTTTAAAGCTCCGAAGAGTGACTCTAAAGCAGCCTTCGCATTTTTTGTTGGTGGCGCGCAAACTGGAGTGACTTACAGCTTTAAAAACATTCGCCTAAAGAGTGCGGATTAGCTTTTAACAAAACTGCGGGCACCTTGCTAATAATCCCAAAAAGCAAACTCCGACAACTTAAGTAACAGCTTGATTAGCTACATGCTGTTACTTAGCTCGCAACTTTGTTTACTCCTCGCCACCTTCCTGCGAGGAGTTTTTTTATGAAACAGTTTTAGTCATCTAATAACAAAGGCTTACAGATTTATTTGCAGCCTGATTTTATTGTTTATTGGTGACCTTAACATAACTTCTATAAGTACTTGTTGAGTTTATTGCTCGACATTTTTTCGAATTATTTGACCCGCTTTGTATTATTTTATGATTCTTTATGAATCCCTTTTCATATAGCGCTTAGGCTGTTTTTTATTTTTTTTTTCCTCGTTAACATGGCTCTCGCTGGCTCAATTGGTGAATTCACTAATTGACCTTTAACAATTTCAAAGGGAAATGAATATGATTAAAAAAACAGTTTTTAAAGTAGCTATGTTAGCGGGTGCTGTTGCATTGGCTGGTTGCACGGATGCTATTGAAGAAACACCTGTAGCGCCACCAGTAGATGAGACGCCGGTAGAGCCACCTGTAAGTGATGCTTTAGTTATTCTTAATGATGGAACTGCAGCCACCAACTTCTCTGTTATGGTTGGCTCAAACTCAGATTCTTATAACCGCCAAGTATTGGCACGCGGTGAAAGCTACCCTAAAACGGATTCATTACAGGTAACGGCAAAAGAAACTGGCGGCGTTGCAACTTGGCAAGTTGATACCTTCTCGGCTGGCGAAGATGGCCCAGCTGAAGTGTACTTTATTGTGGGTAGCGCAGAGAACCAGCTAGATCTTAGCGAATACCAAAATGGATTGTTGTTAATTGACCTGTCGGTATTGGTAGCCACCACTAGCGAAACTTCTCACCAGATTTTCATGCAAACCAATACTGATGCCGGCGAAGATTACAAAAATCGCCAAGCCTTTTACTTTAGCCAAGCGCAATTAGCCGACCTTGAAGCCGACGGTTGGACAACTGTAGCGGTACCTATGAGCTGTTTCTCGATACAGGACGCCACCGGTGCGTTTGATATTACAAAAGTGAACGATTTAATGAGCTTTGATATTCGTGGTAACGAGAGCGTTAGCTACGAAATTGGAAAAGTGGCTTTTGAGAAAACAGTAACAGTGCCAGCAGGTGCTGTTGAGTGGTCTTGTGAGTAACTAATTGCTAGTTAACCACGCGAGCTAAAGTGCTAGCGTGGTTTAACAAAGAGGAATATGAAGATGAAAGGTTTTTATGTTTTTATTGCTGTTGTTAGCGCTGTATTTTTAGCGGCTTGTGCAAGTACCACCTCAGAGCCAGAGGTACAGATTTCTCCGTCAATCATGGTGACTTACACCCTCAATGATGGCAAAGGCTGGGAGAAAATAAGCGCAGGCCTAGAAGGCTGGGGAGATGGTGTTGCAGATTTTAGTCTAGCTAATGAACAGGCCAATGTTCGAATAAAGAAACAAGCCAGTAATCTTTGGCATATTCAGCTTAAACGCCCTTTGTATTTGTTTGAAGATACAAAGTACGAAATCTCTGTGGAGGCTTCGGCCAGTGAACCTAGCAACCTTAGTTTTACGGTACAGCAAGATGGCGGAGAGTATACAACTTACTTCCAACGCACTGAATTAGTTGGTGTAGAGAAAAAACTATATAGCTATGAATTCACCATGCCTAACGATGAGAAACATGCTGCTTTTGCGATTATGTTTGGTGAAGGGCGACCAGGTGTGAGTTATAGCCTTAACAATGTTAAGTTTAATTCAACTTATTAGAGCGTTGGGCACCCAACTAAAGGAACCAATTATGAATTTTCTAAAGCCTTTTATTTTGGCGTTTGGCTTTGTAACCGTGGCCACATCGGGCTACGCCGCAAGCCTAGACATTGTTTTAGATGGAGGTAAACGTTGGGAGCCAGTGAATGCCGGAACTGATGGTTGGGGCGATGGCTCTGGCCGTTTTAATTTTAGCGGCAATAGCGTGATTATTACCATTGAAGATAAAGCCAGTAACCCTTGGCAGATCCAATTAAAGCGTCCAAGAGTAAACCTGACAAAAGGGCAGGTTTATCAAATAGTGGCTGAAGTAAGTGCAAGCAAGCAAAGCCCACTGACTATTATGTTGCAAAAAGATTCGGGTGATTACGCAACATATTTTGCCAAAGATGTTGCGGTAAATAATACACCCAAAAAAATTGATATTAGTTTTACCGCCGACCACTCTGATCCTAAAGCGGCTTTTGCGTTTTTTGTTGGAGGAGCAGAGCCGGGCGTGAGTTATACGTTCAAGAACATTCGTTTAACGAGTGTGAATTAAGTTTGAACAAGCTGTAGGCGCCTTGCTCATAATCCCATAGCAAACTCCGACAACAACAACCGCTGTTAGTGTGACTCTATAAGTGGTTCAGCCTACAACTTTGTTTCCTCCCCGCCTCCTTCCTGCGGGGAGTTTTTTCTATTAGCGTTTGGTCATTTTTAGTTAGAGCTTACCGCTATGGTACGGGTAAAACTGTCTTGGTCGTTGGATTGATCCGTGACGGTTAAAGTGACTTGGTAGCGGCCTTCTGTAAAACTATGCGAAGGATTCACAAGGCTTGAAGTATTGCCATCGCCAAAGTCCCAATGCCAACTCACAACCTCACTGGTGCTGCGACTGTTGTCGCTAAACTGAATACCTTCCTCATTTGCTTGATAGCGATAGTGGCTTAATACACCTTCATCAAACAGTTTTATCTTCACTGTTTTAAAGGCTTGATTCACATCATCGGCAGCATAACCTGCCGCTAGTGCTTGTTGCTTGATACATTGGGCGGCGCTTTCAAGGCTTAAGCTTGGTTGCCAGCAATGTTTAGCGGCATTCACATAAATTTGGTAAGTTGGCGCAATTCCCCACTTATTTGCCAGAAGGTAGAAGGGGTAACTAAGCATGCCAATACGCAGGTAGTAGTTGTCTCCCGCATCCTCATAATCTAGATAGCTGGCAATAGCACCGCCTTCGGTTTCTATTTGGTCTAGCTGGCGGATATAACCAGCTGATTCTTTACCGTGAAGCCATACATCATCACTGCCGCTAAAGGCATGTTTCACCATCACGCCTGATATGTCAGCAAAGGCTTCATGAACAGTTTGCGCGTCCACACTAATGCTTTGCGCAAATCCATCAAGCGGGCTAATTCTATTTAATACCCCGTGGGCAACCTCATGGGCGATATGATCGAGAGTGGCCAAATTTAGGAATAGAGGTACCCCATCGCTAAAGTTGGCGTAAGCTCCATCCCAAAAGATGTATTGAGAAGATTGGCTCCCGTAATGCACCCTAATGCGTAATTTGGCTGCTAAAGGTGGTTCTTTGAGTTGTTCTAAGAAGGCTTGATAGACCACTGTTCCGTAGTACATTGCGTCATTAATGGCTGAGTAGGTCCATATTCCTTGGTCATCGGCCAAAGGTTTGTGAGTATTAACCGGCTTGTCGCTGCACAAAAACTCGTAGGCCGGGTAGGCTTGGTCGTTGGCTGTTAGCGCAGTTTGCTCGCCATCGTGGGCACGAGGGTCGGTTTGATTTTGCATATCAATCACGCTGACTAAGCCATTATCAAAAATGCATACTCCACCTTGATGATCAATGCGTTGCACTGCAATGTGGGGGCGATCTTCGCCATATTGCCAAGGGTTGAGGTAACTCCCCCCTGGTCCAGATAAGTGCGCATTACCTTTGAAGTCGTGAAACGGAACAAGCGTGCCTTGCTCTGAAAGGCCTTGTGCATTGGCTGGATGCAATACCAGCGCGTGGGTATTTTCTGGAATACTGCTTTGTGTAGGTAGCGCAATATTATAGGGATCACTTGCGCTGCTTTTAAACCATGCTTCGCCACTGGCTTGTCCATGTTCATCGGCCCAATAAACCCACACCGAATCTGCAGCTGCGTTAGGGCTTTCAGTTTGTTGCTCTAGTTCGAGGGCAACGTTGCCCGCTAAAAGATTGGTATCGGGATTAGTATCAAGGAGATAAGCATTGGTAATAATGTTTAGTGGCACTTGAGTCACTGGCTCTGGGGCCGAAGTTTCGCCTCCTCCTCCTCCGCCACAGGCAGTGAGTACTAATATACCCGCCAGGCTAGCAGTAGTTTTTATCGATAAAATTAGGGAGGTTGAGGGCATTGGCGAAGTATCCTTTTTAGCCTGTTGATGCGTCCGAGCAAGGTGAAGGCCTTCAATATACAGTACTGAAATAAATTTGATGATGGCTTATGAGGCTTTCTTGTAAGGCTTTGTCAGCTGCGCTTGGGGCTAGCTACTATTTAATAAGATTGTTTATCGAGTTAAGTAAAGCCGTTTACAGCGTTTGATTTGCCACATGTCTTTACGTTTTTTCAATCTGCTATTTCCTAATATCATAAAGCTTCAGCTTTTTATGACAGAACTCAAATCTTGCTGTTTATTTCTTTGAATCACTTATCTAGCTTGGGTAGATTAACTTCATGAAAGCGCTTACACATATTGACCGTTCTGTTAGCGCTAACAGTTTTTAATCATCTTGGTCGCTAAAATGCGCAGATTTCGCTAATTATGTAGAGTAATTGGTGAGGTTTAGCTTGCCAGCGCCTTAATTCCTTGGGAGTTATTATGGAACAAAATCAGCAGTTTTTTCATGCACACCACTCGCCTATGGGCGCGTTAGCGAGTTTTACAGTAGGGGAGTTTGGCGAGCATGGAGGAATGGGGCTGGAGTTAGGTGCGCCTTTTGCCGGTAACGTATTTGTAGGTTATCAAGACGGTGAAGGAGTAGTTAACGCGTTTCCATTTTATAAAGGCGCTAACGATCAAAGTGAACGGTATGTGCAAAAGGATGATACCTCTAGCCTAACGGAGCGCTTGTTTGACGATATCCAGCGTGATTATCGTTGGGCCAGTGATACTTTTGCCGCACCGGGTATTTCTTTTAAGGTGCTGAGCCCATTTTTTGAAGTGCCAGACCCAAGCTTGGCCGAGCACAAAAAGCTTAAGCAAGCCAGCTGTCCGGCGGTATACGTTGAGCTGAGCTTTAATAATACTTCTGAGCAAGACTGGACTGGCTTTTTTGCCCTGCAAGGTGACGAGTTACGCTGGAACAAACTATTAGATGGCGATGCCAATGGCATGGTAGGCGTTACTTGCCGTGATAACGTAGGCATAGCCACACAAAGCCCTGGCGCACGTGCTTTTAGTCACTTTTCAGTGCAAAGCGCCTTGAGCAAAATCGGCAATAATGATTGCTTTATGTTAGGCCCCACTGCCGGTGTAATGGTTGACGTGAAAGCCGGTGAAACAGTAACGCTACGTTTAGCGCTAGGCTTTTACTTAGGCGGAAATGTTACTTTTAACCGCGCTATGCAATATTACTACACCCAGCATTTTACTGGCTTAACTGATGTGCTTGCTTACGGTTTAGAGCACTTTGACAGTTATGCGGCCATAGCCGAAGCGTCAGACAAGCAGCTAGCTGCTAGCAAACTTAATAGCCATCAGCAGTTTTTGTTAGCCCATGCTACCCGCAGTTATTACGGATCGACTCAGTGGTTATTTGATGGCACCGAGCCAGTTTGGGTGGTTAATGAAGGCGAGTATTTGATGATGAATACCCTCGACCTTACCGTTGATATGCTGTTTTTTGAGATGCAGCAAAACCCGTGGACCGTGAAAAACACTTTAGAGCAGTTCCTCAAGCAATATAGTTTTTATGACGAGATCTTCGATCCGGCTAAGCCTGAGCAAAACCATAAGGGTGGTATCTCATTTACTCACGACATGGGTGTATCGAATAACTGGAGTCCAAAGGGCCATAGCTCCTACGAAGTAGCGGGTTTAGATCGTTTGTGTTTTAGTCATATGACTTACGAACAGTTAACCAACTGGGTATTGTGCTGCGGTGTATATATAAGCAAAACCAATGACCAAGACTTTGCCACTGAGCAGCGCGGTACTTTGATCGATTGTTTACAGTCTTTGCTTAACCGTGACCACCCAGAGGCCGAGCTGCGTGATGGCATTATGAGCTTTGAATCCGCTCGCACCGAGCAAGGCGGCGAGATTACCACCTACGATTCACTAGACCACAGTTTAGGCCAAGCGCGCGGTAATATTTACCTCGCAGGCAAGAGTTGGGCGGCGTATTTAGCCATTGCTAAAGTGTTGCGAGATCTTGGTGAAAGCGAGCAAGCAGAGATCGCCTTAGCCGCAGCTAAACGTTGTGCCGATAAGCTAAGCAACAGTTTTGATACGCAACTGGGTTATATTCCGGCGGTGCTTGATGGTCATTCTACCAGTGCTATTATTCCGGCCATTGAAGCCCTAGTTTACCCTTATGAAATGGGCTTACTAGAAGCGGTGTCAGAGCAAGGCCCCTATGCTGAATACATTAAAGTACTCAAAACTCACCTAAAATACATATTAAACGATGAGCATTGCTTGTACCCTGATGGGGCTTGGAAGCTGTCATCTACCGCCGATAACTCTTGGGTAAGTAAAATTTATTTAAACCAATATGTCGCGCGTAAAGTATTAAACATAGACCTAGCCAATAGTGTGGAAGCTGATGCAGCCCACCAACGCTGGCAAACGCTTGGAGCAAGCAAACATGCATGTTGTGATCAATTCAGTTCGGGCAAGCCAATTGGTAGTTTGTATTATCCGCGCTGTGTGACCAACATCCTATGGTTGAATGAATAATTAGTAGCACTGCAAATATTCTTGGCTTAGCGCTAGCCGCTAAGCCAAGTTACAGGTACTAATACTCCTACTACTGGAATTGGCCGCTGGTGTGGAGCAAAGGAGCCTTTAAATGCGTAAAGATAACGCTGTATTGTTATTATTGGATGTTAAACATCCCTATGACCGAGAGATATTGCAGGGCATTACGCATAACCCAAGTCCTATGGCTCGTTGGATGCAGCCAGAAGTAATGACCATTGCAGAAGCTAACTTAGTGAAGCTTGATCGCTTCTGTGGCGTAATCGCCGATTTTGATAAACCAGGCGTAGCTGCGTTCTGTGAAAAACTTTCATTGCCCTTAGTGGCTATTTCTGGTTCTCGCTTAAGCCTTCCTTCTCAAGCCCATTTAGCAAGAGTGAGCCCCGATAGTTTCGCCATTGTTGAACTCATCGTACAATCGTTCTTAGCCAAAGGCATTCGCCGAGTTGGCTTTTTCAGCGGAGTGCCTGCTTTTACAGCACCTTGGGTAAAAGAGCGGAAATTTGCTCTAGCCAAAATTGCCCTTAAATATCGCCTTGAATATGTTGAGCTAACGGTACCAGAATTGGTGACTCCTGAGAGCACCGTGGGCGTGGTGGCTGCTTCCGATACTCAGGCTCGACAGTTCGCCAGCCTATGCAACGATCAAAACATTAGTGTACCCGAGCACTATTCATTGATTGGTATCGATGCAGACACTACTGAAAGCGCTTTATCACCCATTTCATTATGCTCTGCTGTATTGCCTATCCGGCAAATTGGTGAGCAGGCCTTGGCGGTGCTACAAGAACAAATCGATGGTAAGCCAGCGCGTGAAGTTTTGGTGCCGGCTACCGAGTTGGTGAGTGGGGCATCTGCTGACAAGGTTACTCAAACTGATCCCTTGATCACCAAAGCACTGTTCTTTTTGAACAGTAACTTTCATAGGCGAATTAAAGTGGAGCAAGTTGTCGACTATTGTGCGGTATCTCGCAAAACCCTTGAAACAAGATTCAAACAGGTTCTTGGTAAAACGGTACATCAGCAATTACACCAAGTACGTATGGAATTTGCTAAGCAGCAGCTGACTTCAACCACTTCTTCAGTGGATGCCATCGCCGACGCGGCGGGCTTCTCCAACCAGCACTATTTATATTATTTGTTTCGGCAGGAGATGGAGATGACACCCAACCAATACAGACAAAAGTTTGCGTGAAACCGCTCTGACATAGTTTTTCACACTATGAAAGCCTTTCTTAAGACAAATAATTGAGTTTTCTTTTGCGACCGTTTCCCGCCAGTTCAGCGGTTTTAGCCAGTAAATATTATGTTTTATAGTTTAATTGTTGCTATTTGTCATGATACTGGCTTTTTTTATGACAGGCCTCAAATCTTAACCTTTATTCGTTTGAAGACCTTTTCAGCCTTAGCTAAAGTTGATTCCAAGAAAGCGCTTACATGAGATTTGAAACGGAGCGAATCTGTTGGCTCATATTAACGCCTCTCCACATTAAAACTTATGGAAATGAAACATCATGGCAGCAGTTACATTTAATAATTTGAAAAAACGTTTTGGTAAAACGGAAGTAGTGAAAAGCTTCGACTTGCACATTAATGATGGCGAGTTTGTAGTTTTGCTTGGCCCTTCTGGTTGTGGTAAATCAACAACGCTAAGAATGCTGGCTGGCTTGGAAGATATTTCAGATGGTGAAATTTTCATCGCCGATGAATTAGTTAACGACCTACACCCAATGGAACGTAACATCGCCATGGTGTTCCAAAGCTATGCGCTATACCCACACATGAGCGTTGAACAAAACATTGCCTTTGGTTTGAAAATGACCGGTGTTGCCAAAGAAGAAATTGCCAAGCGTGTTAAATACGCGGCAGACATGTTGGAGCTAACACCTTTACTACAACGTAAGCCTAAAGAGTTATCTGGTGGTCAACGTCAACGTGTGGCAATGGGCCGCGCAATGGTACGTACCCCGGAAGTATTCTTGTTCGATGAGCCTTTATCTAACCTAGATGCCAAACTTCGTGGCTCTATGCGTGCTGAGATTAAAACTCTGCACGACAAACTAGGCACTACTACTCTCTATGTAACCCACGACCAAGTGGAAGCCATGACGTTGGCGGATCGTATCGTAATTCTTAAAGACGGTTACATTGAGCAAGTGGGTACACCAAAAGAAATCTTTGAAGAGCCAGCCAACAAGTTTGTGGCCTCATTCATTGGTGCACCAGAAATGAATATGATCCCAGCAACTATTAAGAAAGCTGGCACAGTTTCTAGCTTGGTATTCTCCGACCAACACATCGACTTACCTGCGATGTACAGCGAAGACAACCAAGTATGTACCTTGGGCATTCGTCCAAGTGACCTGTATCTACATCAACGTTCTATTGAATCAGAAACCATTGGTAGCGTAAAAGCTGATGTTATCGGCGTCGAGCTTCTTGGTTCTACCTACCACGTGCAGTGTGAGCTGGATGGTGCACGTTTTATTGCAGAAGTAGCAATAGCTGACGACGTGAACGCTGATATGGAAGATAAAGTGGAGTTGTTCTTCGATATCTCGCGGATCCACTTGTTTAACAACGAAACCGGAAAGGCAATTTTGCCAAAAATGAACTAGTTACTCCCAGCGCTTGTAAAAGCGTAGGCGCACTAGCCAATTGCGACATTGAATAATAATAAAGTTCATGTACTTAGGAGAATAGGATGTTTAATAAAAAGAAACTTGGAACAGTAGCGTTAGCCCTAGGCACCACGCTGGCGTTAACCGCAACGTCAGCATGGGCAAAAACTACCCTAACAGTTGCTTCATTCCCAAGCTTTGACCAAGCGGTAAACTCAGCAATTCCGCTATACAAGAAGCTTCACCCAGAAGTAGAAATTAAATTGGTTTCTCTTGCATATGGTGACCACCACAATGCAATGACTACTGCTCTTGCGACTGGCGGTAACCTGCCTGACGTAATGGGTATTGAATATGGCTACATTGGCCGCTTTGCTGCTTCTGGTGGCTTAGAAGATCTGCGTGCCGCTCCTTACAGCGCAGAGCAATACGAAAAACTATTCTCTAAGTTCACTGTTCCACTAGCTACCGGTGGTAGTGGTACTTTGGCTGCTATCCCTGCCGATATTGGCCCGGGTGCATTGTTTTACCGTGAAGATATTTTAGAAAAAGCGGGCGTAACTAAAGAAGACCTAACTAAAGACTGGGATTCTTACATCGCTGCTGGTAAGAAAATTAAAGAAGCTACAGGCTCTTACCTAGTATCAAGTGCTACCGACATCAAAGACATTGTAATTCGCAGTGGCTTAAAAGATGGCCAAGGTATCTACTTTGATGCAGATAACAGCATCACAGTTGAGTCAGATCGCTTTAAAGAAGCTTTCCGTTTAGCTAAAGCTGTTCGTGAAGCGGGTATCGATGCTCAAGTTGGCGCATGGAGCTCTGAGTGGACTGAAGGTCTACGTCGCGGCACTATCGCTTCACAAATGATGGGTGCTTGGTTAGGCGGTCACTTAAATGGTTGGATTGCCCCAGACAGTAAAGGTCTATGGCGTTCATCTCACCTACCTGCTGGCGCATACGCGAGCTGGGGTGGTTCGTTCTACGGTATTCCTAAGAAAGCTAAAAACAAAGAAGCGGCTTGGGAGTTCATTAAGTTCATGACGCTAAACAAAGAAATGCAAATTGCTGCATTCCGTGATTTAGACGCTTTCCCTGCTCTTGTAGAAGCTCAAAACGATGATTTCGTTAATCAACCAATTGAGTACTTAGGCGGCCAAGTGGCTCGCGTTCAGTGGAAAGAAGCTGCTGACCGTATTCCAGCAATGGACGTACACAAGCATGACCCAGTTGCTGAGCAAATCGTAAACGATGCTTTAGAAGCTGTACTAGAGCGTGATGCTGACATTGACACTGTGTTAGCGGATGCTGCGAAACAAATCAAACGTCGCGCTAGACGTTAATATTAACACTGAGGGAGCTAGCCTCCCTCTCTTTCTTTTTGTCGGGAGTTAAAGATGTCTTCTGTCGAGTCTGCCGTAAGACCACCAGTAGTTAAAATTAGAAAGCGGACCCTAAAGCAGCGACTAAATGCTAGTGGCTACAAGTGGGCTCCTTACGTATTTGTCAGTCCATTCTTTGTTATTTTTGCTGTGTTTGGGTTATTTCCTCTACTGTTTTCTTTATTTCTATCGTTTCATTACTGGGAACCGGCCGCTGGTTTAGGCGCCATGGAATGGGTAGGTATCGAGAACTTTACCTTTACCTTAACCGATGATTGGTTCCAAACATCTGTTTACAACACTATTTGGATCGCCTTAGCTGCGGGTATTCCCCAGCACGTGGTGGCTATTCCATTAGCGTATTTCTTACATACCAGCTTTAAACGCAGCCGTAACACGGTAGTGGGTATGTACTTTTTGCCTTTCATTACCTCGTCGGTGGCGATTTCACTGGTATTCACTACCTTGTTCTCGCGTGACTTCGGCATGATTAACATGCTGTTCACCTCGGCGGGTAACTGGACAGTTGGCGACATTCAACCCCTGGCTTGGTTATTCCCAACTGCCAATATTGATTGGGCTCGTCCTGAATACACTAAAACCATGATTGCTTTCGTCGTGTTCTGGCGCTACGTGGGGTGGAACACCGTATTGTACTTATCTGCAATGCAAACCATTCCAAAAGATTTATACGAAGCCGCTACTGTAGATGGCGCTAAACGTTGGCAGCAATTCTGGTACATCACTGTGCCTATGCTTAAGCCGATGATGTTCTTCGCGGTAACCTTAACCATTATTGGTAACCTGCAGTTGTTTGAAGAACCGTTCATTATTACCGGTGGTACCGGTGGTATTGAGCAAGCAGGTAAAACTGCCGCAATGCACATGTACATTACCGCATTCGTAGAGGGTGACTTTGGTACTGCATCAGCTGTCTCTTGGATTCTGTTTGCTTTGATTGCCTTCCTCACCTGGGGTAACAACAAATTGCTCGGTGAGAAGAAGTAGGACCGAATTATGAATAAATTAACTAAAAGCCATATCATTGCTTATTTCATCGTGGGGATGGGCTCAATCATCATGTTGGCCCCGTTCTACTTCATGTTTGTATTTGCAACGCATACCAACTCGTCGATTTTGTCGGTGCCACCCCCAGTGTGGTTTGGTGGAGAGTTCGTTAACAACGTAGGCATTTTGTTAGACGCACTACCGTACTTTTGGCACAACATTGGTCTAAGTTTTTACGTAGCTCTAATTACTACGATATTGAACTTGTTCTTCTGTTCGTTGGCTGGCTACGCATTTGCGATGTTTGAGTTCAGAGGCCGTAACATCATGTTCATTTTGATTATGGGCACTATGTTATTACCACCGTTCTTAGGCATGATTCCAACCGCTTTGATTATGTCTAAGCTGGAATGGATGAACCAACCACGTGCGCTTTACATTCCAATGGCTTGTGGTGCAATGGGTATCTTTATGATGCGTCAGTTTATCTCAAGTGCGATTCCAAAAGAGCTGATCGAAGCAGCGCGTATGGATGGTTGTAACGAGTTTGCTATTTACTGGCGTGTAGTGGTGCCGCTAATTACACCAGCCTTTGGTACGCTTGGTCTGATTACCTTTATTGGTCAGTGGAACAACTTCATGGGCCCATTGGTTGTAATGAACGACATGAAGATGTTTACCGTGCCGCTAGCATTACGTGCTCTACAAGGTACTGGTCAGGTACCATGGGGTGCAATTTGTGCCGGTGCAGCTATTGCGGTAGTACCACTAATGATCTTGTTTGTGATGACTTCTCGTAAGTTGATTGACGGCCTAACAGCGGGTGCTGTTAAAGGTTAAACAAGTCTTAAGTAACCAAAAGCCAGCTGATTAGCTGGCTTTTTTGTTTTTGCTGGTTGGTTTATTTTTTCACAATACTAACGATGTAGAGCAATATCACTGCGCCCACTACTGCGGTAATCAGCGAACCCAACATGCTGGTACTGCCAAAGCCCAGTAGCCCAAATACAAAGCCGCCAATGACCGAGCCAACAATACCCACCACAATATTGCCTAGAACACCAAAACCGCCTCCTTTCATAATGTTGCCCGCTAGCCAACCTGCAACAGCGCCAATCAATAACCAAATAATAATGCCCATAATCATCCTTAGTATGTTGTAAAAATAGCGATAAGGTGGCCCATACTAGAGAGCGAATGAGCCGCGTTTATACGCTTAAGTGTAGTCAAAGCAGTAGTGACTAGGGGGCGAATTTAAAGCACTGTTTTTGCTTTCTATTCACTTTGTTGCGTATTAATCTGAGGATTATTAAATAAGCAATTGGGAGGGCGAAATGGATCAGCATTCTTATTTAATTGAGACTGAGCTAAGCGGCAAGGATGTGGTGCTTACGCCTTTGTTACGTAGTCACAGAGATGCTTTGTTAAGCGCCGAAGCCGACGGCAACTTGAGTGAGTTGTGGTATACCAGCGTTCCCAATGCCAGCAATATCGACAGCTATTTAGATAATGCCTTATTGCAAAAGCAGCAAGGGCTGGCTTTGCCTTTTGTAGTGCTGGATAAACACAGTAATAAATTGATTGGTGCCACCCGTTATTGCAATGCCGATGGGCTGAACAAACGTTTAGAAATTGGTTATACCTGGTATGGCAAAAGCTACCAGCGCTCGGCAGTGAATACTCAATGTAAATTGCTGTTGTTAAGCTATGCTTTTGAGCAACTTGGCTCTATCGCGGTAGAGTTTAGAACCCACTGGCACAATCAAGCTTCCCGAGCGGCCATTGCTCGTTTAGGTGCCAAGCAGGATGGGGTGCTGCGCAATCATAGTGTCGATGATCAAGGTTGCTACCGCGACACCGTAGTATTCTCAATTACTAATCATGAGTGGCCCACTGTGAAGCGCAGCTTGCAGCACAAACTGGCGCGTTATCCGTCACAGGTTTAGTTAGCGGGAGAGTGAGATGAAAGATTTTTCACAAGGACAATGGCTTAATCCACCTAAGCAATTTGTTTTAGATGAAAACCGGCTAGTGCTTGAGACTGAACCCAATACTGATTTTTGGCAGCGCTCTTATTATGGTTTTCGTAATGACAATGCGCCCGCCCTGCTGATTGAACGAGCGGATAACTTTAGTTTGAGTATCAAGGTCAGTTTTAACTATCAAGCTCAGTTTGATCAAGCTGGGGTGATTATTTACCTAAACGATGAAAACTGGTTTAAAGCATCGATTGAGTATGAAACGCCCAGCCTATCGCGCTTAGGTTCGGTGGTTACAAACTTAGGTTATTCTGATTGGGCAACTACCGATATCGCGACCCCGCAGCATATTTGGTATCGGCTAAGTCGTCGTGGTCCCGACTTTTTGATTGAGTACGCGAAAGATGGGGTTAACTACCAACAAATGCGGATTTTCCATTTACACCAGCTTGGAGAAACCGGCGCGGAGCAGAGTGATCCTCCTGCTGCCGCAAGTTGTTCTGTCAAAGTAGGTTTATATGCCTGTAGCCCTTTGCAATCATCGTTTAAGGCTCAGTTCGAGCACTTAAAAATTGGCGCTTGTGAGTGGCGCGCTCACCCACTGTAAAGCCTTTAGGAAGGGCGTTTAGGCTTTACCGGGCCGGTGCTCTGGCGTGAGACTAGTTGGGTGGGTAGCAGCACGCGCACTTGCTCTGGTGCTTGTTCTTTCATTTGCTGCATCAATAAACTCACCGATTGTTCGCCTAGCTCTAGGCAGTCTTGCGCCACGGTAGTAAGTGGTGGATTATAAAACTCGCTGTCTTCGTGGTTATCAAAACCTACCACAGAGATGTCTTCTGGCACCTTAATATGGCGTTCGTTCAAGGCTCTTAATACCCCTAAGCACATCTCGTCATTAGCCACCAAAATGGCAGTAAAGTCGTGGCCTTCATCTAACAAATCTAAAGTAGCTCGATATCCACTGCGGGCGTTCCATTTTCCATGGATTTTGTGCACCGGTTTAAGCCCCGCTTTTGCTAAAGTGTTCAGCCAACCGGTCTCTCGCCAATTAGCAACACAAGTATCTTCGGCGCCATTTATTAGGGCAATTTTACGGTGGCCTAAATCGATAAGGTGTTGCGCGGCGAGGCTTGCTCCGCCTACTTGATCGTGAGAAACCTGCAAAGCTTCGCTGGTTTTGTCAAAGTCGATGAAGATACACGGCGGTAAGTTTCCACGCTCCAAAATCTGCTCAATCATGGTGTGAGTGACCGAGGTATTTATAATCAAACCATCTACCTGCAAGGCTAAGAGCTCATCAATTGCTTGATTACAAGCGTCGGGATCCAACTCGTTCATGGTTGAAATAGATAGGGTAAAACCTTGTTTAGAAGCTTCTTTACGAATGCCCTCGGCAATTTTGGAAATAGCGTGCAATGAGATATCAATCGATACAAACCCTAAGGTGAGAGATTGTCGGCGAGCCAGTAGTTGGGCCATGCGATTTGGCAGGTATCCCGAGTCGGCAATTGCTTTCTCTACTTTAATGCGTGTCTTTTCAGCAACTTTGGGTGATTTCCTTACCACACGGGCTACCGTTTGGTGAGAAACTCCAGCTGCTTTGGCTACGTCTTTTAAGGTTGCTGATGCTTGTTTCATAGGTTTCATAGAGATTGTTATCTTGTTGATCATATTAACAAATATGCTTTGTTGCCCCTATGGGCTAAAAGCTAGATTTGCATAAAAATGTGAGCTATTTCAGTTGTTTTTTTTTGTTGTGATTTACGTTTTATTGTTGCGGCGAAGTAATAAAAAATTAGGCCTGCATAAAAAAACTAAAATTAGCGCTTTTCATGCGCTCTAGAATGCCTATTATGGGAGTTTTTAGAGCATTCTTGGAACGCAACATGACGCAATGGACACCCTCAAGCTGGAGAGACAAACCAGTAAAACAATTACCTACTTACCCTGATCAAGAAAAGCTTCAACAAACCGAGAAGTATTTGGCTGATCAGCCGCCGCTAGTTTTTGCTGGTGAAGCACGCGCTTTACGTGAAGACCTAGCCAAAGTAGCCAAGGGTGAAGCATTTTTACTACAAGGTGGTGATTGTGCTGAGAGTTTTGATGAGTTCCGTACTAGTCATATTCGCGATACCTTTAAAGCACTAATGCAGATGGCAGTAGTATTAACCTTTGGTGGTCAAAAACCAGTGGTTAAAATTGGTCGTATTGCTGGCCAGTTTGCTAAGCCTCGCAGTGAAGACATGGAAACCATTAATGGTGAAAGCTGGCCTTCTTACCGTGGTGACATCATCAACGCCATCGACTTTAATGAGAAAAGTCGTGTGCCAGATCCGCAGCGTATGATCGAGGCTTACAACCAATCTACGTCAACGCTAAACTTGTTGCGTGCTTTTGCTCAAGGCGGCTTAGCAGATTTAAACCAAGTTCATAAGTGGAACTTAGACTTCATTAAGAAGAGCCCGCTGGGTGAGCGTTACGAAGCCTTAGCAGGCAGCATTGAAGAATCACTGGCCTTTATGAGCGCTTGTGGCATTAACCCCGCTACTGCGCCTCAGCTGCGTGAAACTAACTTATATACTTCTCACGAAGCCTTGTTGCTTCCTTACGAGCAAGCTTTAACTCGCTGTGACAGTTTAACCGGCAAGTGGTATGACTGTTCGGCACACATGTTATGGATTGGCGATCGTACTCGTCAGATTGACCATGCACACATCGAGTTCCTACGTGGCGTAGAAAATGCGATTGGCTTAAAAGCCGGTCCAACTACCGATCCTGAAGAGCTGTTGCGCATTATCGACATCATTAACCCGAACAACGAAGCGGGCCGTTTAAACCTAATCGTACGTATGGGCGCAGATAAAGTTGCTGATCACTTACCTAACTTGATTAAGGCGGTTGAGCGCGAAGGTAAAAACGTGGTGTGGAGTTCAGATCCAATGCACGGCAATACCATTAAAGCGCCAAATGGTTACAAAACGCGCCGCGTAGACGACGTACTTCGCGAAGTTCAGCAGTTCTTCCAAATTCATAAAGCCGAAGGCACCTACGCCGGTGGTGTTCACTTTGAAATGACTGGCCGTAACGTGACCGAGTGTGTTGGTGGAGCTTTCCAAATCACCGAGCATGATTTAGCCCAGCGCTACCATACTTACTGTGACCCACGCTTAAACGCTGACCAAGCATTGGAACTTGCCTTCCTCATTGCTGATCACATTAAAGCAGCACGCTAAGCAAGTTTACAGTTGATTAAAGCCGCCTTCGGGTGGCTTTTTTTGTGGCTAAACCATTATCGGGTCGCTTGTTGTTTTAGTTTATTGCACACTGCATTTTTCTCTCATGGATTAGGAACCGAAAATGGAATTAGCTAGCATTATCCGCTTGTTACTGTTGTCGGCAATTTGGGGCAGTTCGTTTTTGTTTATGCGCATTGCTGCCCCGGTACTTGGCCCGGCAATGCTAATAGAATTGCGGGTAGGTTTTGCTGCTTTGTTTTTATTGATGGTGGGGTATTTCTTAAAAAAGAAGCTCCACCTTAAGCAGCATTGGCGGCACTATTTTATCTTGGGCTTTTTTAATTCTGCCTTGCCGTTTTTATTGTTGGCCTATGCGGCGCAAACCTTGTCGGCTTCATTACTGTCTATTCTTAATGCCACCGCCCCGATCTGGGGGGCTATAATCTCGGCCCTATGGCTGCGCCAAGCGCTGCCCAGCAAAAAGGTGCTAGGTTTAGCTATTGGCGTGGTGGGGGTTGCCATATTGGTTGGCTTTGACAATGCCAGCATTGAACCAGGGGCTAAGTTGGCCATTGCGGCCTCGATTGGTGCGGCGGTCTGTTATGGCATTGCCAGTAGCTATGCACATTCGGCTAAATCGGTAGAGCCTTTTGCTAATGCCCATGGCGGCATGTGGGCCTCCACCATTTTGGTGCTGCCAGCGCTATTGTTTTTTCCGGTGCATGAAACACCAAGCAGCAACTTGTTGCTATCGGTGGTGTTTTTAGGGGTGGTTTGTAGTGGTGTGGCTTACTTGCTTTACTACCGTTTAATTAGCGATGTAGGGGCTTCTTCGGCGCTTACCGTCACCTTTCTTATCCCCATTTTTGGCATTTTCTGGGGCAGTGTATTTCTGCAAGAAAGCATTGGCTGGAGCACCGTAGTGGGCACCATGATTATTTTGCTTGGCACCGCCTTAGTCACGGGCTTCTCTCCTCGACAAGTGTTTGCGGCGCGTAAGTCTAAATCGAAGTAAGTAGCTGATTGAGGACTAAACTAGAAATAAATCAAAGCCATAACCATACTTAATTTCAAGTTTCAGCTAGAAAGACAAAGGGCTTGAAGCGGGTCTACTAGGCTGATATCGCTATCGAAACAAGTAGTGATTGGTCACTTGTTACAAATTAGGGAGAAAGTTATGGCTTGGTCAATCACACGCACCCAGCTGCTGGTTTCTATTGGCTTACTGTTTAATGTGGTGGCAGCTTTGATGACCAACTTTTACATCGACCGAGTGAGTCAAGATGCCCACAAGTTAGTGCAGCAACAAAGCGCCAACGATAATTTGATTCGACAAACCTGGTTGCAGATAGACGCCCTAGAGCGCAAACGCGAGCTTATTCTTAGCTTGCTCACCAGCGCCGCCCACAACCAGCAAAGCATTCCTGCTCCGGTGCAAGCATTGCTGCGAAACGACCTTAAATATTGGTTAGACATGGCTGCGCTGCCACGTCTCGACTTGGATAATCTTCCGCAATTAGACCAGCAAATTGCCAAGGTGCAAGAGCAGCAACGCAATCGAATAGATAACTGGTACTTACAAAACCTAGACTTAATGGACGATTACACCGAGCAAATGGGTTGGATCTCTAGCCTACGTAACCTCGCTTTATTTCTACAAATTATTGGTTTGGCACTAATTTTAGCCAGAGACTTAAGCAGGCATTAATCAAATGAACAACCTTAAGGAAGCAAAGCGTGGCTAATCCTGAACACCAAGAGCAGCTAGATAGCGTAGATAAAATCAGTGTTGGCTTATACCGCTTAGGCTGGTTTTTGCTTTGCACTAGCTTTGGCTGTGCCGCTTATAGTGCCTTAATTGGTGGCGCCACTTGGCAGCCATTATGGCTGTTGGCCGCCGCCATTGGCTTACAAGCCTATAATTTGCACCTATATAGCAAAGCCATTCGTTACTTAATGCAAGGCGCTGCTTGGTTAGGTATGTGGCTGGCAATGGCGTTTTATCTGTGGCATTGGCCGATGCTGGCTCATGCGGCTTTAGCGTGCTTTTACTTTGTGGCTAGCGGCTTGGCTTTTAAAGAAAGCTTTTGTTTTCAGCTGGGGTGGCTACGTTGGTTAGGTGCCCTGTTGGTGCTTGATTACCTATTACGTTTTAGCCCTTGGTTAAGCTTGCGCGGTGCGGTGTTGTTGAGCATTAGCGCCTTAGTTATTTATATCGCTTACCAAAAATTCCGTCAGCCAATGCATTACGATATTGGTAAGCGTGATAATTATCAGATTTAAGTAAACACAAACTTCAACAAGTAAATCGCCAGTCCAAACATCATCAAACCAATTAGGCTGTCGATGATTTGCTGGGCGCGAGGCTTGGCTAACCAAGGGGCAAGTTTAGCGCCGAGCAGCGCTAAACCAAAGAACCACAGAAACGAAGCGCTCACTCCGCCAGCGACAAACATTGGTCGCTCTTCTAGGCTAATGTTGGCAGCAAAACCACCCAAGATAACGATGGTGTCGATATACACATGTGGATTTAAAAAGGTAAAGGCGCAACAGGCCAATACAATGGCTTTCAGCTCATGTTTCGCTTCACCTTGCTCTAAGCTACTTTCGCCCTTCCAAGCACGCTGCAAACATTGAAAGCCATACATCATCATAAAGCCCGCACCCAAAATGCTGATGCTGTAAAGCAGCCAAGGGTAAGCGCTAAACAACTGAGCGCCGCCCCATACGCCCAAGCACATGAAAAACACATCGGCGATTGAGCAAAGGCCAGCCACAAGTAGGTGATGGCGGCGACGGATCCCTTGGTTCAATACAAAGGCATTTTGCATACCAATGGGCATAATTAAAGTTGCCATTAGGCTGAGGCCGGTGAAGTAACTTGCAATCATTAAGGTAGGCTCTTTAGAAACAATGGCAGGACTATACCCAGAAGATCTGCTTTAATAAAACTAATAAATTTAATACTGAATAAGTTTTACTAATGAAGCTGAGCGAGATTGATTACAAATTATTGAAAGCCTTAGACTGTGTGCTGAGTGAGCAAAGTTTTGAGCGTGCCGCCCAGCGTTTGCACTTAACTCAGTCGGCGGTGTCGCAGCGAATAAAAGCGCTGGAAAGCCAAGTGGGTCAACCTTTGTTAATTCGCTCTCAGCCCTTAATGCCAACTGACTTAGGCCAGCAATTGCTGGGTCATTACCAGCGTGTAGTGCAGTTAGAAACCGAATTAGTCAATCAGTTAAATGTTGATGAAACCCGGGTGCAGGCGCTGCCATTGGCGGTTAATGCCGACAGCTTGGCCAGCTGGTTGATCCCAGCGCTTAGCCCTACTTTGCAGCAGCAGCGGGTAGAAATGAATCTTTACGTGGAAGATGAATCTCGTACTTGGCAGCGGATGCGCAGTGGCGAAGTGCTGGCTTGCGTAACGAGCCATGCAACGCCGGTGGCTGGCAGTGATAGTCACTTTTTGGGATACATGGAATATTTATGTGTAGCGACCCCTGATTTTGTGCAGCGATTTTTTCCCAATGGGGTTAATCGTGACAGTTTAAGTGGTGCACCGGGAATGTCTTTTGATCAGCACGATGATATGCATATTCAATTTTTGTTAGAGCATTTTTCTTTAAGTCCCGGCCAGTACCCTTGTCACACAGTACGCTCTTCTGAAGCCTTTATGGAGCTGGCGTTAGCCAGCGGCGCCTATAGTTTGAATTCTCGCCTGCAAGTGGCCAAACACCTTGATGATGGTAGTTTAATAAACCTTACGCCAAGCTTGCAGGTTAGGGTGCCTTTGTACTGGCATCACTGGCAATTAGCAGGTAAGTTAATGAAACAACTGAGTGAGCAGATCCGCAGTTATACCCAAGATTGTCTGCCGCAACAGTAACTTGCAGCCAGCCTAAAGTTTGAAAAGGAAAGCCGATGAAGATAGTAATTGCGCCCGATTCATTTAAAGAAAGCCTTAGCGCCATGGAAGCCGCTGAGATGATAGAGCAAGGCTTTCTGCAGATTTTCCCAGACGCTGAATATTGCAAAGTGCCCTTAGCCGATGGTGGCGAAGGAACGGTGCAAGCCATGGTAGATGCTACCAATGGGCAAATTATGCCAGTACTGGCAGCAGGGCCGCGAGGCAATCAAGTAGAAGCATTTTTTGGAGTATTGGGTGACAAGCAAACCGCCGTAATTGAAATGGCTGCTGCATCGGGTTTGCACTTAGTAGACCCAGCCCTGCGAGACCCGCGTAAAACCTCTAGCTATGGCACGGGTGAGCTAATTAGCGCCGCCTTAGACGCCGGCGCAACTAAGCTAATTATTGGCTTAGGTGGCAGTGCTACCAACGATGCTGGTGTAGGTATGTTGCAAGCGCTAGGGGCGCAGTTTTATGACAAATTCAACAAGCCCTTAAAACGCGGTGGCGCCGAGTTAATTGACTTAGAAAGCATTGATATCTCGGGCTTAGATCCACGCCTTGCAGAAGTGGATATTGAAGTAGCCTGTGATGTAGATAATCCCCTGTGTGGCGAGCAAGGGGCAAGTGCGGTATTTGGCCCACAAAAGGGCGCAACGCCTGAGATGATCCGCCAGCTTGACGCCGCCTTAGGGCGTTTTTCCTCCGTTGTTTTTAGCCAGTTTGGTATCGACATCATGCATGTGGCTGGCAGCGGTGCGGCTGGTGGCATGGGCGCCGCTTTACTGGCATTTATGCAGGCTGAACTGCGCCCAGGAGTGCAAATTGTTACCGACGCAGTGGATTTAGCTGCAAGCTTGGAAGGTGCCGACTTACTGATTACTGGTGAAGGACGCATTGATAGCCAAACCATTGCCGGTAAAACCCCCTATGGCGCTGCGCAAATTGCCATGCAGTTCGATGTACCGGTTATAGCTTTGGCTGGCGCTATGTTGCCGGGTTATGAAGTGGTGCATGAGCACGGCATTGATGCGGTGTTCTCGGTGGTGCCTGGCCCATGCGATCTCGCTCATGCCTTAAGCGAAGCTGAACAAAACCTGTACGTATCAGCTAAAAATGTGGCCGCCACCCTTAAACTTAGCCAACAAGTATTTGGCTAAGCCTGAAAAAGCGCTACAATAACTGTATAAATTAACAGTTGTTGTAGCTCATTGCGTTTATATATTGCCGAAAAACCCAGCCTTGCCCGCGCGATTGCTGCGGTATTGCCTAAACCTCAACAAAAGCATAATGGTTACATTCAACTAGCTAACGGCGATTGCGTAACTTGGTGCATCGGCCATTTGCTTGAGCAGGCCGAACCTGAGCACTACGACGCCAAATTTAAGCAATGGCGCTTAGAGCATTTACCGATTTTTCCCGAGCAATGGCAGTGGAAAGCAAAATCTAAAACAGCCTCGCAACTTAAAGCGATTAAAAGCTTAGTAAAACAAGCAAGCAGCCTAGTGCACGCTGGGGATCCCGACCGAGAAGGGCAGTTGTTAGTGGATTTGGTGATAGAGCACTGCAAGCCCAAAGTCGCGCTCAAGCAGCATTGCCAGCGTTTACTGATTAGCGATTTAAACCCGGCAGCGGTGAGCCGCGCATTACAACAATTAAAAACCAATCAAGAGTTTGCTGCCTTATCTACCTCGGCGCTGGCTCGTTCTCGTGCCGATTGGTTATACGGCATTAATCTTACTCGCGCCTACACCTTAAAAGGCCAGCAACAAGGTTATTCTGGCGTTTTGTCGGTGGGGCGGGTGCAGACACCGATTTTGGGTTTGGTGGTAAGGCGCGATCAAGAAATCGCTGAGTTTGTCAGCCGCCCTTATTACCAAGTAGAAGTGCAGCTGCAAACCGAATTGGCAGAGGGATTTAGCGCGCTGTGGCAACCTAGCGAAGCTTGCGAACCTTATCAAGATGAAGAAGGGCGAGTGTTGAGCCGACCTTTGGCGGAACACGTGGTTAAGCGAGTAAACCAGCAAGCTGGTGAGGTGAAATCACTTAAACAGCAAGATAAGCAACAAGCGCCGCCGCTGCCCTATAATTTATCAAGCCTGCAAATTGATGCGGCTAAACGCTTTGCCTATAGCGCAAAGCAGGTCTTGGATATTTGCCAAAACTTGTATGAGCGACATACTCTCATCACCTATCCACGCTCCGATAGCCGCTATTTGCCCAAGCAACATCATGCAGAAGCGCCCAAGGTAGTGGCCGCTATTCAAGCCAATAGCCACAGTTTGACCAAGGCCTGTGAAGATGCGGATTTAAGCAAGCGCAGTAAGGCCTGGAATGACGCGAAGGTAGACGCCCACCATGCGATTATTCCCACCGAAAAACACTACGATGCAGCTAAACTAGGCCAAGCAGAGCGTAATGTTTATGAATTGATTGCTCGACAATACTTGCTACAGTTTTACCCGCATTATCAATATGCCCACACCGAAGCGATGATTGTGATTGCTGATGGCTTGTTTAAAGCCACTGCCAATCAGATTAAAGACTTGGGTTGGAAGGTACTATTTCCGCAAAAGAAATCGGCGGAAGACTTAGCTACCTTACCGCCGCTGCAGCAAGGACAGGCCTTGCAGTGTATAGACGCAAGAGTGTTAGACAAACAAACCCAACCACCTAAAGCTTTTACCGATGCCAGCTTGCTGGCGGCCATGACAGGTATTGCTAAATATGTGCAAGACCCTAGTTTAAAAGCGGTGCTAAAAGATACCGATGGTTTAGGCACCGAAGCAACGCGTGCTGGCATTATCGAGCTACTCTTTAAACGTGGATTTTTACTGCGCCAAGCGAAACAAATCCATGCCAGTGATAGTGGCAAAGCCCTTATTAATGCGCTGCCTGCACTTTGCACTTGGCCAGATATGACCGCGCATTGGGAAACTCAACTCAATGCCATTAGCCAAAAAGCACAGAGCTATCAGGGCTTTATGCATGATATGCAAGGCCAGTTGTGTCAGCTAGTTGAGCAAAGCGCCAGTGTTAATGCTCAAGCCTTTGCCGGATTAGCCAAACCTGCCGGTAAAAAGCCTTACCGCAAAAAGCGCAGTAGCGCTAAAGGCAGTGCTAAGGCTTATAAAAAAGGTTCTGGTAGCAGAACTAAAGCTAAATCTGCCACTTAGGCACCAGCAGCATTAGTGGACTGTTGAGCTCAACCTTACTCCTAGCTCATAGCCTTACATCATAAAGTAGTACCAATCTGTGGTGTGGCTCTTGTTTCAATTAATACTCATCTACGCCTTTAGTCTATTTGATGCTTTGCTAGCATTTATTTGATAAATAGTTGCCGTCTAGCTTGTCTAAAAAACGATCATTAGCAATATTGTATTACTAGTGATTGGCCGAGGCCGATCTTTGCTGCTCGCCCAGCTGTGCCGATGTTTGGATTGCGCGTGCGTTAAAAATGGATGAATGGGAGATGGAACATGAAACTGCGTAACAAAGCGTTAATTTCGACAAGTTTATTAACCGTGGCCTTAGGGCTTAGCGCAAGCTTACAAGCAACCGAGTGGAAAGGCTGGAATATTCATAAAGCAGGTTACCCTAATACCGTAGGCATGGATAAGTTTGCAGAGCTGGTGGAGCAAAAATCAAACGGCGACTTCAGTATAAAAATGTATCACGCCGGTGTATTAGGCAACCAACCTGATGCCATTGAGCAAGTGCGAATTGGCGGTTTGGAAATTGGCAACTTTAGCCTAGGCCCAATTGGTCCAATCGTGAAAGAAGCCAATGTGCTTTCCTTGCCCTTTGTATTTGATGATGTGGCGCATATGCACAAAGCCATGGACGGTGAAGTGGGTGACAAAATTAATGCTGCCATGGAGCAAAAAGGCTTAATTAGTCTTGCGTGGTACGACGCCGGCGCCCGCTCATTCTACAATTCTAAAAAGCCGATTACTCAGCCTGCCGATGTGGCAGGGATGAAAGTGCGAGTTATGAATAACGATCTGTACTCTGGCATGGTTTCGGCCTTAGGGGGTAACCCTTCACCGATTGCTTACGCAGAGGTGTATCAATCACTGAAAACTGGGGTGGTAGACGGTGCAGAGAATGGCTGGCCTGAATATGAGTCGATGGGACACTTTGAAGTAGCGGGTTACTATTCTTTATCGCAGCACCTGATTATTCCACAGTGCTTGTGTGTTAATGCTAGTGCCTTCCGTAAGCTACCAGAGGCGCAGCAGCAAATGCTAAAAGAAGCCGCCCAAGAATCTGCCCAAGTGCAACGAGATTTATGGGCTGAGCGTGAAGCCTTTAGCCGCGACAAGGTGGTTAAAGCGGGCGTTAAGCTAAATGAAATCAGTGAAAAAGAACCTTTCCAAGTAGCTATGCAGCCGGTGTACGACAAGTACTTGGGCGAAAACCCAGAGCTTAAGCCATTGGTTATGCTCATTAAAAGCACCAAGTAACCACGTTCTGGTTGCCGCTCTTAGTTAAGTTTTAGCTAAGGGCGGCATTTTCTATTGTTGTAGAGGTGTTTATGTTTGAGCAGCCTGATGGTGTAGAGCGCTCGCGCTATGATCGCTTTTTAGACTTACTCAGTCAGTTGAGTTTATGGGTGGCAGGCGTTGCCTTGGTGGTGCTTACTGTAACCTTTGGCTGGTTAGTGTTTGGCCGCTATGTGCTTAACTCTACGCCGACTTGGGTAGAGCAGTTGTCACTGCTGCTGGTGGTGCTGATAGCCTTTCTTGGTGCTTCTGTGGGCATTCATAAAAATACCCATTTGGGCGTGTCTTTTTTTTACGACCGAAGTCCTTTCTGGTTACAACAAATCTTCCAACTTATTTCTCAGCTTTCTTTGGCCATATTTGGCTGCGTAATGATGATAAATAGCTATCAACTGATGCTGTTTAAGTGGGGCTCAGACATCCCACTCTTAGGGATCCCAGAAGGTGTGCGCGCGATTCCAATTATGCTCTGTGGCGGCTTGGTGTTGCTCTATTCAATTGGTCATTTAATTCATCTATTTCAACGGGTAAGAACTGCTCTTACACACTAGGGCAACTAAAGGATTAGTTCATGGGTTTAGTTATTTTAATGGCAGTGTTTGTTATCGGCGTGATTATAGGAACGCCGGTGGCTTTTGCTTTAGGCATTGCAGCAGTATCTGCCTTTGCCTATGAAGGCTTACCGCTACTAATTGCCTTTCAGCGAATTACCGCGGGTATTAGTGTGTTTTCTCTAATGGCCATTCCATTTTTCATTTTTGCCGGTGAGCTGATGTTTCACGGCGGCATTGCCATGCGTTTAGTGCGATTTGCCTCTTCTGCAGTTGGTGCAGTGCGTGGTGGTTTGGGTGTAGTAAATGTGATGTCTTCGATGCTGTTTGGCGGGATCTCTGGTTCTGCTGTGGCCGATATTTCTGCCTTGGGCTCGATTCTTATTCCGGTGATGAAAAAGAAAGGCTACGACGAAGATTACGCGGTGAACGTTACAGTAACTTCTTCGATAGCCGGCATTATGATCCCGCCTAGCCATAATATGATTTTGTATGCAGTGGCTGCGGGTGGCGGCATATCGATTTCTCAGTTGTTTTTAGCCGGGGTGGTGCCGGGCGTACTGATGTGTGTTTGCTTGGCGATTACGGCTTATATTGTTGCAGTGAAAAGAGATTACTCGGCGGAGGCTTTCCCTGGTTTTGTAGTGTTATTTACTCACTTTATCGTGGCCTTACCGGGCTTGCTTACAGCAGTAATTATTGTTGGGGGAGTATTATCGGGGGTATTCACCGTTACTGAGTCTGGCGCGTTTGGCACCTTGTATGCCTTGGTTGTTACCGTTGTGGTGTACCGCCAGTTAACCTGGGATAAGTTTAAAACTGCGGTGATTAACTCTGTTAAAACCACCTCTATGGTGATGGTGCTGATTGCCTGCGCCGCAGCCTTTGCCTACATGCTGACCTATTTTCAAGTTCCCACTAAGATGATTGATTTTTTGAGTGGCATCTCGGATAACCCCATTGTCATCATTTTGCTGATTAACCTGATGTTACTGCTGCTAGGTATGGTGATGGACATGGCAGCTTTAATCCTTATTTGTACGCCGATCTTTTTGCCTGTGGCGCAATCGCTGGGCATTGATCCGCTGCAATTTGGCATGATTTTAATGATGAATTTAGGGCTGGGTTTATGCACTCCGCCAGTGGGGGCATGTTTATTTGTGGGATGTGCAGTGGGTAAGGTTCCGATGGAATCGGCAGTAAAATCGATATGGCCGTTTTATATCGCTATTTTGGTTGCCTTAGTGCTCACTACATTTGTTCCCCAAGTCTCCTTGGCTTTGCCTATGTGGCTGGCAGGCTAAGCTGGCAAGTGCCATAAAAAACGCGCCTTTCGGCGCGTTTTTAGTTTTGAGTTTCTTTATGCTTACATCGCTGCTGGGTATACGTAGCTTGCGCCAAGCCCTAGCGGTAAACCTAGTGCCCAATAAGCCAGTAGGAATAATGTCCAGAAAATGGCTAGAGCAATTGAGTACGGCAGCATGGTGGCCACTAAGGTGCCGATGCCGGTGCCTTTCACGTATTTCTGACAGTACACAACCACTAATGGGAAGTAAGGCATTAATGGGGTGATGATGTTAGAGCTTGAATCACCCACGCGGTAAGCCGCTTGTACTAAGTCTGGTGAGATATTCATTTGCATTAGCATTGGCACCAGTACTGGTGAGATTAATGCCCACTTAGCCGATGATGAACCCACCGCCAAGTTTATCAATACCACTAATACAATCATGCCTACAATGGTGGCGGGTGCGCCCATGCCAATGGCTTGTAAGAAGTTAGCGCCTTTCACCGCCATCAGCACGCCAATGTTAGATTGGCCAAAGGCCCATACAAACATTGAGCAGAAGAATGCCATAACAATGTAGTGGCCCATGGTTTCCATGGTTTTAGACATGGCAGCCACTACGTCGTCAGAATTTTTGAAGCTACCGTTCAAGTAGCCAAATACTACGCCAGGAATCACAAAGAAGATGAAGATAAGTGGCACGATGATTTGCATCATTGGTGCGCTAAAGCTAGTGAGTGAGCCATTTGCGTCACGCAGGCTTGAACCTTCGCCCCATGCGGCTGCAACCAGCAAGCCGATTAAGGCTAGCATTACTAAACTAGCAACTCGAAACGCAAAGGTTTCTTTTTTGCTCGTAGAGTGCATGTCTGACGCGACTTCTAAGTCTTCAGATATCGGACTATTTTTTTGTAAGCGTGGCTCAACAATTTTATCGGTGATATACCAAATGGTAGCCACAATAGGTAAACAAGACGCCGAAGCAAAGAACCAGTTGTTTAGCGGGTTAACCATCATTTTTGGATCTGATAACTGGGCAGAGCTTTGAGTAAAGCTTTGTAGTAACGGATCTAAACCAGAGGGGATGAAGTTAGCACAAAAACCACCAGATACACCGGCAAAGGCCGCGGTGATACCGGCAATAGGGTGACGCCCCATGGCATGGAAGATAACCCCGGCTAGTGGAATAACCACTACGTAGCCTGCGTCGGTAGCAACACTAGAAATAACGCCAATCAATACTACCGCAGGGGTAATCATTTTGGCTGGCGTTACTTTTAACATCGCTTTTAAGGCTGCATTAATGTAGCCAGAGCGCTCTGCCACGCCAACACCTAACACTGCAACTAGAACCACTCCTAATGGAGCGAAGCCAGTGAAGATTTTAACCATGCTGGTCATCCAAGTGGTAAGCCACTCGGCGCTCAGTAGGTTGTTGATGACGATGGTTTCGCTACTGCGTGGGTCGATTTCGCTGAAACTTACAAAGGATAGGCCGGCTGAAAGCAGCCATACAAAAAACATTAATCCAAGGAATAGCATTGCTGGATCGGGCAATTTGTTACCAACACGTTCAATGGTGTCTAAGAAGCGTGCAATGCCACCCTTAGTTTGGGCTGGCTCGTTGGTAGTGGTAGAACTCATATATACCTCTAGGTTTTCTAAACTCTCCGGTTTAGTTTGTTTCGTTGTGATTAATCACCTAAAGTGACCAAAAAATAGACTTATCAAATCAGCATAGTGAATGAGGCTTCATGATGCATTGATTTAAGTTAATAAATCCTATTTTATAGGATTTTTCAGGTTAATGCTTTGCTCAATTGTTTTTGGCTGTTTTTATATCTTGTTTAAGCGTCAAGCTTGCTGATTACAAAGGCACTCTGTTACTGGTGTTCATCGTAAAATATCACCTTCTATCGGCTATATCTGCACTTAATCGTAGGCTGTTACGCTTTGCCATTTCTGACCTTATGCTTTATCTAAGTCATACAGCTTAGGACAAAAACATGAACAAAAGCTATTCACCGCAGCAACTTGAGCAAATTATCTCGCTGGGTTTACGTGAGCAACAAAACCAGCAAAACCATGTGAGTGAGGCTGAGTTGTATGATATTGCTCAGCAATCGGGTTTGGACGCCCAGCAAACCGACGCGGCACTCAAGCAATGGCAGCATCAACAGCAGCAACAGCAAGCTCAATCAAAAAAGTTGTTAGCCTTTAAAATTCATGCAAGTAGCTATTTATCTATCTGCTGCATGTTGTTTTTGATTGATTGGCTAACCGGAGGGCCATGGTGGTTTTTCTGGCCGATTTTAGGCATGGGCATTGGGCTACTTAGTCATGGTTTAGGCCTACTAAAGCTGTGGCGAAAACTTGTTCAACCCAAGCAATTGGCAGGATTATCGTTTAAAAGGTGTCGCTTTTAAGCGACGCTGCAGGGAAAAAGTGAGTGTTTACAATCAAATTTGATATTTTTTCTTATTTATTGACTTGTTTGTGTTCAGACTGGTCGGTGTTTCAGTTAAGCTCCGGAGCTAATTTTTAACTGCTTGGCGTCAGCTAAGCAGAAAACTCACAGATTGCTAAAGTAATAAAGCGCAAGAATGAGTTGCCGGAGTGAATGGATTGTTCGAAAGATTAAAAAAAACCGGCTTGTTACAGCCTTACAGCAAGCAACAGCACCAGCTCTTACAAGAGTTAGCTTTGCCACAAAGTTTGCGCTTGGCCTATGTGATGAGTGTGGTGTACTTACTGCTCAGCATTTCTCATGTGTTTGTTATTGAGGTGCCATTCGAGCGTTGGACTCTCGCCGGGATTGCGTTGAGCTCAAGTTTGGCGCTTTACGCTAGTGGGCGATATTTACCACGCTTGATTCAACCTTCAACTACCGTTTTACACTTAGTGGTTGTGGTGCTAATGCTGCTTAACTCGCTAAGCCACATGGTACTAACCAACGACCTCATCCAAAGTAGCACCCTAATGCTGGTGATAGTGGCTTTGGGCGGCTTTATGGTAGAGCGCACCTTGTTGCTCATGGCGCTATTAGTGGCCGCCGCGATATGGGCCAGCTTAGTTATGCGGATGCAAGCTGATATGGATGCTGTGCTGCATTTTGCCTTTGGCTTGGGCATGAGCACGATTGTATCGCTTATTCTATTTAGTCATCGAGTGGGAGTGTTCACCCAGTTAATAGAGCAACGTAAACAGTTAAAACACATTGCTAATGTTGATCAATTAAGTCTGTGTTTACGCCGACATGCCTTTGATGAACAAGCCGAGGCTTTATTGGCGGAAAGTGGCCAACGGGCTTTTTCTGTTTTGTATTGCGACTTAGATTATTTTAAGTTGCTCAACGATAGCATGGGTCACGCAGTGGGTGACCGAGCCTTACAACGCTTTGGTAAATTGCTGAATACTCTAGCAAAACCACATCAATTGGTGGTTGGGCGCATGGGAGGTGAAGAGTTTGTACTTGCTGGCTGCATTAGCGAAGAGCAAGCGAGCCTATTAGCAGAGCAAATCGTTCAGCAATTAGAAGACATGATGATTGCTCACCCTGAATCGCTGAGCTCTATGTACCTAACTTGTAGCGTGGGCGTGGCTAGTTCAGCCATCGACCATAACTTCTCGTCGCTGTGTAAGTATGCCGACAAGGCCTTGTATATTGCTAAGCGCAGTGGTCGTAATCAGCGCCAGGTTCACAATCATTACCAACTTCCTGAAGGTATGAAAATGCCCGCTGACGCTTAGCGGCGGCGTTACTGCATAAACTTATCGATGCTGCGCAGCATTTGTTGGTAGTAAGGGTTGTAACTTAGACGTTGTAAGTGCGGATATTGGGCTAAGTTTTGCTCGGTTTTTTCTCCTTTCACCACCTTCTTGCCTTGTTTACATTGCTGGTAACTTGGCAGATCTGCTAAGTAATGGCTGCAATTTCGATAGTGACCATTCTCCCCATAATGTGGGTTGCTAGGCGCGTTAATGGTGGCTGTATGGGCAACATCTTTTACTGCTGAGCAAGAGGCGGTGGTGCAGCTCGGAAACTCTATCATTACCTGCTTGTTTAGCTCTTCTGGAATACTGCTTTGCTCTCCATAATAAACCAGGTGATTGGCCGACTTGGCGGCACCAGTTTGTTTGCTTTGCCATTGTCCTAATAGTTCTAGGGTAGCTGCGGTACTAATGGTTTGGTCGTGTTCACTGGCAACAATGAGTAATGGAATACCTGGCAGGCTATCGGCTTTAGCTAAACCTTTGTTCATACGTTTCATTAAGCCATGAACTTGGGCTCCCGCGTTGTAAGGAAAAGACTCATATTTAGCAAAATCTACATCGCCTTCTTTGTCTAACCAAGTGCTTAACCAACTTACATATTTGGCCATCCATGCTACGCCGCTACTTGCTTGTGAGGCAGGAGACCATAACATGACACCTTTAATCGCTGCGGGACTTTCTTGCGCTTCAATTAGATGGTTAAGGATTAAGGCCCCACCGGTAGAAAAACCACCTAAATAGACTTGCTGATAGTCTTGGCTGGTGCGAGTAATCGCGTAGTCGGCAGCTTGCTGCCATTGCTTATAGCTTACATTAACGAGATCTGAAGGTGCGGTGCCATGGCCAGGAAGCAACAAGGTTCTCACGTCGTAACCTTGTTGGTAAAAGTGCCAAGCTAGATCGTGAAAGTGATAAGGCGAATCGGTTAGACCGTGAATCAACAACACCGCTTTATCGTTGTTGTCATGACGTAATTCAAAGGGTGCGAGGAGCTGAACCACTTTGGCGGTACCCAGCCACTGTTGCTGCTTGGCGAGTAATTGGTAGCTTTGGCTCGATAGCGGGCAGCTCATCATGGCGCGCGGGTTGCGCTGGGCAATCAGCTTTTGTGCATAATCTAAATAGGCTTGATAGCTTTGATCCGGTGAATAAGAGAATTGACTCACTTTGCTAGGCAGTGCCTGACGATAAGGCGCTTGCTCGATATATTGTTCTATCAGCTCATGTTGAGTATTAATGTTTACGCAGTTTTCCGTGGCCGTTTGAGCCACGCTCAGTGAGCTAATGCTCAAACTGACAAGCCCGAGTAATAAACCACTAGGTTTGCGAAAAAGGTCGGTTAAACAAAGCATTACTCATCCTTAAATTGTGGTTCACCTTGGGTGATAGTGTTAAACAGTGTATGTCTATGTGGTGGCTTTAACTAGCCTTATTAGCATCCCGCGCCAGCTTTTCAAATATTGAAATCTCCCACGGGCGTAGCGCTAAGAGCATTCCGGTATGACGACGTTTATCGAGCGGTAACGAGGCGTCTTGCTGGTTTAGGGTGGCTGCTTCTTTGGTTAGCTGGTTCAGCTTGCGCAAAATGATTTCAATAGAGCTTTGTGAGTAATGGCCACGCAAATAAAAGCGAAAGCTATCGTCGCCGTTAAAGCGAGAGTTCATGAATTCGGCCAAGACGATTTTTTCCATAAAGCGCTCCAATGGCCCGTTAGGTAACCAACGAAAATCCTGAGCGATAAGCAGCTTATAGGCGTTATTGGGCAGCAACTGAATCATATTCAATTTGTCGAGCCGAGCCATTAAACGAATGCATTCATGCTCGCTTAAGTCATAACGCTGGATGATTTCTTCAAAGGTCCACGAGTCTCGAACACATACTGCCACTAAAAACAATTTGTGGTCGTCGATCAGTTCTTGCTCTTGTTCACGGGTTAAATGGGTGAGCTTTTCTTTTTCTTGATCGGCTAGCAAGAACAGGTCAATAAGGTTTAGCTCCACGATATGACACATTTCTTCTAAACGCTCTAAGGAAAAGCTATTGGTAGAGAACATGCGTTTTACATTAGCTTCGCTCATATTTAGCCGTTGAGCGACATCTTTGTAGGTTAAACCTTGCTGTCGAAAAACTTGCTTTAGGGTGTCGCGGATCTGCTTTAACTGGCTCATGGTATACAAATACTATACTTAGTGTTTATTCATAATAAACATATTACAGCGGCGTTTACACAGAAATTCCCGGACTTTATGGTTAATGCGAACTTAACCAACAGGGAATTATTATGAAACTATGGACATCACTTTTAATCAGCTCAATTGCCCTTACTAGCCTAAATGCCGCTGCTGTTGGCTCTCTCGAAAACTTAAGTCAATCCACCAAATATTCTGCTTTAGCCGCTTCAACTGGTTTGGCTGGAAGTGGTCAATTAGCGCTTAGCGTAGTGACTACACCAGTGATGTTAGTAAGTGGAGGTGTAGCAGAAGTAAGCCGTGGCGTTGCCAGCGGTACTCAACATATTGCAGAAGAAGCCAGCGTGCCAGTTCCCTTTGAGATTGGCGAGCAAGTCATTATTGGCGCGGCGCAATAGCCCTCTCCCAAATCATAACTTTAAAGGAATTTAACAATGAAACTATGGAAATCGATACTAATCACTACTTTTGCTCTAAGTAGTTTAAATGCGGCAGCGACCGAATCGGGGCAGAATTTTAATCAATCAGCCAAACATTCAGCTCTAGCTGGTTCCACAGGACTAAAGGGCAGTGGTCAAGTGGCCGTAGCTGCGGTAACCATGCCAATAATGGTGGTAGGGAGTACTGCAGCTGTAGCTGGCAGTACTGGAGTTTCTGTCGCTGGAGATCTTAGTGGTCCAATTGCTCTGCCAATCGCAGCGCCCTTGGCTTCTGTTGCTGCGGTAGGCAGTGGGGCAACGATTAGTGCTGCTGCAGCAGCTGACTCTGCTGGTGCTCCTGTCCCCCTAGAAATTGGTGAGTTCATTCTTATCCGTTAATTCACTTTAGCCATTGTTAAAAAGGAATTTTACTATGAAAGCGATTAAATTATTAATTCTAGCCTCTGCTATTTTATTTAATGTGGGCAGTTACGCTGGCAGCGCGCCAGCTGAAGAAGCCAAGCATCAACCTGAAGCCATTGCCAAATTTTCTAAAGAAGTAGAAAAGTATGCGGCTAAACACCGTGCCAACGTATTCATTATTGGGCGAGTTGGTCGCCCGCAGGAAGATTTACCTAAAGGTGTACAGTTCACTCACACCGCCTTGGCTGTGTACTCAAACATTACCCTCGACTCTGGCGAGACTGCCAAAGGGTATGCTATCTATAACCTCTATCAAAATCAGGGAGATTTAGGTCACAGCAGCTTGGTGACTGATTATCCGGTGGACTTTTTTTGGGGAGCCGACAGCTTAAAAGCCGGTATTATTATTCCTAATAAAGAGGTGCAAGCTGGCTTATTAACGCTGATAAACAATGGCGGTAATCATCTGGTGCATAACCCTAATTATTCAGTATTGGCTAACCCCTTTGACGGACAGTTTCAAAACTGTACCGAGCACACCTTAGATATGCTAAATGCCAGTATCTTTGATACTACCAACCGTGAAGAGCTTAAGTGGTTGGCTAAGTCAGACTTTAACCCTCAACCGATTAAAATAAACCGTTTTAAGCTGTTTATGGGCGGATTGTTTTTAGATGAAGTTACCACCAAAGATCACCCTGGAAAGCCACAAACGGCCACCTTTACTAGCATTGCGCGCTACTTAGAAGAGAAGCAAATGTTGGAGCACTCGGTGGTGTTATACCAGCACGATGCTTACAAACCCCTGTTGTAATTAATTGACCAAGATCTTAATAAATTCAATATGGGAGTGAATATGAGCCAAGTAGAAAAAGAACTAGGGTATATTAATCAACTAGATAGCAATTCTAAGCCGTTAAACTTAAGGAACAAGAACGATATGAAACAGCAAACTTTACCAAAACCAACTTCAGCCTTTATTGGTGCCTCTTGGGCGGCCTTGTTACTCGGCGCGGGCGCTTATCTGATAGGTTTGTGGAATGCTGATATGCAGCTAAATGAAAAGGGTTACTACTTCACTTTATTATTGTTTGGGTTGTTTTCTTCAGTGTCTTTACAGAAATCGGTACGTGACAAATTGGAAGGTATTAAAGTTACCGCTATTTATTATGGTTTGAGCTGGTTCTCCCTAGTAGCTGCCGTCGCCTTGTTAACCATTGGTTTGTTCAATGCCACTTTGGCACTAAGTGAAAAAGGCTTTTATGCCATGGCTTATGCCCTATGTTTATTTGCTGCCATTGCCGTTCAAAAGAATACCCGTGACATGGCCTATTTTGCTGATGATGAACCAAATAAGGCTATTGACGCTGAGTTAGAAGAGGAACTATAGACTTGAGTTGCCGCTTGTAAGCGCTGTTAACACTGAAATGCATGGTTTACAGCGCCTTACTAGCTCACTATCGTTTGATTAAAATCTATCTCAACTAAGCGTTCGACGTACTGTTGTTAGTGAACGGCAGCAACAATAAGGAATAACAATGAGCACTGCTTTTACCTTAATGGCGCAATATAACCAAGTAATGAATCAACAGCTTTATGCTTGCGCAACTCAATTGAGTGAGCAAGAGCTAAAACAAGATAGACAAGCATTTTTCGGTTCTATTTTTGCCACGCTAAACCACATTTTAGTGGGTGATACTTTGTGGTTACAGCGCTTTGCCAGACTTGCTGGTGGCTTTAACTGTTTGCAGTCCGTATCGGCATTAACCCGACCTAAGGCCTTGGATGAAATCCTCTATCAAGACTTGGCCAGTTTAAAAGTAGCGCGCTTTAAGATGGATGAAGTGATCATTAGATTTGCTGAAGAGCTTACATCGAGCCACTTGCAGCAAGCTTTAAGCTATAAAAACAGTAAAGGAGAAGCGCAGAACAAGCCCTTCGAGTTGTTAGTGTTGCACTTTTTTAATCATCAAACCCATCACCGTGGTCAAATCTCAACTTTATTGAATCAATGCGGGATTGACCTTGGCGTAACAGATTTATTATTGCAGATCCCAGATGCATAAAAGCCTCTTAAGCTAGCTTAAGAGGCTTTATATTGGCTCAGTTTGTAATCACTGACTTTGCTTTAAGCTACCTTAAAGTCGGCTGAGAGCAAATCTTCTGCTTTAGAAGATGGCCCAACAAATACTTTAAATGCACCCGGCTCTACAACTTTTTGTAGTTGCGCGTTGATTAGGGCTAAGTCTGCAAAGGGCACGCTAAATTCAACCTTTTGCGTTTCACCTGGGGCTAATTCTACTCGCTCAAAACCTCGTAGCTGCAGCACTGGAACAGTGACTGAAGCAGCGCAGTCATGAATATATAACTGCGCAACCTCGACACCTGAGCGTTGGCTAATATTGCTGATATTTACCGACACCTTTAGTGCCTCGCCTTGGCTTAAGTCGCTGTTGGCAGCTAAACAAGGGGTGTCAACGGTGAGCTCACTGTAGCTAAACTCACTGTAGCTAATGCCTTCGCCAAAACTAAATAAAGGCAGTAAGGGCATATCGATGTAACGTTCTTGATTGTTGGTGCGCTCTGATAAACGAGCGTGCCAACCTTCATATTTGTTGTAGTAAACCGGAGATTGGCCCACATGCTGCGGGAAGCTAATAGTTAACTTACCGCTAGGATTGAGTTCGCCAAATAACAGTTCGCTAAGGGCTTGGCCACCTTTTGCTCCTGGGTTAAAGGCACAAACAATCGCATCGGCATGTTGTTTCACCCAGCCAATGGTAAGCGGCTTAGATGCCATAAATACCACGATTAAAGGTTTTCCAGTGGCTTTTAGGGCTTCTAACATTGCTTGTTGTTGGCCACTTAAATCCAAGTCGGCGCGGTCATGAAACTCACCATGTTGGCTGAGTGTATCGCCAACACAGGCTACGATGATGTCACTATTGTCGGCAGCGCTTACCGCACTGGCTATTTCCTCAAATTCGGCTTCGGCTGGTGCTGCACCGCGAACGTAGTTTAATTCACAACGTCCGGCATCAGCAGCGGCTTGTAAACCTTGGCGCAAAGTAATGGCGTCTTTTTGGTGGTAGCTATCATCTGCAGCACCTGCTTGCATAGAACCAAATGACCAGTCGCCTAGCTGTGCAACCACATCATCGGCGTTAGCGCCACATAACAAGATCTTAGGTTTAGAGCTATCTGACAGCGGTAAAATGCCGTTATTTTGTAATAAAGTTAGCGATTGGCGGCTGGCTTCTAGTGCTGCTTGCCAGTGATCTGCATTACCTAATATTTGGTCTTTTTTGCTTAGGTCGGTATAGCGGTAGTCTTCAAATAAGCCTAGTTCAAACTTGTACTTTAGGATGCGCGATACTGCGTCGTCGATTAAGGCTATATCTAGCTCGCCATCTTTCACTAAGTCGATGGTATGTTGATAGAATGACGGGGTTGTCATGATCATGTCATTGCCAGATTCGACAGCAATTTTTGCAGCATGGCGCAAGTCTTCGGCTACTCGCTGTTTGTCGTGCAATGAACCAATGTTGTCCCAGTCGGTAACGATGAAACCGTCCATTCCCCATTGGTTTTTAGGCACTTCGCGCAGTAACCAGCTATTGGCGCTACATGGCACACCATCTATAGCTTGGTAACCCACCATAAGGGTGGCAACTTTGGCTTCTTTTACCGCTTTCTCAAAAGGCGGCAAGAACAGCGAAAGCAGTTTGCGAGGAGAAACTTCAGCCTCGTAAGCATCGCGGCCACCGGTTGCTTCGCCATAGGCTACATAGTGCTTGGCACAAGCTAAAATTGTATCGTTTGAGGCTAAGTTATCACCTTGGTAACCATAAACAGCAGCGGCGGCAAGCTCTCCAATCAACCATGGATCTTCACCAAAAGTTTCGTTAATTCGTCCCCAGCGGCTATCACGACCTACACATAATACTGGTGAAAATGTCCAATGCAGGCCACAAGCGCGGGTTTCAATCGCAGTAACGCGAGCCATGCTTTGGCTTAGTTGTTTGCTCCAAGCACAAGACAATGCCAGTTGGGTAGGAAACACCGTACCGCTGTTTTCGAAGCAATGGCCATGAATAGCATCAATACCAAAAATAAGAGGAATGCCAAGGCGAGTTTTAGCGGCACGTTGTTGCAGTTCTTCTACCATGGTGCCGGTACAGTGCAGGTAGCTTCCTACATTCCAGTTTTCAAGCTTGTCGAGATTTTCAGGCATGTTAGCTGGCAGTTGGAGCATTTGGCCTACTTTTTCTTCCACGCTCATTAGCGACAACAGGTTTTCTACTCGCTCGGCTACGCTGAGCGAAGGATTAGTATACGGCAGCGACATGCGGCTGGTCCTCTGGTTAACGATGGGTTTACGAATACCCCAAGTCATTATTTAGCTGTTTAGCCAACAAAGACCCAGAGTATTCATACTATGCAGCTTATATTAGTGAAATTGACTCTTTATTCATCTGAAAGTAAGCGGTTTCATGAGAGTTGCTTCTGCTTTTGAGGGCTAGCTAACATTCACAGTCTATTGAGGCTGTATTTCATTAAAACAATAACTAATTAGATAATGAGAGCAGAAACAAATTGGTCTACAAAAAAGAGCATTGAGAGGCTTTGTTTTGGCTTAAATAAACAAGGTAGAAAGCTAAGTTTGAATGCTGATTTTCGTATTAGAGTTAATAATCAATAATAAATATTAACATTTTTACTACATTTGGTGGGTGATTTTTTTTTGCCAGTTGATGTTGATAAAAATTGTTTAATTTCAATGTCTTATTTTATTTTTCTTTTGCGTGTTTAAAACCTTCTGTGTTTAACGATTTCTACTTTCACCGAAAAAACCTCAGTTTTTCTTGTGATCTTATTTTATTAGCTTGGCGTTTTTAAGGCTGATACCACTACAGAGATATTCAAGGAAAAGAACATGAAACTTGCTAAATCAGGTCTACTACTAAGCTCTGCCGTATTACTCGCAGCCTGCGGTAGTGACGACGACACTCCAACCCTAGTCGATAATTCAATGTCCTCAGTTCGAGTAACCCACGCTAGCGCAGATGCCCCAATGGTAGAAGTTAAAGCAAACGGCGAGACTTTTGCTGGGTTAAACATGGTGGATTACCGCCAGGGTAGCGCTTGGGTGCCGGTTGCATCTGGTAGTTATGATATTAGCGTTGACGCCATTTTGCCTGGCGATAATGCTGAAGTGATAGCTGCGAATTTAGAGTTTTCTCCAGACATGCAGTACGACATTATCGCGCTTAACTACGCTGCTTCTATTGAGCCAGTAGTGTTAAGTCGTAGCAGCGGTGCGGTTGATGCCGGCAGCGTTCGCATTGACGTTTTGCACGGTCATCCAGATGTAGGTGGAGTCGATATTTACCTATCAACAATGGCAGATATTACGGGTGTCGAAGCAGCTATAACTAACTTAGAATTCAAAATGGACAGCGCTGACCTACCGGTAACAGTTCCTGCCGATACTTACCGAATTAGAATTACCGGAACTGGCAGTAAAACCGTGGTTTTTGATAGCGGCGAAGTAGCTTTAGCGGGTGGCAGCGACCTAATGCTAACCGCAGTGCCTAGTACTGACATGGGCTTCGAATCACCAGTAAACCTGTTGCTAGCCGACGGCAGTGCAGTATCGATTGTGAGAGATATGGGTGAAACCAGCCATGTACGTGTTGTTCATGCTGTTGACGATGCACCGGCGGTAGATGTGTTAGCCAGTGGTACACCTGTTACTGGATTCACGGACATTGAGTTTAAAGATTTTCAGACCGGTGACTTACCAGCAGATAGCTATGACCTAAGTGTTGCTGCTAGTGCCGACAATAGCTTAGTGGTAATTGATGCCCCTGGAGTGATGTTAGAAGCGGGTGCTGAAACCAGTATTTACGCGGTGGGTAAACTAAACGCAGTGGCTGATAACACCATTGAACCACTAGTTATTAGCGAAGACTTACGCTCGGTAGCGCTTTACTCAAAGGTTCGCGTAGTACACGCAAGCCCAACAGCGGGTGGACTGGGTTTAGTTGATATCCATGCTTCTGCTGACGGTAACTTTAGCGCAGACACTGTAGTACTTGCTGGGGTAGATTTTAAAGATAATGCAGTACTAAACGTACCTGGCGGCACTTACACCTTTGCGGTAATACTAGCTAGTGACATGACTTACACTCCGGCGATTGAAACCATGGCCACGATTGAGAATGGCGGAGTTTATTCAGCAGTAGCCACCGATGACTTTACTGATTTAGTGCTAAACGTAGATACAATGGCACCTTAGAAAACAATGTAATTAAGCAATAAAAAAGGCCGAAAGGCCTTTTTTTATTTTAGCTCGTAATCGAAAGCGACTATTTAACTCGGGTGATTGTGACTTGGTGAGAATGCTGAGGTACCTCTATTAAAGCCCCGCGCTTGAGTTCTTCTATCTGGTTTATGTGACGCTCCGAAAATCCACGCTGTTGCCAGTTCTTAGCCACTAAATCCGCTTCGCTGAGTGGATAAATATCTTGATGGCTTAAGCTATCGTGACGCGAAATAATCCATACTCGCTGTTGCTCTACAGTGAGCTTTGCTAGCGCCTGCTTCACTTTATTCCAAACTAACAAGCTTAGTTTCACCTTGATTAATCATTTCCAAACCCGTTATAACATAGGCTTAGTTTAAGGACGAACAGCATGACAGATCTCAAACCTAATACGCTTTACCAATTATCGGTACCTGTGTTTTCACGCTATTTACATCAATTGGATGAATTGCTTAGTGAAATGCAATTTTTTGCCAAGCAGCAGGGCCTAAGCGAAGCTAAGTTATTGGCAGCAAAGCTGGCTGACGACATGTTTCCCTTAGGCCAGCAAATAAGCACGGCCATTGGTTTTAGCTTGCGAACTTGCTTGCCTTTAGCGGGGAAAGACATCGATACTTTTAGCCCAGATAGTATTTCTTATGCGAGTCTACAGCAGCAATTACAGCGCAGCCTAAAGTGCTTGCAGCTACTAAGTGAGGAGCAGTTTGAGCAAGGTTGTCCGGCTAAGATAGTGACCCAAGCGGGGTTTGCTGATTTGTCGCTTAGCCCAAGCGAATACTTGCAACAATATATGTTGCCGAACTTCTTTTTTCACTATGCGATGACTTATGCGATTTTACGCCAGCAAGGCATGCCTTTGAGCAAGCAGAATTTTGATGGCTATCATCAGTACCCTAAAGGTTTTAGCTTTTAAAACAATCACTTCAAAAAAAGATGAGTGATTTAGTAAGTGACTAATGATTATTTCGTAAAGCTCAAGAAATACGCCTTAAAGCCTTGTGTTAGCGTAATACAATCGGTAGATTATTTTAGGTAAAGACGCGCAAGAGCAATCAGGGGGACATTCGTCAATGCATCCAGATTATTTTATAAGTACTAACCAAGCTGAGTTAGATATCTCACTGATTCATAGTGTATTAACTAAGTCCTACTGGGCTAAAGGTATCCCTCGCGCTACGGTTGAACAGTCTATCGAAAACTCATTGTGTTTTGCTGTTTATAACTATCAAAAGCAGCAAGTTGGTTTTGCTCGAGTAATCAGCGATTACAGCACTTTTGCCTATTTAGCTGATATTTTTGTTTTAGAAGAGCACCAAGGTAAGGGTTTGGCTAAGGCATTAATGCATCGCATTATGGCCCATCCCAAGTTACAGGGAATTCGCCGCTTTAAGTTAGCCACTCAAGATGCGCATGGCCTTTATCAGCAGTTTGGTTTTACCGAATTAGCCCATCCGGAAATACATATGGAGCGCTGGCAGCCAAACTTTTACTTACTTCCTCAAAGTTAATAAGCCTTGTGCTGAAATCGCCAGCTGTGGCGATTTGTTTATAACATCCACTTTTACGCTGCGTTCTGCAGCGTTTTTGTTTCTTGTAGTTGGTTTATTGTTTTTGACCTAATGCGCTTAGCTACATTGAATCGCCTTAAACGGCCGCTGTTCGCAAATGTAAATCACACTTTTACCATAAGTTAGTATCTGATTCAGCTTGGCTAATCTTCTTCTACATGCTGTAAAACCTTAGCTTATAGGGGCTTAGAATAATTGTTACCATATTGTTATAAATACCACTGGCAAAGTTACCAAACGTTACCCTGGGGGGCTTGAGGCTTCGCTTATAGCTGACTAAATTTACGCCAATCAATGTGGAGCGGGTTAATCAGGGAAGGTGAACATGCAGCGGGGATACTATGTGGCTACCAATAAAGAACAGTTAGACTTAGCACTTATTCATGAAGTGTTGGTGAGCTCTTACTGGGCGAAGGGCATTTCTAAAGGGGCGGTAAAAACCTCGATTGATAATTCTATGTGTTTTGCCGCTTTCGACCTTAAACAGCAGCAAGTGGCTTTTGCCAGAGTGGTCTCTGATTATTCAACCGTTGCCTATTTAGCCGACATTTTTGTGTTGGAGGAGCATCGAGGCAAAGGCTTAGCCAAGGCCATGATGCATCGCATTATGGCTCACCCAAAATTACAGAATGTACGCCGTTTTAAACTTGCCACTAAAGACGCTCATGAGCTGTATCGCGGTTTTGGCTTTAATCAAATTTCTGACCCAAATCTTTATATGGAGCGCTAACACGTCTCGGCTTACTGGCTTAATTCTCATTGAAATTACTGTTGATTTACTCAATGCTAGGAGCTGATGAGGTAGTTGGGAGTGAAAAGTGAAAATTAGTTTAAACAATGTAAGCGGCGAGCAGGTTATCGCGCTGTTGGAAGAGCACCACCAAGATATGCTTCGCCATTCTCCAGTTGAGAGTGTTCATGCATTAGATGTGAGCGGTTTGCAGGCCGAGGGCGTGAAATTTTGGTGTGCTTGGTTAGGCGATGAGCTAGCAGGGTGTGGCGCCTTAAAGCACCTTAATGCCAAACATGCAGAGCTTAAATCTATGCGTACCGCTAGTAAGCATTTACGTAAAGGTGTTGCTGCCGGGCTGCTAAAGCATATTCTTAAAGACGCCCAAGGAAGTGGTTATCAGCAAGTGAGCTTAGAAACCGGCTCCATGGCCGCTTTTGCTCCAGCTTGGGCGCTGTATCAATCCTATGGTTTTGAATTTTGTGGCCCTTTTGCCAACTACCAGTTAGACCCCTACAGCAAATTTATGAGCAAAAGCTTGGCTCCCATCTAGCCTTAAGACCCTTCAAGTTATTTGTTGTTTAGCCCTTTTGATTGCTGCCATTTATTCAAGACTTGCTACACTTTTAATCATGCCTTGCTAGATAGTTGATTTGTTGAGTATTTTTAGCTTGGCACTAGCAAGGTTTCTGAGTAGTTAAACTATAGCGCTGGAGAAGGATAGGCATGAGGCAAGGGCTGTTTGGGCTTGTATTTGTTTGGCTAAGTATCAGTTTAGGTTTATCGGCCGCTGAATATGTCGGCACCAATAATTGTATCCAGTGCCACCAAGCGCAATATCAACAATGGCAGGGCTCTCATCATGACATGGCAATGCGTCATGCTGATGAACAATCGGTACAGGGCAATTTCGCTAATGCCAGCCTTGAGTTTGCCGGTAAAGCCAATCGCTTCTTTCGTAAAGGCTCCGAGTACTGGGTCAACATCGAGGGGCCCAACGGTGAGTTCGCCGACTACCAAATAAGCTACACCTTTGGCTTTGAACCACTGCAGCAATACATGGTGGAATTTGCCGATGGGCGAGTGCAGCTCATTCCCTTTGCTTGGGATTCTAGAAGCCAGCAACAAGGTGGCCAGCGTTGGTTTCATCTATATCCCAATCAGCAAAAAACTGATGAGTTTTATTGGACCAATGCCGGACAAAATTGGAACTATATGTGTGCAGACTGTCATTCAACTCAGCTGCAAAAAGCTTATGACAGTGGCAGCAATACCTACAACACCACTTGGTTTGAAATAAACGTTGGCTGCGAAGCCTGCCACGGCCCCGCCAGTGATCATATTAAGTGGACTCAAAGTGAAAACAAACAAGCGGCACTAGCCAATTTAGGCCAATACAGTGGTTTTTATCGTACTCTTCAAGCGGCCGCGAGTGAATGGACTTACCAGCCGGGCCAATCAACATTAAGCGCTGCCAGCCATCAACAAAGCCAGCAACTTAAGGTCTGCGCGCAGTGCCACAGCCGGCGTTTGCAAATAAGCGAAAGCAATGACCACGTGGCCGGTAATTTGCTCGATCGCTACCAAGCTAGTTTGATTACTGCAGAGCTCTACCATGACGATGGGCAGATATACGATGAGGTGTATGTTTGGGGCTCATTTCAGCAGTCAAAAATGAAGCATGCGGGAGTAAGCTGCAGCAATTGCCATAATGTGCATTCAGGGCAAATAAAAATGGAAGAGCCAGCGCTGTGTGCTCAGTGCCATGTAGCGTCTGAATACACTCCTGAAAAACATAGTTTTCACCCAGCGGACAGTGAAGGTGCTAAGTGCACCTCTTGTCATATGCCGACTACTACTTACATGCAGGTTGACCCGCGACGAGATCATAGTTTTCAAGTTCCTCGGCCTGATTTGAGTCAGGCGATTGGCACTCCAAATGTGTGTACTTCCTGCCATCAAGATAAAGACAATAGTTGGGCACTGCAATGGCAGCGACAATGGTTTCCCAAATCAAACTACTTAGATAATAATCATTTCTCTGAAGCCTTTTTTGCCGCAGACCAAGGCTTACCTTCTGCTGAACAAGCCTTGGCTTACGTGGCACAAAACCCCTTAGAGAGCAGTATTATTCGCGCTTCTGCTCTAGAGCGGCTGGCGCAGTTTCCTGGTCGTAATAGTGTGATTGCCACAGCGCGAGCCGTAAGCAGTGAGCAAGAGCTGATTCGTTTAGGGGCGGTAAGTAGTGCTCGGAATTACCCTATTGCAGAACGCTGGCGCTTATTGTCACCTCTATTGGAAGACTCGGTCCTAGCAGTGAGAAGTGAAACAGCAGCTAGCTTGGTTAAAGGCTGGGCAAGTTTAACTGAGCGGCAGCAACAGCAATTAAGGCCAGCACTTAAGGAATACCAAAATATTCAGTTACTCAATGCCGACCGCGCTTTTGCTTTGGTAAATTTAGCCGGTGTTTATTTTGCTACTGGCGAGTTTAATGAGGCGGAAGCTAGCTATTTACAAGCAATTAAAATAGAGCCCTACTTTGCCAACAGTTACGTTAACTTAGCCGATTTATATCGCCATTTAGGCAATGAAACGGCCGCATTTAATGTGCTTAAGCAAGGGCGTTTAGCCCAGCCCGCAAGCGCAGCAATCCCCTACAGCACAGGTTTAAGTTTACTCAGACAAAAACAGGCACAGTTAGCGGTGGACTATTTTTCGCAAGCCACAGAACTTGAGCCAAGCAATGCCCATTATTGGTATGTATACGGCTTATCCTTAGAAGCTTTTGATTTGGCCAAAGCGCAGCAAGCATTAAACACGGCCTACGATACCGGACGTAATCCGCAACATTTATATGCTTTATGTGAAATGAAGGTAAGGCATAAAGATAGTAAGGCGCAGCTATGTATTTTGCAGTTACAGGCGGTGGTGCCTGCTGAAGTGGTGCAGCGTTTGAAACGGCAGTTAAATCAATAGATTAACTAACAACTGGTGGGTAAGTAAAAGGCGCTGTTAAGCGCCTTTTTATATTCTACAAGCTACTGTTTGGTGTAGGTTGTAATAAAGCTTTGCTTGCCATCTCTATTGAACGCAGTAGAGGTTAATACACCGCGATCCCAGTTTTGGCCGGCTGCAACATAGGTCCATTGCTCAATTTTAGGTTCTTGACACAGTTGCCCCTCAATTACTTCGTCGTCATCACACCAACGTACTGAAGAATTTAGCTGAGCTAGCGTCGCTTTAGTTGATTGGCCAGCATTTACGCCAAACCACCAAAAGGCCATATTGGCTAACTCTGCATAGGAAACCGTTTCGTCCATATCTTCAAGTATGCAATCGCCGCCTTGTTGAGTATGTAGTTCTTTACCTACCACGCGAACATCGCTTGCGCCAAACTGATAGTTGATTTGACCGGTTAGTTCACAGTCTTCAATGCTAGTTTCGGCTAACCAGTTACCAGTGAAGTCGATGTAACGCTCACCATTATCTACATTTGGGTTTACTAGATAGCTGTAAGAAGTGTATGCACTTTTTCTTAGCTGGTTTCCGTCACCATCTCGGGTGACTTCAATGGTTTGGTCGGTGTAAATGCCAGTGGCGCTGTCGTAACTGGTGCTAAAGGTTTGTTGCTGAAACTCGCCGTCTTCTTCAAGGTTGTTTTCGCCAATTGCGGTTAAACTGGCTTGGCTACAGTCTTGCTCATTCATACACTGGAACAAGCCGCCAAATTCAGCAACTTCTGCATAATCTATTGTTTCGTCTTGATCGCTGATGAGGTTAGGATCTTTAACAATCAGCTGGAAACCTTGTTCAATAGCAAAGTCTTCGGCTGAATAAGTATCAGAGTCAGTGTTAAAGCACTCAGGAATATTGTTCACTACACTGAACTCACCGCCATTGAGTTCACAAGCTATAAACTCTTTTGCCCACTGCGAGCTGTAGCGTTGATCAGAGGCGCCAGCTTTAATCACTAAGCCATCTGCCGAAAGGTGCAACAGTTCTGAACTTATGCCGAAGCTGGCATTTTTAAAGGCTTCATCAGGAATGGTGCGGTCCATGTGCACATTTTTATATTCGTTTGAATTGTTGCCGTATTGGCTAGTTAGCACCACCTCTGATAAACGCAAATACTCGCCGCTGCCTTTACTAAAGGCATCAATGATATCGGTATCGCCACGTTCAATACCGGCTAATGAGTCATTTAAATGCTCGGCGGCTTCTTCTTCTGTTACCCACTCACTGGCTTCGACTTCTTCAAGCAAGGCATCTGCGGTATTAAGGTTATTTAACTTCACTTGTTTTAGCGCGGTTAGGGTGGCGCTGTCTTCTTGAGGTTTAGCAATATCGTCTGGAATAACAATGCTACCGGTACTGGCATCATCTAAAGATTGCAGTATGCGCGCTAGGTTCATTGCTGAACCCGTATCGGCAGTTACTTCGAAGGGCGACACCACACTACGGTAAGAGCTATTACCAATGAACATGCCGTCTTCACCACCTAAGTAAAACGACACTACATCGCCAGACTCTACCGCAAAGTTACCCAGTTCATCGGTGTAACCACTTAAGCCACTAGGTGAAGCTTTGTAAAACAAACCTTCTACGGCAGCGTCTATAAAGGTACCTGTTACCGGTGTTGTCGTAGGGGGAAGTTCATTGTCATTGTCACTGCTGCTTCCTCCGCAAGCACTTAAGGTTAAGGTTACCAAGGCACTGCTACCTAGTACTGCAAACTTATTCATAATGTCTCTCAATCCTTTACATTTTTATGACAGTAATTACTGGCACTCCAAGTTTGAGAATGTGTTTTATTTGGCTCTTAAAGTAAAACTATATTTTTATCAACAAGCTCTGTAAAAGGTGCCTAAGATGTGAACTGTTCGAGTTATTATTCTATATGTTTCAATATGATAAAATATTATGCTGTTTTAGCGAGAGCTGACATCTCATCATTAATTGCTAGATATAGTGTGGTTTATCGCTTGATTGCTGTTGGCTAAATATATAGGGCCTTAGTCGCTTCACAGTTTTACAAGTAATTGATTAATTGAGTTATTAAGACCTTTGATTACTGATAAGGTCTGCTAGATATTTAGTCTTTATTGAAGGAAGCAATATGAAGACGAACTTAGCTAATGCTGCGAATACCTTGCTGGTGTTGCTGCTAGTTTCAGCAACCGTTCCTGTGCACGCCTCCCAAGCGATTTGGCAAACCAAAGTCCTCGATGAGCATACGCTGATCCTTACTGCTGGAGATGCCAGTTTTACTCAGTTTGAGCCTAGTATGATGCTGGCTGCGTCTCAGCTTGAAAGCCAAAGCTTAACGCCTGTTAGCGATCTTATATCTAGCCCTTGGTATTCACTGCGCCTAACAGACAATAGCCGTTGTATATCGCTGACAGATGCTGCCCATGCCAAGCAGCCTCTGAGCGAGATGTGTATAGACTCTATTGCTAAGCAGCGTTGGAGTTTGCGCTTAAGCAAGGGCGGTATTCAGCAAGTGTACGGCCTAGGCCAGCAGCATAATACCCTAGGAAACGCTGACGGAGATTGGCTAGGACAAAAACGCCTGCCTGGCAGTCGCATGGGTAATGCCATGGTTTATCAGGGCGAAGGGGCTGTTGGCAATACCCAAATTCCAATCATGTATTTGCTGGGCGAGGGCAAACAAAATATAGCTTTGTTTTTTGATCACGTTCGGCCCCTGGTATTCGACTTTACCAAACAGCCTTATCAAATTCAGGGCAAGGGTAAGCGAGCCCGCATTATTGTTATAGCCGGAGAAAACCTCGCCGATTTGCGTTCGCGTTACCTGTCGTTAACGGGCAAACCGCCGGTTCCACCTAAAGCGATGTTTGGCCTGTGGTTGTCAGAGTATGGCTTTGATAACTGGCAAGAGCTCGACAGTAAGTTAGCTAGCCTGCACAAAGCGCAGTTTCCGCTTTCTGGTGTGGTATTGGATCTGCAATGGTTTGGCGGCATAAAAGAAAAGTCTACTCATACGCAAATGGGCTCACTGACTTGGGATCAGAAAAACTTCCCCAATCATCAACAAAAAATCGCCCAATTAAAGCAAGCTGGCATAGCGGTGATGACCATCGAAGAGCCCTATATTGGCGGCGCACTAAACGAGTATCAGTCACTGGCGCATGCTGGAGCATTGGCGCGTAGTTGCGAGCCGCCGTGTATGACACCAGCCAAAATTCACGATAACCCTTGGTGGGGTAAGGGCGGCATGTTGGACTTCTCCAGTGAAAAAGGCGCAGCCTTTTGGCATGACTACCGCCGCGAAGCGCTGATTGATGACGGCATTATTGCCCATTGGACTGACTTGGGCGAACCCGAGATCTTCCACCGCAAAGCTTGGTACGCCGGGGTAAATATTGATGGTGAACTTAAGCATGACCATCAAAGTGTGCACAACCTATATAACTTGTTGTGGAGCCGCAGTATCTATCAAGGGTATTTGCGCAATCAGCGCCAGCAGCGGCCTTTTATCATGAGCCGTTCAGGCACGGCTGGCAGCCAAGCTTATGGGGTGGCAATGTGGTCGGGCGATATTGGCGTTCCGCTAGCTAACTTGCGTAGTCATTTTAATGCGCAAATGCATATGAGCTTGTCGGGCATTGATTATTTTGGCTCAGACATTGGCGGTTTTCATGGTACTCCGTGGGATGAGCAATATACCCAATGGTTCGCCGCTGCTTTGTTTACCGATTTACCGGTGCGCCCGCATACGCAAAATTTATGTAACTGCAAAGAAACTGCGCCAGACCGAATCGGCGACACTGCCAGCAACCTGTTTAATGCTAAGCAGCGTTACGCCTTTAATCCTTACTATTACACTCTCGCTCACCAAGCTTGGCGTGAAGGAAAAGCGGTGGTTGCACCTTTAGTTTATGCTTACCAGCAAGATCCCAAAGCAAGAAGTAATGGCTCAATGAAGCTAGTGGGTGATGCCTTACTGGTGGCATTGGTCGCCGAAGATAAAGCGCGCAGCACGCAAACCTATTTACCACAAGGCTTGTGGTATGACTACCGCAGTAAACAGATGATCAGCAGCCGCGGCCAGTCGTTCAAGCAAGCACTCTATATTGATGAGATTTATCGTTTGCCGTTGTTTGTTAAAGCCGGCAAGGTCATTCCTCGAGCCAGTGACAGCAACACAATGGATTTACTGGTGGTGCTCGGTGAACAAGGCGAAGCTAACGGTGAGTTAATTGAGGACGATGGCGAGACCATTGCTTATCAACAGCAGCAGCTTCAACACACGGTGTTTGAGGTGCAAACGGTTAAGCAAAAACTAAGTATTCAAATAAAACCAGCTAAAGGCAGTTTCTCAAGTGGGCCGGAGAATAAAAGGTATCAGCTTGAAGTTGCCAACCTACCCATAAACAAAGCCATTCAAAGCATCTATTTTAATGGCAAAGCGCATACCCAATGGCAACAGCAGGGGCATAGCTTAATGCTAGGCGAGCAAGATATAAATGTGCAGCAGGGGGGCGAGTGGATGGTGGAGTTTGCCGAATAGTCTAAGAAACGCGCTGCCTAGTTAGGCAGTGCGTTTTTGCTTTAGCGCTTAATTAGCCTTGAGCAGGGCGTAACATAAACCAGTAAGGGAAGTTCTCGCTTTTAGATAGCACTTTAAAGCCACGGCGCTCAAAGGTGAGCACTACTTTTTCGCTAGACGCCACCACATAACAAGCTTTGTTATCGGCATCGGCTAAGTCGGTTACTTGCTTGATTAAAGCGCCAGCTAAGCCTTTACCACCTGCTGAAGGGGCAACACCTAAGCCCCACAACCAATAGCAATCTTGATTTAGCGGGCCGCTTAGCATTTGCTCAGAGATGTCTTTAGCGAGCTCAAGCTTTCCTTCACCCATCATGCGAGCAACAATCGCCCAAGCTTCCATCTTTTGCATTACGTCAGGCTGATGTTTCCCCGGTGGCACCATAATTACGCAGCCTTCACATTCAGCAGTGGTATATACGATACCCTGTTTCATGCCCCATTCACCCAGCGCAAAACGCCAGTAGCTATCGTGGGCGTAGTCGGCCATTTCATCGCTTCGAAGTGCTGCTTGCATTGCTTCGTTGTTGGCATAAGCGTCAATGAACATCTTGCTCAGGGCGGGAATATCCTCGAACTTAGCAGTAATTAAAGTGGGGCTAGACATCGTAAGATCCTTCTTATGAGTAATACACTAGAGTAGTCAGGCTAGCTGAAATTAATATCCGAGACAATAGGGTAGCTTGTGCAGTGAGAAGCAAACTAACAACAGCTCTAGCTTGACTCCGGGTTATCGTTTACTCACAAAAGAATTGTTTTACCCAAGATCCCTACAAGCCTTTACTCAAGCTTCTCTTTATAATGGGTGAGTTTTCAGCAAGACTAAGGCTTTGCAGCTTAATGACCGTTCCAAAAAACGCCCGTGCAAATACCAAGAACCAATTGCACCCGCGAAATAAACATCGCCAACGTTATGACTTTGCCGCGCTTATCGCCTCATGCCCGGAGTTAAAGCGCTTTGTAGCCAATAACCAATATGGTGATGCCTCGGTAGACTTTTTTGACCCCGAAGCGGTGCGCTGTTTAAACAAGGCGCTACTGCAGCACTTTTATGGGGTAAAAGGCTGGACCATTCCTAAACATAATCTTTGCCCGCCTATTCCTGGCCGAGTTGACTACATTCATTATTTGGCTGATTTACTGGCGAAATCGCAGGGCGGCAGCTTGCCCAATGGTAGTTCGGTGCGCTGTTTAGATGTGGGAGTTGGCGCAAATTGTGTTTATCCGCTGGTGGGAGCCAGTGAATATGGGTGGTCTTTTGTCGGCAGCGATATTGAGGCAGCTTCCTTACAATCTGCAGATCACATCTTAGCGCTTAACCCTCAGCTGCAATCCCATATTTCCTTGCGTTTACAAAGCAACAAAAAAGCTATTTTTAAAGGGGTGGTGCAAGCAGAAGAGCGCTTTGAGCTGAGTATGTCTAATCCACCGTTTCATCGCTCTGCGGCCGAGGCTCAAAAGGGTAGCCAACGTAAGCAAAGTAACTTAAAAGCCAATGCTAAAAACAAACAGCGCTTAAATTTTGGTGGCCAAAGTAACGAGCTGTGGTGTCCCGGCGGTGAGTTAAGTTTCATTAAAAACATGGTGGCAGAAAGCCAGCAGTTCGCTCAACAGGTATTATGGTTTACTAGCTTGGTGTCTAAAGAAGCTAACTTGAGGAGCATTTACCAAGTGCTCAAGCAAGCCAAAGTGGCGCAATATCATACCGTTAAAATGGGACAAGGTAATAAGGTTAGTCGTTTTGTAGCTTGGAGCTTTCAAAGCCCAGAGCAACAAAAGCAGTGGCTAGCTTCCTTGTAGCGTATAATTTGGTGTTGAGTTTGGTATCCAAAGCGTAAAACAAGCCGATATACACGACTAATTTTTGATAATTGAGATAAATGAAAACACCTAAAAGAATTCAGCCCCTAGTTGATGACGGCTTAGTTGACGAAGTGAAAAGCCAGCTGATGAGTGGTAAAGAAGCCTCGGTTTACGTGGTGCGTTGCGGTGACGAAATCCGCTGCGCCAAAGTGTATAAAGAGGCTAGCCAGCGCAGCTTCAAGCAAGCAGTGGCCTATCGCGAAGGACGTAAAGTGCGCAATAGCCGCAGGGCGAGGGCGATGGAAAAAGGCTCAGGCTTTGGCCGCGAACAGCAAGAAAAGGTTTGGCAAAGCGCCGAAGTAGATGCTTTGTATAAGTTAGCGGCTGCCGGGGTTCGAGTTCCCGAGCCCTATGGTTGTTTTGATGGCGTATTGCTGATGGAGCTGGTTACCGATGATGAAGGCTATGTTGCGCCGCGCCTAAACGATGTGATGATGAGTGAAGAACAAGCGCTTGAAGATCATCAGCTAGTCATCTCTTACATTGTAAAGATGCTCTGTGTAGGGCTTATCCACGGCGACTTATCTGAGTTTAATGTGCTGGTGGATGCCTACGGCCCCGTGATTATTGATCTGCCTCAGGCGGTTGATGCCGCCGCTAATAACAATGCTGAATGGATGCTGACCCGCGATGTAAATAACATGCGTGACTATTACAGCCAATTTGCGCCAACTTTGGCCAATACTGAATACGCTAAAGAGATGTGGAGTTTGTTTGAAAAAGGTGAGTTAACCAGCGATACCGAGCTGAGTGGAGAGTTTGTTGAGCAAGATACTGTGGCCGACATTGCCGCGATTATGCAAGAAATTGATGCCGCTCGAGAAGAAGAACTAGCCCGTAAAGAGAGGCTTAAAGAAGCTCAGCAAGGCGTAGACGAAACTAAATTTAACTGGGCAGATTAGCGATTCTGCCCAGCCATTTTATCTAGCGCTTAGATGTTTACCTTAGCGCTGGTTTGAAACTCTAACAAAGTATTAGCAGGAATTTGCACTGCGCCGCCGCGTGTAATAAGCGATAAACCTGCTCCTACCTTAGCGCCGTCTTTAGCGCCATCGCTGCCATTAATTAAGCCACCAATTGCCGCTGCACCAGCGGTTTTTTTCACGGTGTTTTTGGCTTGCGCATCACCTAATCCGTTAAAACTATTGGTTTGAATCGCTATACGTTGGCCGTTTACGGTGATGTCGGTTAAGGCGATGGTAAGGCTAGACTTACCTGCTAATCGACCTGCTTGTTCACTTTGTAATACTTGACCATGAACCGTGCTGCCAGCCTTAGCGATTACTTGGCCGTTAATGTTTAAATCACTTTCTAAGCTTGCACTAAAACGATGACCAGAGGCATGTTCACGAGTACTGATTGGGCTATCTAAACTTACCATTAGCGGTGTACCAGCTGGAATACTGGAGACAGTTTGGCTGGCTTCTGCAGTTTTCGGGGCTTGGTTTTCCGGTTTTGTTTGAGCAAACGAAAGCTGTAGATCTTTAACGTCTTCAGTTTTAAAGGTCATGCTATTGCCGGCTACTTCAAACTGAAGTTCTTGGCTGTTGCGCTGTAGCAAAGTGCCTTCTAATACGCTGCCGTTGTGCAAAGTAAGGGTATCGGCAGAAAGGTTAAAGCTAACGAGGGTGAAAAGTGCCGCGATAGTGCTGAATGATTTAGCCATAAACTTGAGTCCACAGTGTTTTGCTGAAAAACGTAGTTTTTAGCAAACTCACTAGTGAAGTGCTGCAAGCTGAATAACTTAGATCGTTATTTGACCACTTTTAATATATTCAGTCTATGCTTACTCATGCTCTAAGAAGAACTGATAAGCGGTATTATCGCTTTCGTCGCGGTAGTCAAAGCCCAGTTGCGCTAGGTGTTGGCTAAAGGCTGCTTGGTCACTGTCTTGCAGTTCAAAGCCGGCTAATACCCGTCCATAGGCCGAGCCATGGTTGCGATAATGGAAAAGAGTAATGTTCCAGTGTGGCCCTAGGGTGAGTAAAAACTTAAGCAAAGCGCCGGGCTGTTCGGGAAATTCAAAGCTATACAGCTTTTCTTTTAACTGAGTGCCTGGTCGCCCGCCTACCATATAACGCACATGCTGCTTGGCTAGCTCATCATCACTTAGGTTAGCCACTTGGTAGCCGCTGCTATCCAGTTTATCTAGCAGCGCAGGCAGCTCTTCATCACTATTGCTTACTCGAATACCAACAAAGATGCTGGCTTGCTGTTCACTGGCATAGCGGTAATTAAACTCGGTAATCACTCGGCCACCTAGGTGCTCAACAAACTCCAAATATGCGCCTTGACGCTCGGGGATCCTTACCGCCAAGACAGCTTCTTTCTTCTCACCAAGCTCGGTACGTTCTGAAACATAGCGCAGATTATGAAAGTTCATGTTGGCGCCAGATAACACCGCGGCTAAGCGCTCGCCCTCAAGTTTGTGCTGCTGGGCATAGGCTTTTAAGCCAGCGAGAGCCAATGCGCCAGAAGGCTCAGAGATAGCGCGAGTATCTTCAAATATGTCTTTTACTGCGGCACATATTTCATCGGAGTTTACCGTGATTACATCATCAAGGTATTGCTGGCAAAGTCGAAAGGTTTCACTGCCAATAAGTTTAACTGCCACGCCATCGGCAAATAGGCCAACACGTTCTAGAGGAGTGGGTTTGCCGGCTGCCAAGGCCGCTTTTAAACAGGCCGAGTCTTCGGCTTCTACGCCAATTACCTTCACATGAGGCATCAGCTGCTTAATGTAAACTGCAACACCCGCAGCAATGCCACCGCCACCCACCGGCACAAACACAGCGTTTAGGTGCATGTCTTGTTCCAGCAGCTCTTTGCCAATGGTGCCTTGGCCAGCAATAACGTCTACATCATCAAAAGGGGGGATCAGTGTGTAGCCGTGTTCTTCAACCAGCTGTTTACAGTATTGGTAGGCTTCATCAAAACTATCGCCAACCAAACGCACATCGGCGCCCATCGCCCGAACCGAATCTACTTTGATATCGGGGGTGGTGGTGGGCATGACAATCACTGCTGCAATGTTGAGTCGCTGCGCTGACATAGCGACGCCTTGGGCGTGGTTACCGGCCGAAGCCGCTACTACGCCACGATCGCGTTGCTGCTGATTAAGCTGGGCAATTTTATTGTAGGCACCACGTAATTTAAAAGAATGCACACTTTGTCGGTCTTCGCGTTTAAGCAGAATATTATTGCCACTGCGTTGAGACAGTTTAGGCATACCCTGCAATGGCGTCACTTGGGCTATTTCATAGACCGGTGATAGCAATATACGGCGAAGATATTCGTTAGCACTAGGCAAGTGTTGCATTATAAATTACCCATACAAATTGGCGATAAGATCAAAAAAATAAGCCCGGCGAACCGGGCTGTTTATACAAGCAAGAGGCGCGGTTTAGTCTAGCTTGCTTTTATCGCGTACTGCGCCTTTGTCGGCACTGGTGGCGAAGTGGGCGTACATTTTCAGCGAGGTGCTTACTTCACGTACTCGGCCAATTGGGCTCCAAGCATCGCTGCCTTTAGCTTCCATCGCCGCGCGTCGTTGAGCCAGTTCTTCATCACTCACTTCTAACACAATGCTGCGCTGAGGAATGTTGATGTCAATAATGTCGCCTTGCTCAACCAAACCTACGATACCGCCGCTAGCGGCTTCTGGTGAAATATGACCAATAGATAAACCCGAGGTTCCGCCTGAGAAGCGGCCATCGGTAATCAAGGCACATTTTTTACCTAAGCCCATCGACTTCAAGTAAGAGGTTGGGTACAACATTTCTTGCATGCCTGGGCCGCCTTTAGGGCCTTCGTAGCGAATTAATACCACTTCACCAGCCTGAACAGTGCCATCTAAAATGCCGGCTACTGCGTCGTCTTGGCTTTCAAAGATGCGCGCTGGGCCATTAAACACTAAGTTGTCGTCATCTACGCCAGCGGTTTTAACAATACAGCCATCTTGCGCTAGGTTGCCTTTTAGTACAGCTAGGCCGCCTTCTAAACTAAAGGCATTTTCTAGGCTACGAATACACCCTTCGGCGCGGTCGTCATCTAAGTCGTCCCAACGGCAATCTTGGCTAAAGGCTTTGGTGGTGCGAATACCAGCAGGACCAGCGCGGTAAAACTCTTTTACTGTTTGATCTTGAGTTTGCATGATGTCCCATTTGCCGAGGGTATCGGCCAAGGTTTCGCCCATTACATTAGGTTCGTTGCGGTTAAGCAAACCAGCACGGTCTAATTCACCGAGAATGCCCATAATGCCGCCAGCGCGGTGAACATCTTCCATGTGGTACTTGTTGGTAGATGGCGCTACTTTACACAGCTGAGGAACTTTACGAGAAAGATCATCCATGTGGTCCATGTTGTAATCTACGCCAGCTTCTTGGGCTGCAGCTAACAAGTGCAATACGGTATTGGTAGACCCGCCCATGGCGATGTCTAAGGTCATGGCGTTTTCAAAAGACTTGTGAGTTGCAATTGAGCGCGGCAATACACTTTCGTCATCTTGTTGGTAGTAGCGGTTACACAAATCAACAATGCGTTTACCAGCGTTTACGAACAGTTTTTCACGGTCGGCGTGGGTAGCCAGCATCGAGCCATTACCTGGCTGAGCTAAACCTAGCGCTTCGGTTAAACAGTTCATTGAGTTAGCAGTGAACATACCTGAACACGAACCACAGGTTGGGCAGGCGCTACGTTCTACTTTGTCGCTGTCTTCATCACTTACGTTTTTGTCGGCGCCCATTACCATAGCGTCAACTAAATCTAGTTTAATGATTTGGTCGCTAAGCTTAGTTTTGCCGGCTTCCATTGGGCCGCCAGAAACAAAGATAACCGGAATGTTTAAGCGCATTGAAGCCATTAACATTCCTGGAGTGATTTTGTCACAGTTAGAGATACACACCATGGCATCGGCACAGTGGGCATTTACCATGTACTCTACTGAGTCGGCGATAAGGTCACGCGAAGGTAAGCTGTAAAGCATGCCGCCGTGGCCCATGGCAATGCCGTCGTCTACTGCGATGGTATTGAACTCTTTAGCAACGCCGCCTGCATCTTCAATCGAGCGTGCAACCAGCTGACCAAGATCTTTAAGGTGAACGTGGCCCGGTACAAATTGGGTGAATGAGTTCACTACCGCGATAATTGGCTTACCAAAATCTTCTTCTTTGGTTCCTGTTGCTCGCCAAAGGGCGCGCGCTCCAGCCATGTTACGGCCTTCGGTGGTGGTGGCACTTCGCAGTTTAGGCATTGCGGTTTACTCCGTTAATCTGTGTTTGCTATTTGTTTAGGCAATGGCGGCTTTAGGCGAAGCCACTGCTTGTAATTGCTTTAGTTGAACTTGCTCAACGTCAAACAGTTTCACTAATTGATTAGTGAGATGTTCTATTGGACGCTCGCTGCTTACGCTAAGTTCAATGCGGTAGCCAGCAGGTTCTTGAGCACTAGTTTGCTCAATTTGCATAGATTGTACTAAAAAACCACGGTGACGTGTCACTCGTAATACACGTTCAAGTACATCGGCTTGCTGGCGTGTAGAAATAGTTAGTGAATGTTGCATTAGCAGTCCTCCATCATTTTGTCATTGGCCACACCCGGTGGCACTAGTGGCCACACGTTTTCTTCTGCATCAATCAATACATGCAGCAGGTAAGGGCCTTTGCTGTTTAGCATCCGTTGCAAGGCTGCGTGAACATCCACTTTGTTGCTAATGGTTTCGCCCGGAATATCAAAAGCCGAGGCCATTTTTACAAAGTCTGGGTTGTCATCAAGGATCGTTTCACTAAAACGCCCATCAAAAAATAGGTTCTGCCACTGACGCACCATGCCTAGGCGATTGTTGTCGATAAGCAGCATTTTTACCGGTAACTGAGCACGCTTAATGGTGGTAAGTTCTTGCACGTTCATCATGAATGAACCATCGCCCGATACGTTAATAACGGTGTCGTTAGGGCGAGCAAACTGAGCGCCAATGGCAGCCGGCAAACCAAAGCCCATAGTGCCTAAGCCAGCGCTGGACAGATGATTTTCGGGGCCATCAAACTGCATATGCTGTGCTACCCACATTTGGTGTTGGCCAACATCGCAGGCAACCACGGTGTTTTTATCCACCATTTTACTTAAGTCGCTAAGCATTGCCGGAGCAAAAATATGCCCGCCGGGGTGATCGTAGCGCCAAGCAAAGTCATGTTTGCGTTGGGCTAGTTTTTCTTGCCAAATATCAATCTCGGTTTGGCAGTGTAGAGCGGGCAAGGTGAGCGTTAAATCGCTATCTAGCGCTACATCAGGGGTACGGCGTTTACCAAACTCACTGGCGTCTGCATCAAGGTGAATCACTTTGGCGTGCGGAGCAAATTCATCTAACTTGCCGGTTACGCGGTCATCGAAGCGAGCGCCGATCACAATCAGCAAATCGGTTTCTTGTACGCTTAGGTTGGCCGCCTTAGTACCGTGCATGCCCAACATGCCTAAGTAATAAGGTTGCTCTTCGGTAATTGCACCAATCCCTTTAAGGGTGCTTACACTAGGGATTTTACTGTAGTTTAGAAACTCGCGTAATTCGCCTACCGCATTGGCCATACCAACACCGCCGCCAACATAAACGATGGGCTGCTTGGCGTTCGCTATAAGCTGTTTGGCTTGCGCCACTAAGCTCGCCTGAGGCGCAGCAGGTGCTTGGGTACTGGCAACGTAGGCCAAGCTTTCTTCAACTTCGGCAAGTTGCACATCTTTAGGTACATCGATGAGTACAGGGCCTGGGCGGCCGCTGGTGGCAATTTCAAAAGCCTGTTCAATGGTGCGCTTTAGCTCTTTAACATCGGTAACCATAAAACTATGTTTGGTAACCGATAAAGACATGCCTAATACGTCAACTTCTTGGAAAGCATCGGTGCCGATCACGGGCTGTGCAACTTGGCCGGTAATGGCGATCAGTGGAATGGAATCAAGCTGTGCTTCTGCAAGGCCGGTGACTAAGTTGGTAGCGCCTGGACCTGAGGTGGCAATACAAACCCCCACTTTTATCCCGCAGCTTGCGCCAGCGCGAGCATAACCCACCGCTGCCATCGCTGCGCCCTGCTCGTGGCGAGTAAGCATGTGCTTTACTCCGCCATCATAAAGAGCATCGTACAGCGGCATAATCGCCCCGCCAGGATATCCAAATACTTGTTCAACGCCCTGTTGTTTCAGAGTCGCTACAATTTGTTGCGCACCATTCATTTTTACTTCCTTCCCACCGTTAACAAAAAACCCCCGAGCTTTGCAGCGCGGGGGTTTGATGTTGTGTGCTAGTTTCAGTTACAACAACGCATCCCCGCGAGGTGATAGAATAATCACCACAAGGACGACGCTAATAATTAGTGCAACTGAAAGAGACATATTTAAAGCTTTCCTAAAAGATTGGCTAACAAGTATCACAGGATAAAATGTGATTCAAGTCAGCTTTGGCTATTAATTGTTCTGCCTGTAGTGTGTTTAATAAACGATTTAAGGTTTATTTGGCTGCTTTTTGTTTTTCTGATGGTGTTATATTCTGTTTTATTTGTTTGGTGTGGTGATATGTTTTGCATTTGCAGCAGATTATTCATTGGTCCTTTGGCTTAAATTGTTACACTTTTTTTCAACATGCTTACCTTGAAACAAACTAAAACGAAAACTTGCCCAGCGGGCGGGATTTCTGTCATGGTTTAGTTGAATAGGTTAATTGTAACTATTGGATACCTTTTGCTTTGAATTTATCAGTTAATCAATCCCTTTTTTGTTTGCTATTGTTGGTGACAAATTTAGCTACCGCGGAAGCGTCTACTAAAGAATTTCCTCTAGTGATGGTGCAAGTCAATCAACAGAGCTTTAGCTTGGAGTATGCGCATAGTAGGCAACAGCGTGCCCAAGGTTTAATGCATCGCCAACAATTGTGTGAAGAGTGTGGAATGCTGTTTAACTTCCAGCGCAACAAACGCGCGCAAATGTGGATGAAAAATACCTATATCCCACTGGATGTGGCGTTTATTCGTGAAGACGGTTCTATTAGTGAAATTCACAGTATGCAGGCTAATACGGCCAAGTTAACCAAGTCTCGCTATTCTGTTTTTTACGCTTGGGAAATGAATCAAGGCTGGTTTGCAAAAAATGCAATCAAGGTTGGAGATATCGTCACAATTAACGCTGTAGAATAACTTACTGAAATTAATAACTTTTGCTGCGTTGCTTTAGTCGTTCGCAACTAAGCTCTCCAAGAGGTAAGCATGACAGAAAAAGAAAAGATGTTAGCTGGTGAGTTGTATTTGGCCTTTGATGGCGAGTTGGTGGAAGACCGTAATCAGGCGAAGTCATTATGTTACGAGCTGAACTTGTTGCACCCTGAAGAAGATTTACGGGCCGAGGTATTAGCTGAGCTGTTGCCAAATAGCTTGGATCCTTGGATTGAGCCCGATTTTTTCTGTGATTACGGCTACAACATTACCACCGGTAAAAACTTTTACGCTAACCACAATTGCGTGATTTTAGATGGCGCCCCTGTGACCATTGGTGATGACGTAATGTTTGCGCCAGCAGTGAACATTTCTACCGCCACCCATCCGCTCAACGTTAAACAGCGCACCGAAGGGTTAGAGCGAGCTTTACCGGTAACCATTGGCGACCGAGTATGGGTTGGCATGGGAGTGAACATATTGCCGGGCGTAAGCATTGGTGATAACGCAGTGATTGCCGCCGGCGCTTTAGTGAATAAAGACGTAGCGGCTAATACCGTGGTAGCCGGCGTGCCAGCTAAGTTTGTGAAAAATATTCCGGAAGACGAAGACTAGTGTTTTTTGCGGATAGAGCACTAGGTAAAGCGTTAGGGCTGTTACGCCTATCAATCTAATAGTTATAAGCCATTTCTTATCCGTCTTGGCTTGTATTACATTTGAGTTGTAATCTTAAAGGCCCTTGAAGGAGGTCTTATGCAACAGCTTAATGTTAGACACTATATGCGCGCTCAATTTTTGAGTTTTACCGAAGAGCAAAGCATTAACCAGGCCAGCGAATTGCTGACTAATTCACACCAGCTAGGTGCTCCCGTGGTTGACGCTAAAGGCGCCTTAATCGGTTGGTTGTCTGAGTTAGACTGCGTAACCCAAATGCTGCAAGCCGGTTATTACTGTGACCAAAGTGCTTTAGTTAAAGATCTAATGCGTAGCGATGTATTGAGTGTTGGCCCTGATGAGAATGTTCTCGACTTGGCAAAAACCATGACCGATAACAAACCGAAGAGCTACCCAGTATTAGAAAATGGCAAACTTATTGGTTTAATCGAGCGTAAAGCGGTATTGGCAGCGCTTCATCAGCAACAGCAGCAGTGCTTTAGCGTGCAGTAATAAACCTATTTTCAGTCACTTAATAACAACTTCGGCAAAAGCCTACTAGTATGTAAGTTGTTATTAAGCGCTGGAGAGCAAATGGGTTTAGCGATAGTTAAAACGTGTACCTTAGTGGGCATGGAAGCCTTAAATGTGACTGTAGAAGTGCATTTAGCCAATGGTTTGCCTGCCTTTAGTATTGTCGGATTGCCTGAGACTTCAGTAAAAGAAGCTAAAGACCGTGTTCGTAGCGCCATTCTAAATAGCGGATTCTCTTTCCCCGCAAAACGCATCACCGTAAACCTTGCTCCCGCTGACGTACCAAAAAGTGGTGGCCGTTTTGATCTGCCGATTGCCATTGGTATTTTGGCGGCTGCAGGCGATGTGCCCTTAGCCTGTTTAGTTGATATGGCTTTTTGCGGTGAGCTGGCTTTATCGGGCGCGATCCGTCCGGTGAGTGGGGCAATCGCAACCGCTTTATCCATAAGCAAGCAGGGCTTAATCTTAGTAACCAGCGAGCAAGACGCAGCGGCCGCAGTAAGAGTGCCGGATGCAAAGGTGCACGGAAGCCCTAGTTTGCAGCAGCTAAGCGCTGGCCTAAACGGCCAAAGTGCTTTTAATTTGCTAGCCCCGCAAGTGATAAAACAAGAATCTAGTGCGAGCTTATTAGATATGAGCGAAGTGCAGGGCCAACACTTAGCCAAACGTGCTTTAGAATTGGCCGCCGCTGGAGCTCACAATTTATTGATGATGGGCCCACCAGGAACTGGCAAGACCATGCTGGCGAGCCGTTTGCCAGGGATTTTACCCAGCCTTGATGAACAACAAGCCATTGAAGTGGCAGCGATTAACTCGGTAAGTGCTCAGCAGCGAGAGCTTGAGCAATGGTATGTTCCACCCTTTCGCAGTCCCCATCACAGTGCATCAATGGTGGCGTTAGTGGGCGGTGGCTCAAATCCTAAACCCGGCGAAATTACCTTAGCTCACCATGGCGTGTTGTTTTTGGACGAGCTTCCAGAGTTTGCTCGCAGCACCTTGGATGCTTTGCGCCAGCCACTTGAGTCTGGCGAAGTGCATATTTCGCGAGCGGCTTTGCAGGTAAGTTTTCCCTCGCGCTTTCAACTAGTCGCGGCAATGAACCCATCTCCATGTGGTTACTATCAAGGCCAGCAGCTGCGTAGCAATCCTGACCAAATTTTAAAGTATCTCGGCAAGCTATCGGGCCCCTTTCTAGATCGCTTTGATCTAAGTGTTGAAGTGGCCGAATTACCCAAAGGCAGTTTAACGCAGCATGCTAATGGGGAGTCGAGCGCAGAGATAAAGCGGCGGGTGATTAATGCACGTAGCTTGCAATTAGCACGCTGCGGCAAGCTAAACAGCCAACTCTCAGGCAAAGAGCTTCATCAGCATGCTAGCTTAAGCCCAGAAAACAGTGAGTTTTTGGAAAACAGCATCAACCAACTGGGTTTATCTGCTCGGGCATTTCACCGTGTTTGGCGTTTAGCCAGAACCATTGCCGATCTTAAGCAGCAAAAAGACATTCAACGCAATGACATTGTTGAAGCCCTAAGTTATCGCGCAATGGATCGCCTACTTAAGCGTTTATCGGCCTAGTGCTCATTTTTGTCAAATAAACCTCTCCCGTATTGATCAATAAATCATATTTTGATGATGAATGATCCCGGTGCGGAAAAGGCTTCGTAGATATTTGTTGTTGGCGTAAACATTTAGCTACAACAAAATGGCTCAATAATTGTATAGCTGATAGTGTTCAAATTATTGACACTTTATTAGAATTACTTGGAGATAACGTTTTCATAAGCTTATGTTTTTCAAGTACAATGTAGGAAATAAACACAGAGTTATAGATAGCGCTCACCAGGAAGGGCGCAGCTTGGCGCTAAATTAGAGCAACAATAAAAACATAAAAAATAAAGGCAGAAAGGTCAGAAACATGACCTTCACCGAAGAAATGTTAAACAAGCGTTTACAAAGGTGAAACTGCTACTTAAAGTGCACGCGAATAAGCCGTATGCAAAGAGCTTATCGCACTTCAAAAGAAGGAAGGAAATACTATGATGAAATGGATGGTGATTGGCATTTCTCTGTTGGTTGGTACTGCAAATGCGCAAGATGTCAGAATTTGGTTGCAGTCGGGTAGCGAATCGCAATGGATGCAAATGCAGGATTTACAGATCCAAAACTCTGATGGCAGCTTACAGCAGCGCATTGTTGCGCTAGATAGCAAAGGAAAACCGCTATTTATGCCACTGACTGAGTTAGCTTTTATTCAAGCTGACAATAAATACTACTATGTTTCAAATGAGTACGTAGCGGTTACTCATAGCGGCGCTAAGTTTAAGCTACCTAGCGGTGATGAAGCCGACAACATGTTTGTAGCCCGCAACGGTTACGGCGGTTACACCAGTTTTGACTACTCTGCACTGCGTCGCATTATCTTCTCCAAGTAAGCTGCAGATCTGCTAAGCAAGATGCTCTGGTTAAAATCGTTTAAGCAACACTTTTTTAAGCGGTTTTTTCTGGCACAATAAAGGCTGCTTCGTTCAAGGGAACAGCCTTCTTGTTATATCTCTATCAAAGTAATCATTTAGATACCTTACAGGTGTTATTAACTAGGGTGATGGCCCTAAAAGCGCCTGAAAATCCGTTTACTCAGCAGCAAATTTTGGTGCAAAGCCCCGGCATGGCTCAGTGGTTGAAGCTGCAGTTAGCCGAGCAACAAGGCATTGTCGCCAATGTGGCATTCCCTCTTCCAGCCAGCTTTATTTGGCAAATGTTCCATTTAGTGCTGCAAGATGTTCCCGAACAAAGCCCATTTAACAAAGAAGCAATGAGTTGGCGCTTAATGCGCCTGTTGCCGCAACGCCTACAACAAAACGAATTTAGCGCCTTACAACACTACTTGCTTGCTGAGCAAGAAAGCGCTGAGATTGATAGCCGCAAGCTGTGGCAACTGGCGCAAAAAATTGCCGATATTTACGATCAATATTTGGTTTACCGCAGCGATTGGACCAGTGCCTGGGAAGCCGGTGATGACTTAAGTGAAGTGAGTGAAAGTCAGCCTTGGCAACCCATATTATGGCGTGATTTGGTAGATGACACGGTAAGTTCAATGGACTCGCCTTACCATCGTGGCAACTTGTACATCGATTTTGTAGAACAGTTGCGGGTGGCGAGCGCCGCGCCGGAAGGGCTGCCTGAGCAGGTGTTTATTTTTGGTATTTCGGCCCTGCCGCCAGCCTATGTTGAGGCTTTAGACGCCTTAGCCTTGCATACCGACATTCACTTGTTTTTAACCAACCCTTCGCAGCATTACTGGGGTGATGTGCGTGACGTAACTACCGTGCTTAAACAGCAAACAGAGATAGAGTTAGTGGGTAACCCGCTGTTGGCGTCGATGGGTAAACTGGGACGCGATTATATTGAGATGTTGCACCCACTAAACAAGCAAGAAACCGATCTGTTTGCCGATAATTATGTTCAGCCAGAGCCTGGGGAGCCGCAGGTTCCAGCAAAACTTTTGGAGCTTATTCAAGATGATATCTTGACGCTGACTGACCCGATTAATTACCAGGAGTTTGATAATAGCCTGCACAAGCGAGTGATTCAGCCTGATGATAAAAGTGTTCAGCTTCATCTATGCCATAGCCCACGTCGAGAATTAGAGGTATTGCACGATCAGCTCTTGGCAATGTTTGAGCAAGATCCTCAGCTTAGTCCTCGCGATGTCATCGTAATGGTGCCCGACGTAAACCGCTACGGGCCAATGATTCAGGCGGTATTTGGCAGCAGCAGTGCGGAAACACGCTTACCCTTTGCTATTTCAGATCGCAGCGCTACTCAAGAAAATCCGGTTTTGTTGAGCTTTTTAGAGTTGCTCGCCTTACCGCAAAAGCGCAAGTCGGCGGCAGAGCTACTGGCGCTACTCGAAGTGCCCGCCATTATGCGCTGTTTTGAACTAAGCGAAGCTGAACTCAAGTCTTTGCGCCAATGGGTAAGAGAAGCGGGAGTGCGCTGGGGCTTAGACGGCAGTGACCGTAGCCGCTGGCAAGCGCCAGAAGAAGAAACCCATTCTTGGCTATTTGGCCTGAAAAGAATGTTGTTGGGTTACGCCATGCCAAGCCAAGCAGGCTTGCATCAAGGGGTGCTCGCCTATGATGAAGTACAAGGTAAAATCGCCTTGGCGGTGGGTAAGTTAGCCGACTTTATCGATCACCTAATCCAGCTAGAACAGCAATTGCTAGCAGCGGTAAACGTTGAGCAGTGGCGCCTGCGTTTACAAGACTTACTCAGCAACTTCTACAGTTTTGATGGCGACGATGAAGCCGAACAACTGCGTTTGCACAAGCTATTTGAAACATTAGTTGAGCAATGCAGTAGCAGCGGTTTTGAGCAAGACATAAGCCCAGAGCTAATTGTTGATTACTGCCGAAATCAGCTCAATGCCCAGCGCGGTAGTCAGCGTTTTTTAGCAGGGCAAATCAATTTTTGTACCTTGCTACCGATGCGCGCCATTCCCTTTAAAGTTGTGTGCTTGCTAGGCATGAATGATAGCGATTACCCACGCTCTGTGCCCAGCATGGGTTTTGATTTAATGGCGCAAAACCCAGCCAAGCGGGGTGATCGTAGTCGCCGTGATGATGACCGCTACCTATTTTTGGAAGCGCTGCTAGCCGCCCAGCAAAATTTGTACATTTCCTATATTGGCCACAGTGCAAAAGATAACAGTGAGCAAACGCCCTCTGTACTGGTGGCCGAATTGTGCGATTACATTGCTCAAAGTTGCGCCTTAACGGACGACGATAAGCTAAATGTAGATGAATCTGGCAAGCGCTTGTTGGCTCAATTAACCTGTTTGCACCCTTTGCAGCCTTTTTCCAGCGAATACTATCAAAGCCATTCAGACAAATTTAGTTATGCTCAGCGCTGGTTGCCCGCAGTGGCTGCCCAGCATCAGGCGAAATCGACAGAAGATAATCAGGCAGCGCCAACTTTGGTGAATGAAGGGCTGTTGTCTGAGATTAGCATGGACGAGTTATTGGCCTTTAGCCGCTCGCCGATTGCTTATTTTTATCAGCGCCGTTTAAAAGTGAGTTTTCCCCGTTTAAGTGAGCAATTAGAAGAAACCGAACCGTTTTTAGTCGACGGACTGGCGGGCTTTTCAATGAAGCAGTATTTGCTTGAACAACAACTTAATAATGCCGAAAAGCGCCAGCAGTTTGACTTGTTACACGCTGCCGGCGCGCTGCCTCATGGTGGTTTTGGCGAGGTATCCTTTGAGCAACAATGGCAAGACTTAGAACCTTTAGCTGATTCACTATTTCCCTTGTTGGTCGGTGGCTTATTAAGTCGTCAACAATTGCTGCTAGATCTCGATTTTGCCAGCGAAGACAGCATTCAAACTTGTCGCTTAACAGCCTGGTTGAAACACCAATATGCGCAAGGCCTAGTAAGTTATCGCCCCGGCAGCATTCGAGGCAAAGACTTAGTGGCTGGGTGGCTGTGGCATTTATTGGTTCATGCAGCCTTACCTCAGCAGGCATTAAGTTCTTATGTTCTTGGCCGCAAGGGCGCTTGGCAGTTTTCACCGCTTAGCAGCGAACAAGCTCAAGAACATTTGAGTGTATGGATTAGCCAGCTACAACAGGGTTTGCAGCAGCCTTTGTTACTGCCTTTAGAAAGTGCTTGGCAGTGGATTAGCCAATGCAAAGATAAGAAAACCGGCAATATTGAATACAGCGAGGCAAACTTAGATAAAGCAAGGCGAGCGGCGCGCACTCAGTTTAACGGCGGCCCCTTTGCCCAAGCAGAAGGTGAAGACCCTTATATTCAAGCTCAGTTAGCTGACCTTGAAAGCATTTGGCCGCAGTTCGAGGCAAGTTCGCAAGCTTTGCTTGAACCAATGCTGATTCATCTTGAGGAGTTTGCCAATGTCTGAACTTAAGCAAACTAATCACATAAACGGCCAAAAAACTGAGCAACAAACTAGCCCTGTGAATAATAACTTAGATGTTTTTACCTTTCCCTTAAATGGCTCGCGTTTGATTGAGGCCAGTGCTGGTACCGGTAAAACCTACACTATTGGCGCTTTGGTATTGCGCTTGCTGTTGGGCCATTATCGCCAGCCGGAGCAAGGCTTTAGTCAAGCAGGTGGTTTTAGTCCACTAAACATTGAGCAAATCTTGGTGGTGACATTTACCGAGGCGGCGACCCAAGAACTACGTGGTCGCATTCGCGAAAGAATACATGAAGCACGCATTGCCTTTTTGCGTGGCCAAAGTGATGACTTCTTCATTGGCCAATTGCTGGAAGAGATAGAAGATCACCCTCAAGCTGCCCAGCGTTTGTTACTGGCCGAGCAAAACATGGATCAAGCGGCGGTGTTTACCATTCATGGCTTTTGCCAACGAATGTTGAAGCAGCATGCTTTTGAGTCGGGCCTGCCATTTGAAATGGAGTTTCTCACCAACGAAATCCACCTAAGGCTGCAAGCGGTGCAAGACAGTTGGCGCCAGCGTTTTTATCCTTTGCCAGTGCCATTGGTGGGGCGAATAGTGCAATGTTGGGCTAGCCCTTACGACTTGCATCAAGAGATTTCTGGCTTGCTTAACCAAAGTCATTTTGAGCTAAAAGGCGTGCCACAAGAGCAAGATTTGGAACGTTTTTTTGCTCAGCAAATTAGCCGCATAGAGAACTTTAAACAGCTGTGGAAACCGGCTGCAGCCGAGATTGCCGAACTCATCGAAACTGCACCATTAAATGGCAATAAATTCCGTAAGGCTTCGGTAGCAAAGTGGCTTGGCTTGATCGACCAGTTTGCCAATTCGCCCACCGACAGCGACTTTTTAAGTAAGGCGCTTCGAGAGGCCCTAGGTAAATTTACCCCAGAGAATTTGGCCAATGGGGTAAAAGCCAAAGGCGCTCCGCCGCAGCACCTGGCGTTTAACGCGATAGAAGCCTTATTTGATGAAGAACAGAACATTAAAAACTTGCTGCTGGCGCAACTATTACCGCAAATCCGTCAGCGTTTTAGTGAGCTAAAACAGCAGCAACAATTGTTGAGCTTCGACGATTTACTTTCCGGCTTAGCTAAGGCTCTTAAAGCCCCTCAAGGTGAGGTTTTGGCTAGCCAAATCGCTGAGCTTTACCCAGTGGCAATGATCGACGAGTTCCAAGATACCGATCCACAGCAGTATCAGATTTTCTCTCAACTATATATCGATAGGCCAGATACTGCGTTAATGTTAATTGGTGACCCCAAACAGGCTATTTATGGCTTCCGTGGCGCGGATATCTTCACTTACATGCAAGCGCGCAACAAGGTTACCGCACGTTATAACTTGCCGACTAACTGGCGCTCAACTGGAGCAATGGTGGAAGCGTGCAATCAATTATTTGAGTGCCATGCACGGCCTTTTATTTTTGATGAAGCCATTGAGTTTATCCCCGTTGATGCTAACAAAGCACAGTTAAGTGGCTTAACACTTAAGGGTGAGCAGCAAGCCGCTATGCAGTTTTTGTATCAGCAAAATGCTGAGTTTGTGCGTGGCGAAGACTATCTTGTTGGTCAAGCCCAACTGTGTGCCCAGCAAATTCAACTTTTGTTAGAAGCCGGGCAGCAGGGGCAGGCTACTCTTGGTGACCAAGGAAAAGCGGTGCAAGCTGGTGATATTGCAGTATTGGTACGCACTCGTCGCGAAGGTGAGAAAGTGGCCGCAGCATTGGCCAAACAAAACATTGCTAGCGTGAGTTTGTCTAACCGCGATAGCGTGTTTGAAAGCGCCGAAGCTTATCAATTTTATTTACAGTTACTGGCCTGCCAAGAGCCACATAACGATCGCAAACTTCGCGCGGCGTTAGCCAGTAAAATCCTTGGTTTAGGTTTGGCCGAGCTTGATGAGCTAAATACCGATGAGCGCAGTTGGCAGCGTTACTCTCAGGAATACAATGAATACCAGCAGCTTTGGTATAGCCAAGGCGTATTAGCAATGTTCTATCGCTGGATGAGCCAGCGAGGCATTAGTGAGCGCTGGATTAATCAAAGCGATAACTACGGTGAGCGCTTACTGACTAACTTAATGCACCTTGCAGAGCTCTTACAAAACCAAAGCGCGGAGTTAGACGGTGAGGCCGCCTTAATGCGCTGGTTTGCCGAACAGTTGCTGGAGCCAGATGGCAATGCCGATGATCAGCAATTGCGTTTAGAAAGTGATGCCAACTTGGTACAAATCGTCACTATTCACAAAAGTAAGGGCTTAGAATACCCCATTGTGATGTTGCCATTCATATTGGGCTATCGCGAAGCTAGCGAAGCCCTTTATCATCAAGATGAGCGCTTTATTCTTGATCTCGATGGCAGTGAAGAAGCCATGGAAGCAGCTTGCCAAGAACGTTTAGCAGAAGATTTGCGCCTGCTGTATGTAGCGGTGACTCGAGCGGTATATTGCTGCTATTTAGGCGTAGCAGATCTTAAAAAAGGTAATGCCAAAAAAGGTGATACCGATGTACACCAAAGTGCCTTAGGCTATTTGCTGCAAAAAAATCAGCCGCAACCCGCTGGTGCCTTAGTCGCCATTCTAGATAATTTGTCTCAGCGTCCTTTTATTAGTTGGCAAAATGTGAGTGAGCAAGCACTTACTCCATTCAGCCCTATTAGTGAAGCAGATCAAAGCTTTGCTGCCCGCAGTTTTACCGCTCAGCTTAATCGAAACTGGTGGCTAACCAGTTATTCTGCGCTTAGCCGTCATCAAGGGCATAGCGCTGGTTTTGATGCCAGTAGTGATATGGCTTGGTTAGATGAAGCCGAGGGTTTGAGTGCGGAGGCAAGCCAAGTAGAGCAGCAGCAAGCGCTAACTATTTTTGATTTTCCTCGCGGTGCAGAGGCCGGTACATTCTTACACTTATTGTTTGAGGAAGTGGATTTTCAGGCTGATTTAGCCACTATTCCACAAGCGATTGCTCCCCTATTGCAAGCATCTAGTTACAATCAGCTGGACCCACAAGGCGAACTGCTGTGGTTGGCGCCGCTAACAGAGATGTTCCAGCAGGTTTGTGCTACACCTTTGGATGATGCTGGAAGTGCCGAGCCATATTCATTGAGCCAGTTGGCTCCAGCACAAAGGTTGGTAGAGATGGAGTTTTTCTTACCTATTGCCGATCTGCAAGCCAATCAAGTTAACCAGCTGATTCGCGCTTTTGACCCATTGAGTCGCCAAGCCAAACCCTTAGATTTTGCCAGTGTGCAAGGCATGTTAAAGGGCTTTATAGATTTGGTGTATCAGCATGATGGACGTTATTACGTATTGGACTACAAGTCGAATTACCTAGGCGCTGAAGTAAGTGAGTACCAACAACAGGCAATGATAGAAGCCATGGTAGAGCATCGTTATGACTTTCAGTATCAACTGTATAGCTTGGCTCTACATCGCTGGTTGGGACAACGCATACCAGACTACGATTATGAGCAGCATTTTGGCGGTGTTTACTACTTATTCTTACGCGGCATGGCTGGGGAAGAGGCTGAACTAGCAATGCAAAGTGAACAGCAAAATGGCGTTTACTTTAGTCGGCCAGAGCCACAATTTATCGACTACCTTGACCAATTGTTTGCTGGTGAAGATCTTAAACCTACACTGGCACAACTAAGCCAAGAGGGGGCTAAACATGACTAGTTCGCTGGAAAATGCAGAGCGCCCTTTAAGCGTTATAGATTGGCTCGCTAACTTGAAGCAACAGGGGCAAATTAGCGCCTTAGATTTTCACTTTGCTAAGTCCTTTGCTAGTAGCGAACAGGCTGATGTATTAATGGTGGCCGCAGCATTGGTAAGTAATGAGCTGCAAGCAGGTCACGTTTGTATAGATATGCCCAGTTTAGCCAAGCGCTGTGAACTGCTGGGGGCTTGCCCCTTAATTGGCGCTACTGATAGTGAGTTTTGGAAGGTGCAACTGAGTGCCTCAAGTGCGCTTATGCAGCCGCCGTTATCTAGTGGTGCTAAGCCACTGGTGCTGCAATATGGGCGTTTATATTTGTATCGATATTGGCATTATGAGCAGCAAATAGCGGACTATTTCGGTGAAAGTTCATTAACGAGTGACTACTCCTTAGAAAAAATCCAACTCTACTCAGAGCAGCTATTTAACCCTGATTGGCAGATGTTGTTACAGGCAAAAGCGGCTTATTCTGCTGAGCAGATGGCTTGGTATGCTCAGCAGTTCTTAGATATAAATGACGCTAACTTGCTTAATAATGCCGAGTTTTTGCAGCAATTAGCGGCAATTGAACAAGAATTAGAGCTACAGAGTTTGGTAGGGCATATTGCCAATGCCAGCAAAATTAACTGGCAAAAATTGGCTGCCTTACAAGCCTGTTATCAACCGCGCTTGGTGATTAGCGGTGGGCCGGGTACCGGTAAAACCACCACCGTGACCCGTTTATTGGCTTTGTTGCAAACGTTGCAGCTTGATGCTGGAAAAGCAGCCTTAAACATTCAGCTGGTGGCTCCAACCGGTAAAGCTGCGGCGCGTTTAAGTGAGTCGATCATTGGTGCAAAGCAGCAACTTAATGCCAGCGAAGCGGCTATTGCAACAATCCCTGAGCAGGCATCCACTATTCACCGATTGCTGGGCGTTATTCCGGGGCGCGCAGAGTTTCGTCATCACGCCGATAATCCATTGAGCTTAGATATGTTGGTAGTAGATGAAGCTTCGATGATTGATATGCCGCTAATGGTTAAGCTATTGGCTGCTATGCCAAAGCAAGCGCGGATTATTTTGTTGGGCGATAAAGATCAGTTGGCTTCAGTAGAGGCGGGGGCGGTGCTGGGAGATTTATGCGCCTTTATCGAACTGGGTTATAGCCCAAACTTACTTAACAACTTACAAGCCAGTAGTGGATTTGCTCTTGGTGCGTGGCGCGCCGAGCAGCCTTTAGCGATTGCCGACAAATTGTGTTTATTGCGCAAAAGCTATCGCTTTGATGCTCATTCAGGCATTGGTTTGTTGGCTGCTGCAGTTAACCAAGGACATGTGAAAAACTCCTTGGCCTTGCTTGCATCGCAACGGGCCGATCTACCTTATCAAGCACTGACTCAAGACAGCTATAAAGATTTGTTAGAACAATGCGCCTTGGCCTATCAACCTTATTTGGAAGCCTTGCAACAAGGACAGCCGATGGAACAAGTATTTGCAAAGTTTCATCAGTTTCAGTTGCTGGTCGCGCTACGTAATGGTGATTTGGGAGTAAATGGGCTTAACCAGCGCATTGAAAAACGGCTTAACCAGCAAGGCTTTATCACACTGCCCAAAGCTGCCGATAGCCTTTGGTATGCCGGAAGACCAGTGATGATTGAGCAAAATGATCATGAGCAGAAACTGTATAACGGTGATATTGGTATTTGTGCGCAGGATGAAAGCGGGCAGTTGATGGTGGCGTTTGAATCGGCCAATGGTTTGCGCTGGTTATTGCCAAGCCGCTTGCCTGCTCACCAAAGCGTTTACGCGATGACTGTGCACAAAAGCCAAGGTAGTGAATTTAAACAGGTTTGTATGTTGCTGCCGCCAGCAGCTCAGGCATTGGTGAACCGTGAGCTGCTTTATACGGCTATTACTCGAGCGAAAAGCCGTTTTAGCCTATATGCCGATGCGGAAAGCGTTAGTGCTGCGTGTAGGAATAAGACTCAGCGGCGCTCGGGCTTGGCAGAGCACTTGGCTAAGTGAGGTTTATGAGTCAGGTTTAAGAAGAAGTAATTGTACAATTAGTATAGAGGTGGCTATAGCTATAAAGAATAATGTGGAATGAACAGATGCTATGTTTACCACGTTTAGTGTTTAGCTGTGATGAGTTTTGGCCCAAAACCTATTGTCCTTATAAGGTAAAATAACCAATTTTGTGCAGCTACTATGTCATCAGTAGTAAAACTTTTATCACCGTATCTAGCACTTGCAGCGCATTCTATATTGTCGAGGTTCCTTGAGCTAAGTTCTACTTCGTAGTATTTGTTAAAAGCATTAAGCAGTTTGTGAATGTTATGCCCAAACTTTTTCTTGAGTTGTTCTTCACTTACTTCTGCTTTCAATAGCCAAGATTTTAGTATCTTTTCAGCACATTGTAGGTAGGCCCATCTAGCCTGCCCATAATTCATTAGGTGAGGCTCTAACTGGGCCGTAATTGTTTTAAAGTCAGCATCAATTGCCTCAAAATAAGGAATTCGAATCACTCTCCATCCACTGACTATTTGAAATGACTCTATTGCATTACCAAAGTTATTAGATAGTTCTTTCAACTCAGCCTCTGTTAATGAATTGACATAAGATTGAGTCATTTTAGGAGACATTCTCATGATATTGGTTTCATTATCAGCCCCCTTAACCGTGAGGTTTTTATCAATGAAAAAATTACAACTGCCAACGAACTCCGGTACCCTGTAATGCCAAAGGTCACCCCGAAATTTTTGGTAAAAAAAACCAAGATCAAAATTAAAGTGTTGGTTCTCTCCATATTTCGCGTCGTACCATTTGTGTAGCCATATACACAACTGATTTCCCAGCTCATTGTTCGGTAAAAGAGATTCTGGGGACATTGGTACAGGGGTGTTGTTAAAGTACTTACTAACTTCTCCAACAGCCTTCATATATCTGTGTGCAATATGAACACCTTGCTCAGTAAGTTGATTGTCTATCTGCTCAAATACATCATTTATGACGATCTTATTCTGCATCGTAACCTCAAAACTTGGAGCGGTGGTTGCCATAAGATGGCCTGACTTTCTTGCTTAAAGGTGGTGGTTAAGTATTTTTCTATTTAGAGAAATACTAGCATCTTTCCTTTCACTAATAGCTGAAAAACTCCAATATGAAAGACATTTTTTCATAGTTTAAGCGGGTATGTGTGCAGCCATAAGCTATTAGTGTCTCTCAGCTTTTACGTTGTTGAATGTATTCCTTAAACAGCTTATGAACCCCATGCAAAAACTCGATATCGTCGCGCCGTGCACCCAACATATCGTCTACAAAACGTAAGCTGCTGGCGGGTACTGGTGAACCTTTCACTAGTTCGCGTTCCTGCTGGGATAGTGGCAGTAGATACACCACACTTAAATCTAGCGCTTTGGCGATTTTGAACAGCTCTATTTGGCTAAAGTTAGCGTTACCGTCTTTATCTAGCTTGTTATAGAGAGCGGTTTTTGAAATACCACTTATCTTGGCCAATTGGTTGCGATTGAGTTTGCAGTAGGCTAGCAAAGATTCAACCCGCTCAATTTGCATTAAGCGATATTCACGCTCGTTGATGTCTTTAAATTCAAAGCTACCGGTGGCAATGCCGTCTAATTCTGAACTGTCCATGTTGTTTCCCAATTTAAGGAATTAGCAAAGTATTGTGTTCCAGTATAGGGAATCAGATGTCGATAAAATAGCCTTATTACATTGAACTGGAGATAAGCATGAGACAAACATCCGATAGAATTCGTCATGCCATAGGTTTTGAGTTAGTAGGTTTATTAGGTGCTATGCCTTTGTTGGCGCTGCTGTTCGGTGTAGACCCAATGCATTCGGGTGCGATGGGCCTGTTCTTCTCTATTATTGCCACCGGCTGGAATTATTTTTATAACCGCTGGTTTGATACCTATTTGTTTAATCGCCAAGGACACAGTGACAAAAGCCAAAAGCAGCGTATTTATCATGCCTTGGGCTTTGAGTTAGGTTTATTGCTTATCACCATTCCTGTTATGGCTTGGTGGCTAAACGTAAGTTTGCTTGAAGCACTGGTGATGGACGCGGCCATGATCATCTACTATTTGTTCTTTGCTTACTTTTATAACTTGGCCTACGACAAGCTATTTCCAATTGGCAAAGCCAGCCAGCAGCTTACTAGCGCTTAGCCTAGCAAGCCCGCGAGTTTAGCTCGGCTATAACAAGCAATAGTTTTGGCGTCGTTGATTTTGCCATCAACGATGCCTAATTCAAATTCTTCAATACTCATTTCAAACACTTCAATAAACTCATCTTCATCACACTGACCTTGCTGGTGTGATAGCTGTTTAGCCAGAAATAAATACTGTATTTCATCGCAAAATCCCGGGGCAGGGTAAAGCTTACCTAAGTTGTACCATTGCTCGGCAACCAAATTAACTTCTTCTTGCAATTCTCGTTTAGCGCAATCAAGTATTCCTGCTTCGCTTTGTTCGTGAGCTTCTATAGTTCCGGCGGGGAGTTCTATCAACCAGTCTTTTATGGCTGTGCGATATTGACGCTCCATAACAATATTCCCAGCATCATTGATTGCCAATACCACCACGGCACCAGGGTGGCGAAGTGTAGTGATGGTTTTTTGCTGTTGATTGGGCAACTTTTGTTGCTCGCGAGTGACCTCAAAGCAATGCCATTTGAGTAGGCTTTGTTGTTGCATGGCTCTATCCTTTTAGCGTGAGAATACTTAGCTTACTGCAGCGTTAGTTAATTGTATTTGTATAAACGAGCTAAATGTTTAATTTTCTCAGATGCTATTTGAAAGCAACAAACACGCTAAGCCAAATGAGAGATGGCTAGAGTGCTTGCTTTGATGGTGGGTGTTTTGACTTAACTGAGTTGATAGCCGAAAGGGTCATCAACGCTTGGGCTTGGTTGGGTAAACCAAACTGGCCCTTCTTCACCAATATAAAAGTGATCTTCTAGGCGAACCCCAAAGTGTTCTGGGATCACTAACATCGGTTCGTTGCTAAACACCATGCCGGGGGCTAGTGGGGTATTGTCGCCCGCTACTAGGTATGGACCTTCGTGAATATCTAGGCCACAGCCATGTCCTGTACGATGTGGTAAACCGGGTAAGGCGTAATCAGGGCCATAGCCATCGGCTTCGAGCGATTGACGAGCGGCAGCATCTACGCTGGCACAACTTGCATCAATTTGTGCTGCGGCAAAGGCAGCCTGTTGCGCTTTATGTTCACTTTGCCATGCTTGGCGCTGCTGCTCGCTAGCTTCACCAAAGGCATAGCTGCGAGTAATGTCAGAATTATAGCCGTGCAGCAGGCAGCCGGTATCAATTAATACCCAGTCGGTTTCTTGTAAAATTTGCGGCTCTTTCACTCCATGTGGAAATGAACTGGCCAAGCCAAATAGAACAATGCAAAAAGACGAGCCGCTAGCACCTACTTTTTGGTGAGCTTGGTTGATGAACTCGGTCACTTCGCTGGTGCTAATGCCTGGGCGCAAAATTTTTGCTGCAGCCTTTTGCACCTCCATGGTCATGTTTTTGGCATGCTGCAATAAAGCAATTTCAGCTGCTGACTTTATAGCGCGGCAAGTTTGAGTAATAATATCGCCATTCACAAACTGAATTTGCGGATTGGCTTTAATTAGCCCATCGACTAGAAAGAATGCGGCACTTGGATCTACTGCAATGTTTCCTGCTAGTTTTAGGCTTGTACAAAGGCTTTGAAATAACTGATAAGGGCTTTGGTGTTCGTGCCAGCCATGGAAAGGCGCTTCAATTAACATGAAGTCGTTTAAGGAGTCTTGCTCAAAATACGGGGCGATATAGTGCAATTGCCCATCGGCACATAATAACGCTCCCACCATGCGCTCACTGGCGCTCCATTTTAGGCCGGTAAAATAGTACAAGTTAGTGCCGGCGTTTAAGTAAATGGCGCTTATGCCTTGTTGCTGCATTAACTGACATGCCCGTTGCTGGCGTTGTTGGTATTCGCTGTTGCTAATACCACTTATACCGTTAGTCATATCGCTTAACGCTACCAATTGTTCACTGGCCGAACTGCCGCCCACCCCTATGGTCATGGTTTTTCCTTATTGCATGATTAGCTAAGATAGTTGTGCTATCTAGAGTTTGCTAAAGAGTATGGTTAAATGCTTAGCGGGTAAAGCGGAATAATAATTAAAAGGTAGTGAAAAATGTGGCTGCGTTTAGCCACTGGTGCTTTCGCTGAAAGTGTACAAGTTGACCTTATTGCCGCCTTGGCGTTTGGCTTGGTACATTGCTTCATCGGCCTGTTTGATTAGCTGCGATAAATCCTGAGTGTCTAGATTAGAGGCGACGCCAAAACTGGCACTCATATAGAGCTTACCCTTACTGGTTTTTAGCGCCTTCTGATTGAGTTGAATACGGATCCTGTTGGCTAAAGCATTAGCTTGCTGAGCGTTGGCCCCGTTTAGCGCTATTACAAACTCCTCGCCGCCAAAACGGCCAAATAAATCGCCGACTCGTAGGTTATCTAGGGCAATCTCAGAAAAGTGCATTAAGGCTAAGTCGCCGTTGTCGTGGCCATAGTCGTCATTGATGCTTTTAAAGCGATCCAAATCGATAAATACCACGCTAATCTCACCACCAGAAAACTGGGCACGCTTGGTCATTTTTTCCAGTTGTTTTAAAAAATAGCTGCGACGCATTGCCCCAGTGACATCGTAATTGGCCAGTTGCTCTAATTGAATGATTTGTCGCCAGTGCAGCAAAAAGTAAAATACGTAGGTTTGCAAAGCATTACCGGCAAATATAGCCAAAGAAAGTATCGTGGGTACGCCTAGCAGCAGCCTTTGGTTTTGCGGAGTATGCTGCATAGTGATGTAAACCCTAAGCAGTAAACAAGTACCAAAAAACAAATACAAGCCAATCACCAGCCATAAGGCGTTATTGCGTTGCTGGCGCCAATAGCGGAAATACAGATAGGCACAGTAAAAGCAGCATAAGGCCACGGTGCTAGAGAACAAGGTGATGCGCGATTGGCTGGAAGGCTCGATAGATATGAAATAGAACATCAACCCGCAATATAGCAGCAGTACTATCGATAGTAGGTTGCGATTAAAACCTAGCTTTAAGTAATGATGATGGCCGGCCACAATAAGCAGAAATGAGCCGGCAAATAGGGTGTTTTGTAATAGGATCTCGGTAGCTGAGGGTTCTCTGGATAACAGCACAATCAGTAAGGCGCACACTTGGGTGTAGGAGGCGATAATCCAACAATCTAGTGCGGTTTTTTGGCCGTGAAATACTCGAATAAGAGTAAGCACAACTGCCGATACCACCGTAACTAAGGTGGTTAAAATAAAGTATGTGAGTCCATCTACAACCATTAACGAGCGATTTCCTTTCTGCTATACCCATAGTGTAGATGGCTGTTTTGTTTATACAAATAGAATCTGCAGCGGAACGCCCAAATTGAGCGAAAGATAAGTCTAAAGCTAAAGGCTCAGAGCACTTAAGCAGCACTCTGAGCGTAGGTTTCTTCGGGCTATTTCAGTAAATACAGAGTATTGCGATCGATAGTTTGATTAGCCGGCAGTATCTTCTGAATCACCTGCTCGCCTTTAGCAGCAACCGCAAAATCATCATCGTTGAGTACTGCTAGTTGTTTATCGGCTCGCAGCCATAAACCCTCTAGCTTGTCGTGAGGATAGGGCGTAGGCATATCTACCAGTAAGTCATTCACTAAGGTCTTTGTGACCGGCTTAATCCCTTGTTGCGCCAACTCTTGCCAAGTCATCTGCTCAAGGGTTTTTCCGGCAAATGTTAAACCCAGCTCGGCATCTACATCGCCACTTACGTCGGTGGCTTGGCTTAAATCTATTTGGTAGATACGTTTGTATTTGGCCTGTTTTTTCCCGCTAGCACCAGCAAAACCACCGTCACGTTCTATGACCAAAAATTGCTGTTGATTTAAGGCAACGATCTCTGAGTTAGATAGATTATTGGCTTCTTGTTGGTACAAGAATTGTTTAGTTTTACCGGTGGCGATATCAAAGCTAACGATACGGGTAAGATTTTTGTTGCTGATGGCTTTTTTGCTGGGGTTATAAAGGGTTGACTGCATGATGCCAAATAGCACTTTCTCATCTGGAGTAATCGCTAAGCCTTCCATACCGCGATTGGCGCGGCGATTTGCAAATACCGCAGGTAGCTTCCTGCCACCAGTTCCAGTACCAAACGGGTTAATGCGCTCTAGTTCTATGCCAGCCTCGCTGTAATGAACAATGTGCGGGCCGTACTCATCACTCACCCAAAAGCTGCCATCTTTTAAGGCAACTAAGCCTTCGCTGTCTAAACCAAATGGGTCGGCTTGCAATACCGACTTGTCATTTGCGTAGGCCACTTCACCCGTGTCGCCCATGCCTTTAGGGTTAGGTAGGCCAGAAATAAGCTTACCCTTGGGGTCTTTCAATAGTATTTCTTTCACTTGTTTCACTTCACCATCGCTTAGACGAAACAGGCCAATACGTGGGGTGTACTCAGGCGTTGGAAAGATCTTTCCCTTGCCTTCTGGACCTTGGTATTTGGCATTGGGGCCACGGTCGGTAAGGGCATAAAAGTGATCAACTAAACTTGGATGTGCAGTCATGGCTGAGCCATATCCACCATTGCGAATTTCGGTACCGTTTTCCATGCTTGTTAATACTTGGTAGGGCAAAGCTGCTGAAGATGGGTCTTCTTTAGCGAATATTTGCGGGCTAGTTAACAAGAGTAGAGAGAGAGGTAAAATCAGCCGTGTGCTCATGTTTGCTTCCTTGCTATGATGGTTTATAAAAAATAATACGAACTTCAGGTTAATCTTTTATTACGCATCTTTTCGTGCAAACAATGAGCTAAAAAGCCAAAGCTAATAATGGCTTACAGCTTGTGGATGTGCGGAACTTCGCACAATAACGACTAAAAAAGATAATCAACAAAATCCTTACTAGTCTTACTAGTGGGAATTCGCGAGCTTTTGGGAAAGGGTAGCAAGGCATGTTGGGAAAAAGTATCAATCAAATCTCAGTTGTACACAGGTTATATATTGGGTTTGCCGTTCTCACCTTGGTGATTGCGATGGGCGGCGGTGCAGCGTTATTGCTAGCTCAGCAAATCAATTCTAGCTTTAATACACTTACAGAAAATAGTGCTAGAACTCAGTTATTAGCCAACCAGGTAGGTAGTCAGGCTTTACGTTCAGGCATTCGTTTGCTGGCAATAGACAATGCAGCCAGCTTGAGTGAGCTAGAGGAGCTTAATAGCCAGGCGCAATTATCTCTAAATGGCTTAGAAGAGGATGTTAGTGCCCTTGAGGAACATGCTTCCAAATATAATCTAGGTGAGTTAAACCAATATTTAGATGACGTAAAACGAGTTGAAAATACCTTATCTACCCAAGGTGAAAACTTAGCCCAGCTTCAACGAACTTTCTTACAACAGGATCAGAAAGTACGAAATGATGTTAGCGACTTTTTGTTTCAATTATCAGATCTAAAACGCATCGTTAACTCGGTGAGTGGCCCAAGTGCGGCAGAAGACAGTTATATTCAAGATGTACTGACTATGGTGATGGATCGTTTTGGCTTAATCGAGTTTTTATTATCTAACATGGTGAATACTCGCGAGCCCGAGAAAGTCGCGGATTTAGTCAAAAAAATCCAGTACAACAGTAAAGTGTTTAATGATGACTTTGAATCTTTAACATTTGAAGTTGAAGGTTTAGCCGACCCTAAAATTACTGAGCTTATTATCTGGTTTAACAAACAAATTAATGATGATTCTGGCATTGTTGAGCGCTACATCGGTAGCCAAGAAACCATAGCCGATATTACTAAGCAAACCGTAACGATTAATCAACAGCTCAGTGGCTTAGACAGTGTGATTGTAAAAATTGTCGGACTTGCCAACCAACAAAGTGAAGTAGCCAGCGAGCAGGGCAGAAGTTTGATTCTTAATGCCCGCTCTATTACCGCAGTGGTTGTACCCTTGGTGATTATTTTCGCCATTGCCGTAGCCTATTGGTTAGCCAGTTTGATTCGCAAGCCTCTTGAGCATACCCAGTCACAAATTCTATTACTTGCGGAAGGCAACTATAGCCAAACCATGCAGGGCAAATATTCTGGTGAGTTTGGCGTGCTGGTGGCTGCTATCAATCGAATGATTGAACAGGCGCGAGATGTATTTAGCCAAATTCAAAGTGCGGCGCATCAACTCAGCGATGTTTCGGTTAAAAACAACGAAGCATCTAGCGTTGTTAAAACCAAACTAGATAAGCAAACCGCTGAGCTTAGCAGCGTAGCCACTGCGGTTACCGAGATGGAATCGGCGATTAAAGAAGTCGCATCAAATACCGAAAGTAGCCGTGAATTGTCGATGTCGGTGGAAAGCAATATCGACCAAGGCCAGCAGGTGATGAATCAAAACATCGAGATGATCGATAGCCTCGATGACGCCTTACAGAGTACATCTGGTCAGGTAGATAAACTGGCTGATGCCAGCAAACAGATTGGTTCTATTATCGAAGTGATCGATGGGATTGCTGAGAAAACCAACCTACTGGCTCTTAACGCAGCCATTGAAGCAGCCCGTGCCGGTGAGCAAGGCCGAGGCTTTGCAGTAGTGGCGGATGAAGTACGCAGCTTAGCCAGCCAAACCACTAAAAGCACCGAGTCGGTAAGGGCGATGATTACTACCTTGCAGCGCGAGTCTACCCAGGTGTTTGACGCGATGGCCGCGAGCCGCGATCAAATGAGCCAATCTAAAGAACTGGCCGAGAAATCACGCGAGGCGATCATGACGATTCGTACCGACATGAGCCAAATGCGCGAGATGACCGACCAAATTAGTGTGGCCGCTCAAGAGCAACATCATGTGGCCAGCGAAGTGACACGCAATGTAAACGTGATCGCCGAAGTGGCCGAGGATAATTTTGAGCAAATAGAGAGAGTTGCTCAATCTAGCGAAGCCTTGCAACAACAGGTAAATGATATAGAAACTATGTTAAAACGTTTTATATTGAAGTAAATTAGAGAGCCTTTTAGCTCGGTCTTTTGCGAGTGATTCGCTGAGGTTAGTTTATGTTCAATTTATCGCGTTTGTTGAGTCCTAAAACTCAACAGCTGGCAGCTCTGGATTTAGGCAGCAATAGTTTTCATTTAATTATTGCTGACTGGGAAGACGGCGAACTTAAAGTTCGCGATAAAGTGAAAGAAATGGTGCGTTTAGGTTGGGGTTTGCAAGATGACGGCAGCCTCGACGCCGCGGCTTGGAATCGCGCTCAAGCTTGCTTAGAGCGCTTTGGTGAGCGCCTCCGCGAATTTAAACCTGGCAGCGTAAGAGTTGTTGGCACCAAAACCCTGCGTAGTATTATTGACTCCAACGTATTCCTGCAAGCCGCCGAGCAGCGCCTTGGCCACCCTGTAGAAGTGATTTCCGGTGAAGAAGAAGCTCGCTTAATTTATCTAGGCGTAGCTCACTACATGGCGCCTACCAACGGCCCGCGTATGGTTATCGATATTGGCGGTGGCAGTACCGAGGTAACCCTTGGTGAAGGCATGGAGCTAAAGCTTAAAGAAAGCTTAGACATGGGCTGTGTGTCTATCACAAAACGTTTCTTTAAAAACGGCCGAGTGACCAAAAACCGCTTACTAAAAGCCAGTGTTTATTGTTCACAACAACTATTGCCAGTGGCCGATGACTTCTTAGAACATAGTTGGAATGAGTGTTTAGGGGCTTCTGGCACCATAAAGGCAGTGGCTAAAGTCTGTTTAGAAAACCAATTTTGCGACGGTGAAATTCAACTCAAAGGTTTAGACGCGATTATTGAGCGCTACCTTGAAGCCGGTGAATGCAACATACCCCTCAAGGGCTTATCGTTAGAGCGCCAGCCAGTGTTTTTGGGCGGGGTTGTGGTTTTGCAGGCGCTATTCCAAGCATTAAATATTGAAACCATGCACGCTGCTGAGTCGGCCCTGCGTGAAGGTTTGTTATATGAACTAAAAGGGCGCCTAGAGCATAGTGATATTCGCCCTGCTAGCGTGCAAAAACTGGCAGAGCGTTACCATGTTGATAACCAGTTTAGTGGTCGAGTAGATGCCACCTGCCAATTGTTGCTAAACCAAGTGGCAGAAACCTGGTCGCTAGATGAAGTAGAAACTACCAAACTGTTGAACTGGGCTTCTCAGTTGTTCTTAGTTGGCTTAGATGTGGCGCATAGTGATTACCATAAACACGGTGCTTACATTGTTGAACATGTGGATTTGGCCGGCTTTTCTCGCATCGAACAGCAGCAATTAGCCGCCTTGGTATTGGCTCATCGCAAGCGCATTCCCGTTAAACAATTTCCAATGGACAATGCAGATTTGCTTAAGGCCTGTTTGATCATTCGTTTGTCGGTGATTTTCAATCGCGGTAAGCGTCGTCAAACGTTGCCAGAACTGCAGTTTAGAGCAGCAGGACAACAAATGAGTTTATTGTTGGATCAAATCTGGTTGCAGAACAATCCACTAACTCGAGCAGATTTAGAAAACGAGCAACAGTACTTAAGTCAGATTGATTACAAGCTAGATATTATTGAGCTCTAAACAGCAAAATGCAGTTCAAGGTGAGCTTCACCAGAACTGCATGTTAGTTAGCGCAAAGCCCGCACTACTGTGTGGGCTTTTTTATTAACGGTCTTTGTTGGTAGCGCTAATTTTGTGAATCGCCAAGTCAGCGCCGTGGAATTCGTCTTCTTCAGAAAGACGCAAGCCAGCAACTTTATCTACGATGCCGTAAACAATCACTCCACCGATTAGAGCTACAGCGACACCAGCAAGGCTACCGATGATTTGGCTAATTAGCGATACGCCGCCTAAACCACCTAAAGCTTGGCTGCCAAAGATGCCAGCGGCAACACCGCCCCAAACACCACATAAGCCGTGAAGTGGCCAAACACCCAATACGTCATCGAGGTTAGAGCGCTGTTGTAACCAAGTGAATACCCAAACAAATAAGGCGCCAGCTACACCACCGGTCACCAACGCGCCAATGGGATGCATGAGATCTGAACCGGCACACACTGCTACTAGGCCAGCTAAAGGACCATTGTGAACAAAACCTGGGTCATTGCGGCCAACCACTAGCGCAACAATGGTTCCGCCAACCATTGCCATTAAGGTGTTCACTGCTACTAAGCCGCTAATACCATCCATAGTTTGCGCAGACATCACGTTAAAGCCGAACCAGCCAACGGTTAGTACCCAAGCACCTAAAGCTAAGAATGGAATGTTTGAAGGAGCAAATGCTACACCAGGTTTTCTGCCTTTACGTGCGCCAAGTACTTTAATCGCTACTAGCGCTAACCAGCCGCCCATGGCGTGCACCACTACCGAGCCCGCAAAGTCATGGAAGGCTGCGCCAAACTGCGCTTCTAACCAAGCTTGGAAGCCAAAGTTACCGTTCCAAATAATGCCTTCGAACACTGGATATACAAAGCCAACGATTAATGAGGAAGCAATTAAGAAAGGGTAGAACTTGCCACGTTCAGCGATCCCGCCAGAAACAATGGCCGGAATAGCAGCAGCAAAGGTAAGTAAGAAGAAGAACTTGACCAGCTCGTAGCCGTTGCCTTCTGCGAGTACTTCGGCACTATTAAAGAAGTGGCTGCCGTAGGCTAGGTAGTAGCCAATAACAAAGTAAGCTACGCCAGAAAACGCGAAATCTGTAATAATTTTAACCAAGGCATTTACTTGGTTTTTGTGGCGAACCGTACCTACTTCTAAAAAGGCAAAGCCTGCGTGCATGGCTAGTACCATTATGGCGCCTAGCAGAATGAATAAAGTGTTTGCGCTTTGAGACAATACGTCGATAGCGTCACTAATATTATCCATTAAAAATACTCCCTATATGTTTTCTTTTAATATTGCTTGCGCCAAAAGTAAGCAATTATTAGACCTTTTTTGTCGTTCGTAAAATAGAAAAGCACTAAGTTGATGCAATAAAAGACTTTTAACTTGATGATAACAATGGGTTTACAAATTTTGGCGCCAATCTGGTGCGTTTATTTGCTTGGTTTGTTTTTGGTTTGATCTAAGTTGGTGCGAGGATGTTTTATCTTGGTGCTTTGGGTGTGCTCGATAAATTAGCTTAAAGTGAAGCGGTGCTTAGAACTTATTCTGTCGTCGACAGAGAATCGCCTAGCGAGTTCATATTCAACAAATCAAGGCAGAAGTCGTGATCTTTGCGTGAGCTAATGAATAGTTCTGTTAGTTACTCTGGTCTTACTAAGGCAGAGTAAGACAGTTTTCCTATAATGAATTGAATCTTTGGAAAAAACATAGAGGTGGCAATGGGCCAATGGCATGAGTTTTATCGAGCGGCCAACTTTGTAGAAGCGCGATTACTGCAAGGAATGTTAAGTAAAATGGGCATTGAGAGCCGCGTTGATGGAGAGTACGCAATGGCTGCGGCGGGCGAACTTCCCATGGATGTAGTGCAAGTTACACTAATGGTGGAGCTCGCTCAGTGGGATAAAGCCAAGCAAGCGGTGAAAGAATATGAAGTAAACAGTGTAGCCGAATGGACTTGCGCAAAGTGCCAAGAAGTAAACCCAGGAAGTTTTGATTATTGCTGGTCTTGTGAGCAAGAAAAAAGCGCAAAATAACAGCCAAAAAGATGCGATTTTTAGCACTTAATGGTATGCTTAAAAAGTATACAGCTAGGATGGCTGCTCTAGTAAATGTTTTGTTGAGGATATCCAATGGCTATCAATCAGGTTTCAAGCTCAGTTTCTCCGTCCGATTTCTACATGGATCAAGCGAAGAAACGCCAAGAAGAACAAGATGAAAAACTTGCTTCAGGTAAGCGTATTAACACCGCTGCAGATGACCCTGCCGGCTTACAAATTTCTAATCGCTTAACCACTGGAATTAGCGAGCAAGAAGCCTATGCCAATATTTATCAAAACCAAGTTAGCCTAAATAACATCGAATCAGCCCAACTGCAGGGCACTACCGAACTCTTGCAACAAAACCAAACTTTGGTTGTGCAAAGTGGTAACGGTATATATAACTCAGATGATATCGCAGCCTTGCAAGCTCAGGTTGATGCTAATACCGCTGCTATTCCCAACGCCACCGATCTTGGCGTTGATAATGTAGACCTAAACGATCCCGCCACTGCGCAAGCTGCCCTGCAAGGTGCTCAGCAAACCACTGATGCTAATCAAGCGGAGCTAGGTGCATCTAGCAATGCTGCAGAGTCTGCTTATCGTTCAACTCAAGCAGCAATTGAGGCGCAAAGCGCCGCACGTTCTCGTATTTTAGATACTAACTATGCGCAATCTACCTCTCAGCAAGCGCAAAATGATGCCTTGTTGCAAAGCTCTATTCAGTCTTATCAACAACAATTGGCCTCCAAGAACGTTGAGAAGCTTATCTAGCTTGTTCTAACGCAACAAACAAACGGCGTGGCACTGGTAAAGTGGACGCCGTTTTTTAATGGAGGTCATAATGAGTCAATCGATTCACGGGCATCAAGTGATGCAGTTGATGTTAGAGCAAGGTGGGAGTTTTACTTCTGCTTCGCTAGAAGCACTAATGAAAGAAACCTTTGGCGAAAATAGCCAATACCATACTTGCAGTAAAAAAGAGATGAACGCGCAGCAGTTGATCGTGTTTTTGGCCGAACGCGGCAAGTTTATCGAAGCCAAGCAAGGCTTTACCACCGCTGAATCAAAGATCTGCTCTCACAAATAACACCTCCCATTTATGGGCCATTTCAGGCCCATTTCATATATAAACAACTATTAATTTAGTTATAGCTGATATTACTTGCTATTTATTGCTCCTCTAGTGTTTAATTCATCTTTCTTTGTTGTTTTTCCTACTTAGCTGGAATAAACATCTATAATTTCTTATGCACCTAGGCTTTTAGTCGGAATGGATTAAGTCGTTTAATCTAATATGATTTCTAACAATATTTAAACGTGTGTTTTAATTGTTGGGGGTTTGCTTAACATTTGAAATGTTGTTTAAACATTCAGTTAATGGTGCCGATACATAAGCTATCGATACTTGTATTTACATGGAGTGGTATAAATGGATTTGGCTAGACGTCTAAAAATAAGCCATAAGGTTGGGATCTTGGCGGCAATTGCTGTTGTTGGGTTTGCAATCTATTTGGTAAACAACATGAAGGTGCAGCAACAAAGCCAGTTCAATATTGAACAAATTAGAGATCAGTATTTCCCTGCCTTAGATATCGCAACTGTCGCGCAAAACACCCTATATAACGTAGACCAATTGCTGCAAACAGCGGTAACTACCGGTGAAGAAGAGTCATTGGAAGCGGCAGATGAGCAAAATCAGTTATTGAACGACAAACTCAATGAACTGATCCAAATCTTACCTAGTGCTAGGCAAGATGTAGAGCAACTACAAAACCTACAAAACAAATACTATGGTCAAGCTCGAGGCATAGCTATGAGCTTAGTCGATGGCAGTGCCGACTTTGCCACATTGCCTGCCAAAGCTGAGCGTTCCGCAGCCGTTCTGCAAGAGCTTACTCAAGGCTTAGCCAGCTTACGGGCAAATACCGAGAAGGCCTTTAACGAAACCATTGAAGGCACCATTGCTAGCTCTCAATCTGCGGTTACTACCGGGATTATTTTGGGTGTAGCCACGATTGTGGTGGTGATCTTTGTTGGCATTATGACCACTCGAAGTATTGTTAATTCCATCGCTCAAGTGACCTCGTCATTACGAGAAATAGCCGAAGGTGAAGGGGATCTTACTGTCCGGGTTGATTACGATGGCAAAGACGAAATTGCTACCTTAGTGCATTGGTTTAATCAGTTTATTAGTAAGATGCAAATTAGCATTGCTACAACTACCGAAACCGTACAAGCGCTGCAAGACGTATCAACCCGCTTGATGGAAACCAGCAAGCACACCGCCAGTAGTATCGAATCTCAAAACCACTCTGTTGACTCGGTGAGTGCGGCTATTCAGCAAATGACAGCCAGCGTACACCATATTGCTGATTTTGCTTCGCAGGCTTCTCAAGAAGCATCTTCGGCCAATACCACTGCCCAAGAGGGCAACCTAGTGGTAGAAAACACCATTTCGGTAATCAATCACTTGGCAGAAGAAGTGAATGGTACCGCCCAAGCGATTAACCAATTGGAATCTTACACAAGCAATGTAGGTGTAATTTTGGATGCTATTCGCGGTATTGCTGAACAAACCAACTTGTTGGCCTTAAACGCAGCGATTGAAGCGGCGCGCGCTGGTGAGCAAGGGCGCGGCTTTGCCGTGGTAGCCGATGAGGTTAGAACGCTAGCATCACGTACCCAAGATTCAACTCAAGAAATTCAGCAAGTACTAGAAGAGCTACAAAAAGGTTCGGGCTCGGCGGTAGAAGCAATGAACCGCGGTATAGAGCAAGCCGGTCGAAGTGTTGAACAGTCAGCTCAAGCGGGTAAATCTTTGATGGATATTACTGGCAAAGTTGAATCGATTCACGCGGTAAACGAGCAAATTGCAGCAGCAACAGAAGAACAAACTAAGACTTCGGATCTGATTCACAATAGCGTGAATGACATCCAACAAATATCTCTCGCAGTGGCGAAAAGTTCTAGTGAAATAGACAACGTAAGCGAGGATGTAAGGCAGGTAACTCAGCGCTTAAGCGAAGTTATTAGCCAATTTAAAGTGTAAATAAAAACTATAAATGAAAGGAGATGCCCCATGGATTTAAGGGCGTGGCAGGCGTTACCAATATGCTTATTGAGTGGCGCAGTAATGGCAGACGAAGCTCTCGAGCAACGAGTTAATGATCTCGAGCAAGAGGTGCAGGTTCTACGTGAACAAAATCAAGAGAGTGCCTTTGATAGAATCAGCTTTAATGGTTTCTACAGCGTGGGCATCAATCAGGCAAACAATAACCTAGGTTATGCAGGATCTACCGATGAGTATGATTTTAACAATCTTACTTTAGTCGGTTTACAGGGTGATTTTGCCTTAGCCGATAGCACTAGTGTAACGGTGCAGTTAGTGGCGCGAGGTGAAGATGACTTCAGCCCAGAGGTTGAATGGGCTTATCTAAAACACACTTTTGATAACTACATTACAGTGCGCGGCGGTAAATTACGCCTACCAATGTACATGTACTCAGATTACCTAGAAGTAGGTTACGCCCAGCCTTGGGCCCGTCCACCTGAAGAGGTTTATGGTTTTGTACCATTTAACTCCTTTGTTGGTGTTGATGGCAGCTACGATTTTGAGTTTGATAACTCAACCCTAACTCTGCAAGGCTTTTGGGGCCAATCTGAAGAAGATGGCACAAGCTACGACGATATCTTGGGTGCCAACCTTACTTGGGCGATTGATGATTTCACCGTTCGAGCAGTTTACGGTGTTACTAAAATTACCGTTGATCCAACTAATCAGCCTGATGCACAGGTATTGGCTGATAAAAACAAATCTGACTTCTTAGGTGCGGGCTTCAGCTACGATAATGGGTCTTTACTGGTAGTGTCAGAGGTGACTCGCGCCACTGTTGAAGGGCAGTATTCTGATGTAGATTCTGGCTACTTAACCTTGGGCTACCGTTTTGGTAAAGCGATGCCTTACGGCACAGTAGCGGGCATGAAAACCCAAGATGACGATGAACGTGAGGGCAAGTTTGTTTGTGTGTCTGATTGTTTGACAGGTTCTCCAGGTTTGCTGCCAACGTCGCACATCTATGACGGTAAACGCACCTCGTATTCTTTAGGTTTACGTTACGATTTACTGTCTAACCTAGCGGTGAAATTTGATGCAACTCTAGTAAATGGTTTTGGTGATACTAACGGTTTACTTGAAAGCAAAGTTGCTGGAGCTACAGAAGATAGCACCACGGTTTACAGCATCGTATTTGACGGCGTATTTTAGGAGGAGTCATGAAAAATCTTTTATTGGCTCTTTCTTTGAGCATATTTAGCTTAAGTAGTTTGGCTGCACCAGTGGTTATTGCTAACCCAGCAGGCCCTGATGCTTTATCAAAAGCAGAAGTGAAAAAACTGTTTTTAGGCAAACTTAAAAAGTTACCTAACGGTACTCCACCAGTGGTTATCGAGTATAAAGAAGGCGACGCACTACGTGCTAGCTTTCACGATGCAGCTACCGGAAAAAGTGAAGCGCAACTGCAGGCTTATTGGTCTAAGTTAATCTTCACCGGTAAAGCTAAGCCACCTAAAACGGCAGCGTCTCCATCGGTTGCAGTATCGGAAGTGGCGGGTAACGCAGCGGCTGTTGCTTACGTTGATGAAGCCGACGTAACCGATGCGGTAAAAGTCGTTTACAAACCGTAAATAAAGCTAAGCTATAAGAGAGTCAGGGTGTTATGCTCTGGCTCTTTTTTATTTCTTAGACAAAATTGTCGTTAGTTAGTGAGTTAGCCAATGGATATGTTATCAGCAGCAGTGATGTTGTTTTTGATTATGGATCCGCTAGGAAACCTGCCGGTATTCCTTAGCATGGTCAAGCATCTTGAGCCAAAACGTCGGCGAATAGTATTACTGCGAGAGTTAGTATTTGCCCTTACCGTTATGTTTGCCTTTTTGTTTGCTGGCGAGCAGATTTTAGGCTTTTTAAACCTTCGCCAAGAAGCGGTGAGTATTGCTGGCGGGGTGATTCTTTTCCTCATTGCCTTAAAAATGATTTTCCCTCAGCCTGGTGGAGTCGCTGGCTTAGCCGCAGGCGAAGAACCGTTTTTAGTGCCTATGGCAATCCCGATGATCGCTGGCCCGTCAGTATTGGCTTCACTGATGCTGTTAGCAAATCAAGATGGAAGCCGAATGCTCGATTGGTCCTTAGCCCTATTGATGGCTTGGGGAATTAGCGTAGTTATCTTCTTATTTAGCGGTGTAATATTAAGGCTGTTAGGCGAGAAAGGCTTAAAAGCGATGGAGCGCTTAATGGGAATGCTGCTGATTATGCTAGCTGTGCAAATGTTCCTTGATGGCATCGCCGACTATTGGCAGTCGCTATAGGCTGCACCAAAAGGCTGCGGATTACTGGCTAACACAAGTAATCCGCACAGTTTAGCTAAGCTGACTAAAAAGGGTGGTTGATACCCAAACGAAAGATACTGTCATCGCCACTGGTGGCGAAATCACCACGCAATACAATCCCTTCTAACATTACCCTTAGGCTACCGCCAACACTGTACTTCATGTCTTTATGCAGTGTCGATAAGTTGTATTCATCGGCTACTCGGCCTATTTCGGCAAAGGCGACCCAATACCAAGCCGGCACGTTAAACCAGTTCACGATAGGCACTTTAGGAAGCGGATTCCAATTCGGGGTAAAGCGATATTCCGCCGAGTAGTAGATCATTGAGCGATCATGATAACGGGCGGTTTCGTAACCTTTTAGTCGGTCCATGCCGCCTAAACGTGAGCCGGCAAACCAAGCAGGCCGATGGAATTGCTGCTCTCCATTATTGTAAGAACTGTGATTCCAAGTAGGGGTGTCAGAGGTGGCCATGCCAAAGGCTAGCACTTGGCTTTGTGCCCACGAGGTTTGTGGCAGGCTGATGTACTTAGCCGCCGAAAACTCCCACATTGTCCAAGAAGGGCGTTCGCTATCTCCCCAATCGCGGCTTACATTGAGTTTTTGTCGGCTGCCTGCGGTAGGGTTTTGATGATAATTTCGGTTATCGTATTCCAGCTCAAGGGTTAGACCCGCTGAGGTATTTGATTGCTGCAGCTGATTATATTCACCAACATCTTGCTTCCAATAAAAAGGCTCTAACTGAATGATGGTGCGTCCACTGGTTAGTGGATTCCATTCTTTAGCACCGGCTTCATAGCCTTCCATTACCTCGCCACGTTTTACTCTAAAGGTATGTACTGCCGAGTCTTTTCCGTGACCTAAGGGCAACAAATAGCGAAATCTAAAGCGGTACTCTTGACCTTGGCTATGGGTGTAAACGCGGTTGTTTTGGCTTGAATCGTTACTGCCCGCTCGCTCGCCTGGGTAATCTTGATTACCGTTAATATATTGTGGGTCGCGAGTGAAGTTGGTTTGATAAAGGGTGGTATCAAAAAATATTCGGTCGGCAAAAGGCATTTGGTAGTCACCGCTATACAAAAAGCCCATCCAGCTGTTGTTGCTGGTTACAGTGGCCGTAGCCACCAAGCTAGAACTAGGTTGAATATGCCCAGCTGCGCCAACGCCAACGCCTACACCCCACTGTAAGTTTTCAGTGTAATAAGCGTAAGGCAATACTTGAGTCCATGCGCCGCTACGTTGATGTTTTGCATCATCAATAACCGTTACGCTCATTGCCCAGCTAGGCAAGCTTAGCAAGCAAATACTTGCCAATAACAGGCGGCTAGCAATCAAGAATCTTTTCCTGTCATACGTTTGTGAATCTGCCACATAGCAAAAAAGCCGAAAAACAAAATTTGCAGGTTATCGCCTTTCTTTAATACGCCTGCTTCAACTAAAGTGCCGCGTATCGACAAGAGCTGCACCCCATGTAGCAGCAACAAAAATCCACCTACTAGTGGCAAAATCCAATTGTAGGGAGGAACAAAGATCATTGGACTAAGCAGCATAGCTAACCACATGGCAGCCATAAAAAGTTTGCCAATTTTTATGAACATAATAGGGCTCTTAAGTTAATTGATATAAACGGTAGCTAACTTGGCCTGCTTGCTTTTCTTTAATGCAGTGCCAGTTAGCGGGTAACTCTGGTTCGTTGGCTTCATTCTCGAACTCAAGGTATACCAGCGCATCGGCTTTAAGCCAGCCATTGTCATTGAGCATGGCGCAGCTTGGCGCGAGAAGGTCGCAGCGAAATGGTGGGTCAATAAATACAATGTCATAGGCTTCACTAGGCGTTTGCTTTAGCCATTGCAAAGCATCTTGGTTGATAAGTTTTGCTTGCTCGCTGCCTAGGTCCAATACTTGCAAATTGGCCTTAAGTTGCTTGGCCGCTTGCGGGTCTTTTTCCACAAAGGTGGTGAAGCTGGCAAAACGAGATAAAGCCTCAAAGCCCAAGCTGCCACTTCCTGCGAAAAGATCTAAACAGTGGCTATTGTGTAAATAGGGGCTTAACCAGTTAAATACGGTTTCTTTAACTCTATCAGTAGTGGGGCGTAAGCCTTGGCTATTCAGCACCTTGAGCTTGCGCCCGCGCCATTGGCCGGCGATTATTCGTACCTGACCGCTGCCATTATTCGATTTGTTGCTTTGATTTGAATGTTTTCTTGAGGAAAGCCGTGCCATTTACTTAGACCATTGAGAAACTGTGATAATATTCGAGCAATATTGATTGGACCTTGGCATTGTAACAGCCAACGTCGTTTACAGGTAAAAAAGGTTTTGCAGTAATGGCAAAAAAGAAGGGCCTATTCTCTTGGTTTGGCCGAAAAAAAGATGATGAGCAACAACAACCAAGCGATCCCAGCACAGAACAGCAAGATACTCAGCAGGCTGAACTAGACGCCAAAGCAGAACGAGAAGCCCAAGCCGAACGAGAAGCCCAAGCCGAACGAGAAGCTCAAGCCGAACGCGAAGCCCAAGCCGAGCGCGAAGCTCAAGCCGAACGAGAAGCCCAAGCAGAGCGAGAAGCTCAAGCAGAACGCGAAGCCCAAGCAGAACGAGAAGCCCAAGCAGAACGAGAAGCCCAAGCAGAGCGCGAAGCCCAAGCAGAACGAGAAGCTCAAGCCGAGCGAGAAGCGCAAGCTGAGCGAGAAGCTCAAGCCGAGCGAGAAGCGCAAGCAGAACGCGAAGCCCAAGCAGAACGCGAAGCCCAAGCTGAACGAGAGGCTCAAGCAGAACGAGAAGCCCAAGCCGAGCGAGAAGCGCAGGCTGAGGCTGAGCTAGCGGCTCAAGCCGAACAAGAGGCCGAACAAGACACTGAGCAAGAAGCAGAACAAGCCGCATCTTCAGACGCCGCAGAACCGGTGAAAAAAATGGGCCTATTCGCCCGTTTGCGTGCCGGTTTAAGGCGCACCCGTAAAAACTTTGGTTGGGGATTCTTCTCTCTGTTTAAAGGGAGAAAGATCGACGACGATCTGTTCGAAGAACTCGAAGAACAGTTATTGGTGGCAGATGTCGGCGTAGATACCACCCTAAAAATTATCGAAAACCTCACTAGCCACGTTAAACGCAGTGAGCTAAAAGACGGTGAAGCACTTTACCAGCAGTTAAAGCTAGATATGGCCAGCATGCTTAATCAGGCAGAAGCGCCTTTAGATCTAGACAATAGCGACGGCCCCTTTGTTATCTTAATGGTTGGGGTAAACGGCGTAGGTAAAACCACCACCATTGGTAAACTTGCCAAACAATACCAAAGCCAAGGTAAATCGGTAATGTTAGCTGCTGGCGATACTTTCCGTGCCGCGGCGGTAGAGCAGCTGCAAGTTTGGGGTGAGCGTAACAAGATCCCGGTGATTGCCCAGCACACTGGCGCCGACAGCGCATCGGTAATTTTCGATGCATTTCAAGCAGCTAAGTCACGAAATGTAGATGTATTGATTGCCGATACCGCAGGTCGCTTGCAAAATAAAGCGCACTTAATGGAAGAGTTGAAAAAAATTGTTCGAGTTATGAAGAAGCTCGACGATGCTGCTCCTCATGAAATTATGCTAACCATTGATGCCAGCACCGGCCAAAACGCCATTAGCCAAGCTAATTTGTTTAACCAAGCGGTAGGGCTAACGGGGCTAACGCTTACTAAGTTAGACGGCACCGCTAAGGGCGGGGTGATTTTCGCTCTAGCCGACAAATTTGCTTTGCCAATTCGTTATATTGGTGTGGGTGAAGGCATTGATGATTTACGTGAGTTTGAGTCACAACCCTTTGTTGATGCGCTCTTTAGCAACGAAGAGAGTGAAGAAGCTTAGTTAAAGGCTGCCTAAACAGTAAAAAAGGTCTAGGAATGATCCGGTTTGAGCAAGTAAGTAAAATTTATCCAGGTAGCCAACGCGCCTTACAAAAGGTGTCGTTTCAATTAGAACAGGGAAAAATGGCGTTTTTAACCGGCCACTCTGGCGCAGGAAAAAGCACCTTGCTTAAACTTATCACCGCTATGGAACGCCCCAGCGATGGCAAGGTATGGGTTAACGGCGACGACATTAGCCGTATCACCCATCGAAAAATTCCTTACCTCCGCCGTCAAATGGGGGTGATTTTCCAAGACCACAAATTGCTAATGGATCGCACGGTATTCGACAACGTTGCTTTACCATTAGTGATTGAAGGCTACAGCATGGGCAACATTAAACGCCGTGTGGCCGCTGCCCTAGATAAAGTAGGCTTGCTCGACAAAGCTAATTGCACCCCGGTTATTCTTTCTGGTGGTGAACAACAGCGCGTAGGCATTGCCCGTGCAGTCGTCAACAAACCTGCCATTTTGATAGCCGATGAGCCAACCGGTAACTTAGACCCAGCACTGTCTCTAGAAATTTTCCGCTTATTTGAAGAATTCAATCGAGTGGGGGTAGCGGTGCTTATCGCCAGTCACGATTTAAGCCTTATCGCTAAGATGCATTATCAGCGGCTAATTTTGCAAAATGGCCAGCTGCTTGATGCCTCACAAGCTGCGGAGGTGCAGTAATGGCTGGCGCTAAACCGCAAGTAAAAGTGGCGTTACCAGTGCGCTTTATGATGTTTTGGGTTCGTCACCTACAGCAATGTATTGCCAGTTTAGGTGAGCTTTGGCGCACTCCTGCTAGCTCAATGCTTACCTTGGCGGTGATTGGTGTTTGTTTGGCGCTGCCAGCAAGTTTTTACTTAGCAACCAAGAATGTGCAACAGCTTACCGCGTATTGGAAAAGCGACGCGCAAATTAGTCTGTTCTTAAAGCAAAACGTCACCGAAAAGCAGCGCGATTTATTGCAAAAGAATATCGCCAGTATGCAGCAAGTTGCTGCAGTAGAGCTGGTCACTAAACAACAGGGCTTGGCCGAGTTTCAAGCCAACAGCGGTTTTGAAGACGTATTGGCTTTACTGCCAGAAAACCCCTTACCCGATGTATTGCTGGTTTTACCTAGCGCCGAATTTAGCACGGCAAGTGCAGCCAAAAAGCTGCTAGAGAGTTTGCAAGAACACAGCTTAGTAGAAGAGGGGCGCTTAGATGTTGAATGGTTACAACGCTTAGACACCATTGTAAGCATGCTGCAGCAGGCAGCGTGGTTACTCATTATCTTGTTGCTAACCGCAGTGGCCTTAATCGTAAGTAATACCCTGCGGCTGAATATTCTTAATCGCCGCAACGAAATTGAAGTTATGAAATTAGTCGGTGCTACCGACGCCTTTATTCAGCGGCCATTTCTATATACCGGTTTCTGGTTTGGCATAGTAGGCGGATTAATGGCGTGGGTGCTGTGTAATATTCTGCTGATTTGGACCGAATATGCCTTGCAGCAAATCGGCTTGTTATACCAGCAAGACATTTACCTATCGGGCTTAAATGTTCAAGAATTTGGCTGGTTAATCCTGTTTGCGACCTTGTTAGGTTTAGGCGCCTCGTGGTTCTCGGTTAATCGCCATATTAAGCAGATTGAGCCAAGCTAGTTCTGCGTGCTGGCAAGCAATAAACTTGTCTGCTGTATCGATTTTGGCCTCTCGGCGACTTCATAAGCTTTGGCAGCTAAAGCCTACGAAGCAAAAGAAAGGCTGCCCGCATTATCTTTATCCTTCCTTACTCAGTAGCAAGCGTGCCTGTGCAACTCGCTACGCTCATACAATGCTCGGCTTAATCGCTTAGCACTTGCGTGACTCAGGTTAATGAAAGGGGGGAGTAAGGAAAGCTAACATATACATGTTGCATTACTTTTTGCGTCAATCCTTCTTTCCACAGCAGTTTGAATCCTTTTATGCTGATGTTTTTATTATTTTACGAAGTAGATGACTGATGTAGCTTAGAAAAAGTGATAATCTGGTTATTATGAATTGTACGATAAGAGAAAACTCCATTGTTTAAACAAGGAGTTTTTCCTCTTAAGAAACAGTTAAACACCAAAAATGAAGTACGAGCCAATAGACATAAAGTGTCCTGATTGTGGAGGCTTAGCAAAATTTGAAGAGCCATTTGAGTTCTTGTCGAAAAACGAGATTCGTCCCGACGAGACAAGACCAAAGCATCAGTGGGGTGGCTGGACTGTACTAGAAGGTTTCCGTCTCAAGTAAGTTGGAAAGCACCTTCTGGACCAAACCAATATCTCAGAGGCGGAGGTGATGCTGGCAAAGTCTGCTATCCGTTGCTGACTAATGGTCTAATTCAGTGTTCTAATTGCCACTCGAATAGAAAGCACAAGTTAAATTGGCCAAATGATGCGTATTGGCAGTGGGAAATCCGAGGTGAGTTATTGTGGGCATGGGATATAGAACATGCTCAAGTAATTCTAAATTTCATTAGAGAAACTGCTAGACCGTCACGTCGCTCGTACAGCCTAAAGTACATTCCTTCACACTTTCTTTCGGCAAAGGTTCGTGATCTAGTAGTTCAAAAAATGGAGCGTAGCGTAAATGCCTAACAAGCGCATGTTGTCGGAATGGTTTTCCGCTGAGCTCCAAACCAGTCGCAAATGTGGGCGTTGACCTAAAGGTGAGTCATGCAATACATATACAGTTTAATACAAGAGAATCCAGGGTTTTATGCGTGGGTATTTGGACTTGTCAATATCGGTTGGATTCTGTTTGCATACTTCAATAAGCAACAACACGAAAGACAGCTTAAATTTCTAGAGCAGGATTTGAGGTTTAATTCAGATAGACGACTTAAGTTGTTCGATCTGAAGGCCACTCAATATAGCCAATATGTCACTGACTTGGATGCATTTGGTAAGAAAAATCAGGTTGAGATGCCTGCTAGAATGCAGCCCATTTTTGAAAGTTATTTTAGTGAGTACATGGCTGCAACTGAGTCAGGGGATAAACAAAGGGAACGAGCAGCCATAGAGTATTTGAGTTCTCAAACACTGTCTCTGATGAACGAAGGCCTTCAAGATGTGACAAAGCTGAAATACGAATCAAACAGACTTAAATTAATCGCCACAGATGAAATGCTTGAAACATTTGAAAAGATCGAATCATTAAACCAAGAAATGTTCGATATAACCAACGAATACATGAGTGATTTCACTGGCATTATTATGAAGCAACAAACAGAGAAAACTGAGCTGTTTCAAAGTAAGGCATCTAAATTAGGTAATGAACTACAAATGTATTCTAAGCGGCTGCTTCAACAAATGAGACAAGAAATAAATGATATATAAATGGCATTACAAAGTGGTGAAGTGGAGGCAGCTACGCTACGGCGTTAACTCCTATTAGTCCGGTGCTAACTTCCGCTTCCACCTATCGCTTTTCCAACGTCGCCAGTTTATTTGGCTGCGTAGGAACTCATCTACCACTCCTGCTAGCAATACTGCGTACAAGCCATAGCCTAAATACACCCCGGTAAAGTAGGCCAGTGGTACCGAAAATAACCAAGTAACCGCAATGGCGTTGCCCGTTACAAATATCGCGTCACCACAACCGCGCAATACATTGCCACTAATAATGTTAATTGCCCTTAAGGGCTCATTAATACTGTGAATTAAACACACCACTACGCCTAGGGCGAGCACTTCAGGGTTACTGGTAAATAAACCCAGTAAGCTTTGGTGAAAGATAAAGATAATGCTGGCCACTATGCCCACGGCTATTAGGCCCCAGCGCAAGCCTTGACGCATTTGTTGATGGCAGCGTTCAAAGTGTCCTGCGCCTGCTAGCTGGGTCACTAACATGGTATTAGCAATACCAATGGCCACTAACATCATGGTGCAGTAAACGTAGATGTTTAGCGCATAAATGCGGACGGTAAGCTCTACCTCGCCAAATTGGACGATCATTAAGTTCATGACCATTACAAAGCTTTGATAAGAGAAGGGCTCAAGCGCCGAAGGCACCGCAATTTTTAGAATGGGTTTAAGGCTAAGGCTGGGTTGTTTAATCGCTTGTGCTAAAGGAAGCTTCACCTTGATCAAAAATAGTACTACCAGCAAGCTAAAGCTAAGGCTAAGCGACCAAGCAATTAAGCTGGCTAAAGCAACCCCGCTTACGCCCATGGGAGTTGCGCCAAACCAACCCAATACTAATATGCCATTACCAATAATATTGGTGACTAGCATTAATGCCGCTGAAATAGTGTTCCAATGCGATTGCCCGTAGCTATTACAAATGTTGGCTAGGGTCATGCGCAAACCCATAAAACCAATACCTGCCCCCGCTAATACTAAGTATTCTGCCGCCAACTCACTCATGTCTGCGGGCAGGCTCATCCACTGGCCAATATTGCTAGCTTGAGTAATAAAGAATAAACCGCACAGCAGCCCTGCCATTACGCCCAACAATATTAAGCCTGCCAGGATAAGGTTGGCGCGCTGGTAGTTTTGTTTGCCCATGTATTGTGATGCGAGGCTAGCACCGGCTATGCCAGTGGCCGAGAAGAATACAATGGCCATAGAGAACCAAGGCATAACTGCACCTACCGATGCAGCCGCTTGATCGGAGACTTGGCTAAGGAATAGCGCGTCAAATACCGGCACCGACATGTTCAGCATAAACTCGCCAAAAATAGGCAAGGCCATACCAAATAAGCCTTTTTGTAAGGTTTTACTTTGAGTAGAAGACGACATGCTGACCACAAACTAGCAAGAAATTGCGCTTATAGTAGGCACTTAGCAGGGGCTAAGCCTTTATGTAAATCAACTTTATGCTTATGAAAGTTAACTTAACCTCAGCTCGGGTTAGTAGACCTTGCTCAACACTGTTCTAAAAGCGCTTAGCCGCGTTGAACATGCTTACAATAGCTCGCTATTGCAGCACATGTTCGCCTTGCTATTCACTTTAATCCCAGCATTGAGTTGTTTAAATGAATGCAATCGAAAAAGTCTTTCTATTTCAATGCCATTTAACCCTAGTTGAGGTTAACTTAGTTGGCTAGCCCATTGCCAAATCACTACCACCAGTAAAAATACCGTGGTTGATTGCCAAAAACGCACCGGATTACGCTCGATTAAGGGTTTGGCTTGGTAGCTGGCTTTAAGCTTGGGATTAGCATGTTGTAAGTCATGAATAAGCTCCGACAAGCTTTGGTAGCGTTGTTGCGGCTTAGGGTGACAGCCTTGCTCTAAAGCGGCGTCTAGCCAGTCGGGCATGTCATTGCGAAAATGCTGAATATTTTGATAATGCCAATCGCTGTAATGTCGCTGGGCAATTTGCTCGCGACTAGCTTGTTTGTAAGGCAAGTTACCCGACAGCATTTCGTAGGCTATCACCGCAAAAGAGAAAATGTCGCTACGGTGGCGGCCGGTTTCGCCCACCAAATACTCGGGCGCAATGTATTGCACCGAGCCTACCGGCGTGGAGTTTTTCTCATTTTGTTCTAATTGTTCGGCAGATTGCACAGTGCCAAAGTCCACCAGTTTTAGCTGGTCGTCGGCGGTAATAATAATGTTTTCTGGCTTTAAGTCGCGATGCACCATTTCGTAACGGCGCAGGGCGCGCAGGGCTTTGGCCAGTTTTTCTAGCATTCGCACTACTTGCTGAATGGGTGGGTGAGGGTGCTTGTCCATCCATTGGCGCAGAGTAATGCCTGGTACGTACTCAGCGATAAGATAACGGAAACGGCGAGTACCTATCGGCTCGAAGGTGCGCATAATGTAAGGGTTGCTTACTACTCTGCCCACCCACTCTTCACGGGCAAAACCAGCAAAATACTCTTGGTCGTCTGCCATGCTGGCGTCGGGGGCTTTTAGAATGCGTACTCTGCCGTTGCTGTTGCCTTGTTTATCTAACTCTTCAACTAAATACACGTGGCTACGCGGGCTAGTATGTAAAATTTCGCTGACTCGGTATTGGTCAATTTTATTGCCCACCGACATCACTGGAGGAATAGGCAGGTGCAATAATTGCGCGCGGCTTTCATCAAGCTCGGCTTCTGGCACGTTATCAACATTTACTAGCATGGCGCTAATGTTGTCGTCACTGCCGGCTAGTTCTGCGGCGTTAACAATGGCGCTGGCTTGTTCTTCTAAACTGGAAAATTTGGCTTGGAGGAGCTTAAGCAGTTGTTGTTCGCTTAGGGCATCATGCACGCCATCACTGGTAAGCATGAAGATATCACCGCTTTCTACGGTGCGGGTGGAGTAATCTAACTCTAGGCTAGAATCTACTCCCATGGCGCGGGTTAAGTGGTTTTTTTGCTTGCCGCGAATTTGCACGTGGTCACGAGTGAGTTGGCGCAACTTACCAGCACGAAAGCGATAAATACGGCTATCACCAACATGAAACAGGTGCGCGACTCGTGATTTAATAATTAGTGTAGAAAGGGTACAAGCGTAGGAGCCAGTTTGTTTGCCTTGTTGAAATAGCCAATTGTTAAGAGATTTTGCTACCTGAGCAGTGGATTTATTGACCGACCAGCTCTCTGGGGTGGCGTAGTAGTCTTCAACAAATTGGGTAACAGATATTTGCGCGGCCATTTTGGCGTGCTCGGCGCTGCTTAAACCATCGGCTAATATCGCCACAATGCCTTTGTAATATCGGGTCCAAGGTTCGGGGATTTTGGCTACGCAGGCGTCTTGGTTTTCTGGTTTAGGACCAGAAATGGAGGCGCCACCAAAGGACGCCTCCAACTTGTTGCTAGCTTCAGAGGATGCTTTTTCGCTGTTACTAACTCGGTTACTGCTTGTCGGCGAAGCCGTTGCAGTGTGTTGTTCTTGGCTCACTAAGATCGCTTCCTTGAGGTAAGCAGCGTGACCAATTAAGGTGCACGCCGCTATACGGGGCCGGCTTAGCTAACGTTGATTAGCGTTACTTCACCATCTGGGCCTACTTCAGCAATAGTGCCCTTCGGCTCTTCTAGAAGCAATAAGGCGATAAAGCCTAGCACTGCCGTTGCGCCAATCACGTAGAAGAACGCTTGGTAGCTTACAAGGCTTAACACGGTTAAGTAGAATACTGCACCTACGTTACCGTATGCGCCTGTCATACCAGCAATTTGGCCAGTTAAGCGACGCTTAATTAGCGGAACTGCGGCAAATACTGCGCCTTCACCAGCTTGTACAAAGAATGAACATGCCATTGCCATAGCTACTGCTAAGAATAGCGGCCAAGTTCCGTCAATTTGACCCATACCAAAGTAACCTAAGGCTAAACCAGCAGTTAATACTAATAGGGTTTTCTTACGGCCAAATCGGTCAGAAATCCAACCGCCACCTGGGCGTGAAGCCAAGTTCATAAAGGCATACGCAGAGGCAAGTAGACCAGCGTAAACCATGTCTAATTCGAATACTTCGCTAAAGAACAATGGCAGCATAGATACTACCGCTAGCTCTGAACCAAAGGTGGCGAAGTACAATACGTTTAGTACCGCTACTTGCTTAAATTTGTACTGTTCAATCTCTGGAACTGGCTTAACAAAGATGTTTTTGTTTACTTGGTAAGTCTTCCAAAAATCCAAAACGTATAAAGCAACTAGGCCAGCGTAACAGGCGTAAACCACTTCTTGGCTAAGCATTTTCACGCCCGCTGGAGATAGTTTCCATGCTAGCAAGGCAAGTGTTGCGTACATTGGCACTTTCATGATTAGCAGCAATACAAAGTCACCTTTAGTGGTTACTTCCATTGCGCCAACATTTTTTGGCTTAAAGTAAGTAGAGCCTTTAGGAGTATCGCTTACGTTTTTGTAGTAAACCACACTGAACAACAAGCTGATTAAACCGGTAAGGCCAACAGCGTAACGCCAGCCATCTTCACCACCAAATACAATGGCTAGTGTAGGTAATGACATTGCAGCTGCAGCGCTACCAAAGTTACCCCAACCGCCGTAAATACCTTCTGCGGTGCCTAGCTCTTTAGCTGGGAACCACTCCGATACCATACGAATACCTACTACAAAGCCCGCGCCAATAAAGCCCAATAAGAAACGAGCGATAGCGGCTTGCTCAAAGCTATTCGCAAAGGCAAACATGAAACAAGGAATTGAACACACTGCCAATAGGGTTGAATAGGTTAGGCGTGGGCCAAAACGGTCGGTGAACATACCAATAACAATTCGCGCAGGAATGGTTAAGGCTACGTTCAAAATCAGTAGGGTTTTGATTTGGCTAGACGTTAAGCCTAGGCTAGCTGCGATGCTACCCATTAATGGCGCGTGGTTAAACCACACCAAAAAGGTAATGAAAAAAGCCATCCAGCTCATGTGAAGTATCTTCATTTTTCCGGTAAAGGAAAAAAGGTTAAATTTCTCTGCACTCATAATAATGTCTCTAAAAAAGTAAAAGCGGTTCCTACCACGCCGCCGTAACGGCGTGGTTTAGTATTATTTTTATTAAGTCTTTTTATTAAGCGGCGACTTTGATGCTGTCACCATCTAACTTCACTTGGAAGGTAGGAATAGTGACGCTTTCGTCGTCTAGGCATTGGCCGGTTTTTAAGCTAAAACGTTGCTTATATAAAGGTGAGGCCACCATTAATTCGCCTTTGAAGTCTCCGATAATGCCGCGAGACAACATGTTCACTTTGCCAAATGGGCAGTAGTTACTTATGGCGAATATCTGGTCGCTGATTCCTTCCCAGAAAATGGCGACTTGTTTGCCGTTGACTAAGGCACAAACACCGGTTCCTGGGCTAAGCTGCGATTTGCGACAAACTTCGGTCCAAGTTGCTGTAGCTACTTCACTCATCATCACTCTCCTTGTTATGGTGCTTCTACAATTTCAATGGTTTGAATACGTTCTTCTTCGGTAGCGGGGCGGCGTTGGCCACGCTCGCGAACATATTGCAGGCTAGTGTCGGTATCATCGGCGTTAATAAACTGGCTAAAGCGCAGCAGTTTTTTCTCGTCGCTAATGGTAGATTTCCATTCACACTGGTAGCTCTCTACTACGTGATTCATGTTAGCTTCGAGTTCTTCACAAATGTTGAGTTTGTCGTCTAGAATCACTTCTTTCAGGTAATCTAGGCCGCCTTCAAGATTCTCTAACCATACCGAAGTACGCTGTAAACGGTCGGCAGTACGTACGTAGAACATCAGTACGCGGTCGATGTAGCGCATTAAGGTTACGTCGTCTAAATCGGTAGCGAATAAGTCGGCGTGTCGAGGGCGCATACCACCATTACCACAAACATACAGACCCCAACCGCCCTCTGTTGCAATAACACCAATATCCTTGCTCTGTGCCTCAGCGCACTCGCGAGTACACCCTGACACACCAAACTTAATTTTGTGCGGGGCGCGTAGGCCCTTGTAGCGGTTTTCTAATAAAATCGCCATGCCAACACTGTCTTGCACGCCGTAACGACACCAGGTAGAACCTACACAAGATTTAACAGTACGTAACGCTTTACCGTAAGCGTGGCCAGTTTCAAAACCAGCATCAATTAACTTGCCCCAAATTTTTGGTAGCTCGTGTAATTGTGCGCCAAACAAGTCAACCCGTTGGCCACCGGTAATCTTGGTGTATAGGTCATATTCTTTAGCAACTTCGCCAATGGCGATAAGTTTGTCTGGAGTGATCTCACCGCCTGGAACACGAGGTACTACTGAGTAGGTACCATCTTTTTGCATGTTGCCTAAGAAGATATCGTTGGTATCTTGCAGGGCAATGTGGTCATCGGTAAGAACGTAGTCGTTCCAGAAGGTGGCTAAAATAGAGCCCACTGCAGGCTTACAAATTTCACAACCGTGGCCACTGCCGTATTCGCTTAGCAGTTGCTCGAAGGTTTTAATTTTCTTAACTCGAACAATGTCGGCTAGCTCGGCGCGTGAATAGGCAAAGTGCTCACAAATGTCGTTGCTAACTTCTACACCAAGGTTTTCTAATTCAGCGTTCATCACTTGAACGGCTAATGCGCTACAACCGCCACAACCCGTTGCTGCACCCGTAGTGGCCTTAATGTCGGCCATGCTGGTTGCGCCATCACGTACTGCTTGGCAAATTTGTCCTTTGGTTACGTCGAAACAAGAACAGATTTGTGCGCTGTCGGGTAAAGATTCAACACCCATTGCCGAGGCTGCACCTTCTTCTGAAGATGGTACTAGCAAGTATTCCGGTGCTACTGGCAATGGCATGTCGTTAAGGAACAGTTGCAACCAGTTGCCGTAATCGTCGGCATCACCCACTAATACGGCACCGAGTAAACGGTCGCCAGCAGCGTTGGTGACTACTTTTTTGTACACTTGGCGAGCTTCATCGCTCAAGCTGTAGCTTAGCGCGCCTTCGGTGTTTGCGTGTGCGTCACCAATACTGGCTACGTCTACACCCATTAACTTAAGCTTGGTGCTCATGTCTGCACCTTCGAAGGCTTTAGCTTGCTCGCCAGCGATATGGTCAACCGCTACTTTAGCCATGCTGTAGCCTGGCGCTACTAGACCAAAGATTTTACCTTCCCATAAAGCACATTCGCCGATGGCGTAAATGTCTGGGTTAGAGGTTTGACACTGGTTATTAATTACAACACCGCCACGAGGACCAAGCTCTAGGCCAGTTTCGCGAGCTAGCTGATCTTGTGGGCGAATACCTGCCGAGAACAAAATCATGTCGGTGTCTAAGCTGCTACCGTCTGCAAAGTTCATGCGGTAGCGAGTATTTTCGCCGGCTACGATTTCTTTGGTATTTTTCTCGGTATGAACTTTTACGCCAAGCTCTTCAATTTTGGTGCGAAGAATCGCGCCGCCGCCGTCACATACTTGCACTGCCATCAGGCGTGGTGCAAATTCTACAACGTGGGTTTCCATGCCAAGGTCTTTAAGCGCTTTGGCAGCTTCCAAGCCTAGTAAACCACCACCAACTACTACACCAACTTTTGAGCTTTCGCCCGATTTGGTCATAGCTTCTAAATCTTCAATGGTGCGGTATACCAAGATGTTTTCTTGCGCTGCTTGATCGTCTGGGCGCGGAATCGGCGGCACAAACGGGTAAGAACCAGTAGCAAGTACCAGCTTGTCGTAGCTTTCGCGACGACCGCTTGAAGTGACGACAATTTTTTCTTCTGGTAGCACTTCTACCACTTTGTCGTTAACAAAGTATTGAACACCATGTTCGTCGTAGTATTCAGGAGAGGTCATCATCAAGTCGTCAGCGGTTTTACCCGAGAAGTAACTTGATAATTGCACGCGGTCGTACGCTAAGCGCGACTCTTCACTGAAAGTGGTTACTTGAACCTGGCCTAACTTATCTTGCTGTATCAGCTGGTCGATAAAATGGTGACCAACCATGCCGTTGCCGACAACGATGATACGTTCCATGTACTCTCTCCTATGCGCTTAGAGCGGCGCTATTTTCTAATTCAAATTGGTTCTGGGTCGCGTCTAACTTACTTAGCCAGTTGAGTTGCTCGCGCAGTGATACCACTTCACCGATTACAATTAATGTAGGGGATTGCAATTGGTGTTCACTGGCGAGCGTAGGTAACTGGTCTAATTGGCCGGTAACAACGCGTTGATCGTTTTGGCAGCCTTTTTCTATTAAAGCGGCAGGTGTCTTTGCACTCTTTCCAAAACGTTGTAGCTGTTGGCTGATTTCAGGCAAGCTGCTCAGCCCCATGTAAAAAACTAAGGTGTGGTCGAGTTGCGCCAGTTGGGCCCAATCGATATCTAATTTGCCATCTTGCTTGTGGCCAGTAATAAAGCTGCAGCCAGTCGCTAAGCCACGGTGAGTAAGCGGAATGCCGGCGTAGCTAGTACAGCCAGATGCCGCCGTAATTCCAGGAATAACTCGGGCTGGAACTTCATGCTCATGTAATACGCTAAGCTCTTCACTGCCACGACCAAAGACAAACGGGTCTCCACCTTTAAGGCGACAAATGCGTAAACCCTGTTTCGCTTTGTCTACCATATACAGGTTAAGTTGCTCTTGCGGTATGCAGTGATTGGCTTTGGCTTTACCCACGTAAATAGTTTTAGTGTTGCTAGGGATAAGCGCTAAGATTTCTTCGCTTACTAGGCGGTCATATAGCACTAGGTCTGCTTGCTCTATGCTGCGTAGCGCCTTTAAGGTGAGCAGCTCTGGATCGCCAGGTCCGGCACCGACTAAGTCAACCATGCCTACTTCAATAGGCTGCTTCTGACTTGTACTAGGATGTTGGCTAATTCTTTGTATGCTCATATCACTGTCTCGCAATTACTTATGCCAGCTATGACGCAATCATGGTGCCAGTAGCAAAAAAAACGCAAAAACTTGATTAAAATCATTTTTTATCAACGAGTTAGCGGTTTTTGAAATTTTTGTTTAGCTTCAACTGTCTATACTCCTTAAGGGATAACTTGCACCTATTTGGTAAAATCGCGCACCTAGAAAGTGCTTAAAAGTGTGAACTATCTCTTATTTAGTGCGTCATATATCTGGAAACAAGTGAGGCTGCGCAAAGCCGTGGAGCCTGCTATATAGGGGGTTAGATCTTGCTAATTGGCTATGGTAGACTCGTTGACCGAGTAATATTTAGAGGTTGAAATGGATCAAGTAAATGCATCTATGGCGCTAGTCCCGCAAGGGAGCATTGAAGCCTACATTCAATCAGTTAATCGCGCTGATATGCTCACGCCTGAGCGTGAGAAAGAGCTAGCCACTCGTTTATTCGACGAGGGTGATTTAACGGCAGCTCGCGAATTAGTTATGTCGCACCTACGTTTTGTAGTGCACGTAGCTAAAAATTATGCAGGTTATGGCCTGCCTCAAGCCGATTTAATTCAAGAGGGCAACGTAGGCTTAATGAAAGCCGTAAAACGTTTTGACCCTAAAGTGGGTGTTCGTTTGGTATCTTTTGCTGTGCATTGGATTAAAGCGGAAATTCATGAATACGTATTGCGTAACTGGCGCATGGTTAAAATTGCTACTACTAAAGCTCAACGTAAGTTGTTCTTTAATCTTCGTAAATCTAAAAAGCGTTTAGGCTGGTTTAGTAACGACGAAGTGAACATGGTGGCTGAGAACCTTGGGGTAACGACCAAAGACGTATTGGAAATGGAATCTCGTATGAGTGCCCAAGACCAAGCCTTTGATTTAGCGGCTGATGACGATGAGCGCGAAGGTAGCTTCGCACCGATTCAGTACTTGGAAGACAAGTCTTCGGATGTGGCTCAGTTTGTTGAAAAAGAAAACTGGGAAGTCGCTGCTGCTAACCGTTTACGTGCTGCTTTAAATACCTTAGATGAGCGTAATGCCCACATTGTGCAACGCCGTTGGTTAGATGAAGACAAGGCAACCTTGCAAGAATTAGCCGACCATTACCAAGTTTCAGCAGAGCGAATTAGGCAATTGGAAAAAAATGCCATGAAGAAGCTCAAAGCGGCCATGGAATAAAAACTTATTAAAAACCTCGCCTAGCGAGGTTTTTTTATATTCAAATCTGCAGCTTGCCTGTGTTAAATTTGCACAAACTTTCTAAAACATGGTCTGACATGGACGGTCCATTCGAACTTTCTAAAGTTAATTTTGTTATTGATGGCGATGGCCGCAAAACCGCAGCAATTTTACCGATAGAGTTGTATCAGCAGTTATTATCTTTACGTGAGCTGGTGGTTGAGAGTAGTCAGCACACCATATCTGCAGAATATTCTTTTAGCGTTAAGCAAGCGGTTGCTCACGGTTATCCCACCGGCGCTAAAAATAAACCCGGCTTTACCGTTGTTAAAGGCTCAACCGCCAATGGTGGTGGCGCAGAGTCGTTGCGCCCTGCAGTGCTAGCCTTGCGAGACCAATTGTTGGAAGACACTGTGTTATGCCGACAAGGAGAGGGTTACGAGTTTATGCGCGATTATCAATTCTCTAGCCCCAGTTCCGCCGCATGTTTGATTGCTGGCAATGCCCGTAGTGGTTTAGATGCGTGGCTAGATAAATGGGGACGTAGCCTTAAAGACCGCGGATATGGCAAAAAGCGTTAAGGTTTGTGACCTAAGCAAATAGAAAAAAGAGCGCTTAAGCGCTCTTTTTAGTTTTTACTTGAGCCTAAGCCAGTAGCTCTAAAGGCTCAACCGTATCAATGCCAAGGGCTTCGCCCACTTCGGCGCATGTTAGCTTGCCATGCATTACGTTGAGGCCATTACGCAGGTGTTCATCATCGAGCAAGGCTTGCTTGTATCCCTTGTTAGCGAGGGTGATGATGTAAGGTAAGGTAGCGTTATTAAGCGCCATGGTAGAGGTTCTTGCCACGCCACCAGGCATGTTAGCAACGCAGTAATGCACCACGTCATCAACAATGTAGATAGGATCTTGGTGGGTGGTGGCTTTGGAGGTCTCGGCACAACCGCCTTGGTCGATGGCTACGTCAACAATCGCGCTGCCAGCTTTCATGCGTTTCACTAAGTCTTTGGTGATAAGCTTAGGTGCGGCTGCACCGGGTAACAATACCCCACCAATTACCAAATCAGCCTCTAATACATGTTGCTCAATACTGCTGGTGGTTGAATAAACGGTTTTAAGCTGGCCGTGGTATTCAGCATCGATAGCCCGTAGCACATCAATATTGCGATCGAGAATGGTGACATCGGCGCCCATACCTACTGCCATTTGTGCAGCATTACGCCCAACCATTCCACCGCCTATTACGGTAACTTTTGCTGGCTCTACCCCTGGTACGCCGCCAAGTAATACACCTCGACCGCCTTTGGATTTTTCTAAGGCCAATGCGCCTGCCTGAATCGCCATACGACCCGCAACCTCTGACATTGGCGCTAGCAAAGGAAGACCGCCGCGTGGGCTGGTCACTGTTTCATAAGCTACGCAAACTGCGCCCGATTTGATTAGGTCGTGAGTTTGCTCTGGGTCGGGGGCTAGGTGGAGGTAGGTGAATAGCAATTGATCTTCACGCAGCATTGCACGCTCAACCGCCTGCGGCTCTTTAACCTTAACAATCATTTCGGCTGCGGCAAATACTTCAGCTGCGCTGCTAGATATATTCGCGCCAACCGCTTGGTAATCGGCATCACTGAAGCCAATACCTGCGCCAGCTTGAGTTTCAACAATGACTTGATGGCCATGTTGAATTAACTCATTCACACTGGCGGGTGTCATTCCCACACGATATTCGTGATTTTTTATTTCCTTAGGTACACCAATCAGCATAGCGATTAACTCCTTTATTGATATATATGTTGGTCATATATGCCGCTCTAATTATTAACATATAGTTAAATGCGCTGATATTGCAATTGTTTTTTGGTGTAACTGTCTGTGTTGTTTTTGGCTTTTCGGTAGGATATGTTGTGCCCTTGTTAAAGGATAAAACAAAGTTATGGGAAAACCGCAAATCATGCAGCAAAATATTCTGAATCAGGTACTAAACGATATCGATCAATTTAACTTAAATGACCCAAATAAGGAGATAGATGAGTTAGGAACCGAGCATGCCAAAGAATTTTTGTACGGTAAGCGCATGTCTAATTGCTTACATGATTTTATGTTAGCGCCTCCAGCAGAGCTGCAAATTGCCGCTCGCGCTCAGCATATTGGACGCTGGCTATCATTACGTAGTGATTACCCAGAAGGCAGAGCTGGATACTTAAAATGGCGTAGTGATTTAGGTAAAAAACATGCTGAGTTGTGTGCTGAAATTATGCGTAAGCACAATTTAGATGAAACGCTGATTGATGCTACTTCCAGTTTGCTGCGCAAAGAAAAGCTAAAACGTAATCCGCTTACTCAAGCCCTTGAAGATGTAATTTGCTTGGTATTTTTAAAGTACTACTTTGTTGAATTTGCTAATAAACATGCTCAAGAGAAAGTGATTAGCATTGTGCAAAAAACCTGGGCGAAAATGTCTGAAGAAGGCCAGCAAGCAGCGCTTGCATTGGATTTGTCTGATGAAGCACTAAGCTTGGTAAAGCAGGCTTTAGCCTAGCTTTTCAGGCTGAATAAAACATAATCTTGTGCTAGTATTCGTCACGATTTTTAGTTGATTAGGCGTATCTGATGAGAAGAGATCTGGCATTTCGTTTTTCCCGCGTGACCGAAGCCGCAGCTTTAGCTGGTTACAAGTGGTTGGGCCGTGGGGATAAAAATATTGCTGATAACGCAGCTGTTGAAGCTATGCGCATTATGCTCAATGACATCGACATTGATGGCGAAGTGGTTATTGGTGAAGGCGAGATTGATGATGCACCGATGCTTTACATTGGTGAGCATGTTGGCACTGGCGGCGAAGGCGTAGATATTGCGGTAGATCCTATTGAAGGCACCCGCATGACCGCAATGGGCCAAAACAATGCCGTTGCAGTGCTTGCAGTAGGCGAAAAAGGCGCATTTTTACGTGCACCAGATATGTACATGGAAAAGTTGGTTGTAGGGCCGGAAGCCAAAGGTTGCATCGATTTAAACCAATCGCTTGAACACAATATTAAAATGGTTGCGTCAGTATTGGGTAAAGACCTGAGTGACATGACTGTAATTACCTTGGCTAAGCCTCGTCATGATGGTGTGATTGCCGAGATGCAAAAACTAGGCGTTCGAGTATTTGCGATTCCTGATGGGGATGTAGCTGCGTCTATTCTATCGTGTATGCCACTTAGCGAAGTTGACATGATGTACTGTGTGGGCGGCGCGCCAGAAGGGGTGATTTCGGCGGCGGTGATTCGTGCTTTAGGTGGTGATATGCAGGGCCGTTTAATTCCGCGTCACCAAGTAAAAGAAGATACTCCAGAGAGTCGAGCAATTGGTGAAGAAGAGATTCGCCGCTGTGAAGCTGAAGATATTCAAGTAAACAGCGTATTGCAGTTGAATGACTTAGCCAAAAACGACAATGTTATCTTCTCAGCAACCGGCATTACTAAAGGTGATTTACTGGAAGGTATTAACCGCCAAGGTAATATTGCCACCACAGAAACGCTGTTGGTTCGTGGTAAAACACGTACTATTCGTAAAATCCAATCAACTCATTACTTAGATCGTAAAAACGACGACTTAAAGTCGATTATTTTGTAGTAATACGGATAGCGAATGATAAAAAAACCAGAGCCATGGCTCTGGTTTTTTTATAGCTGAAAGGTGAACTGGTTGTTTAAGCCAAGGTGCTGATAAAAGCCGAGTACACCGGGGTCATTGCTGTGCGGAAAAGTGACTTGGCTTAGATCTTTTTGAGCGGCTAATTGCAGCAGCTGCTGGAACATGAACAAGCCAATGCCACGACGCTGAGTAATATCTCTCACGTGAAAGCGCTGCACCATTAGCTGCTGTTTATTACTACTTGCAACGCAATATGCAACCACCCGCTGATTGAACGTACAGCTGTAGAGTTGAGCAGCTTGCTGCCATTCTTGCCACTGCGAAGGCTCTAGATTACTGGATATTTTGGATAAATCACTGGCGTATTGTTGCCAGTTTTCAATAGCTTGAAAAGATAAACGCATAAGACCTTTTAACTGTATAAATTAAGAAACTTGAGAGAGAGGTGTGTCGATAATTTGCTCTATATCGAGGCTGTGCCAGTTTTTTAAGAAATGCTGAGCATCTTGGTGAATAAGTTTAATGGCACTTTTCAACTCTTCACTAAGGTAGTCTTTGTCTTGGTTGGCTAATTGGTTAAGGGTGTAGCTTAAGTCGTAAATCAGGGGGCCAAGGTCGAATAGATTATTGGGTTCGACATTTCGTTTATGGTTAGGCTGTGCCCGGCGCTTACGCCAAGTGCTAAAAGCGACCAGAAACAAATGTAATAACTGCTTTGATTCTCGACAATCTAAACACGAACGTTGCACCCACCAAGGCGCATTTCCTTTCATGAAACTGACACATTCGTTCACAACATTATTTACGTAGTTGTCATCAACGTAGCTAGGAACAGACTGAGGTTTCATAAAAAAGTTGCGTGATTATTGGTGGAATTAGATTACACATTTTCATCCTTATACTCCAATGCTTTTACTAGGCCTTGTTAAGAAAAACGCCGTTATTGTCGCTCGCAGGGCAAAATTATGTTGGGTATTGGAGACAGTATTTTGTGCTGTCAAGCTTGCATTACAGAAGTGGTAGTTGGAAGTATGATATCTGTCAACTATTGTTGCTCTGCTTATTGTGTATACAAGGTATGTTTGACAGAATGACTCGCTAATTTATTGATTTTTTTACTATATAGTCTCATCAATTTTTTAACTGTAGAGAGAGTGATTCGCTTTACAATACTTGCTGTGATTATTGCTGTTATGGATGATAAGCAATGCTTGGTATTTCCAAACAAGGCTATGTAGCCAAAGGCTTCACCTTACTTGAACTAATGATTGCAGTGGCGATTTTAGTGATAGTTATGGTGATAGCTGTACCTTCGTTACAAAGTTTAATGCAAGAGAACAAGCAAAAGGTTACTCGCGACTTATTAGTGAGTAGCCTAGTGGTTGCTCAGCAGGAGGCTATTCGTAATAACCTTTCAACTTATGTTTGTCCCACAACTAATGGCACAAGCTGTGAAAGCGCTTGGGGTGCCAACAAAGGGTGGTTAGTATATCTAGATAGTAATCGAGACGGCTTGTTAAGCAGTTCAACGCAGGTTATCGCTAGTTACCCTAAGCCTGAATCTGCTGAGGTAAGGTATAGCGACACCGCAAGTGCTGCTAGAACTACTAGTCGATTTTTTCCTACAGGACACGCTTTAGCCGGAACACTCACAGTGTGCGCACCTACCAATGATTATGACGATCAACGAATCACGATTACACGCATGGGGAGGGTTGAATATGCTTCACCATCAACAGCCTACTGCAACTAAGCAACAAGGTTTCACATTAATTGAATTGCTAATTGCAGTGGTGATTGTAGCAATTGGCTTATTGGGGCATGCAGCGTTGCAGGTTCAATCAGTTAACACTGCACACAAGGCTCGTTTTGCTCAAAGTGCAAATATTGCGATGCTAGATCTGGTACAGAGACTTACTGCTATGCCTAAGGCTGTCGTTAGTGATGAATTTAACGCTGAAAATTTAAGCGATGGTGCTACCCCAACCAGTGAGGATTGCCTCTTGAATAGTGTGACGTGCACTAGAGCTCAATTTGCAGCTTACGAAATAAAAGATTGGTTTGGTAATCACTCTCTCACTATTCCCGAGCTGAGATATTCAATTCAACACGAGAACAATCTAGTTACAGTAAAAATGACTTGGGACGCGAACTTAACCGGTGCGGGTGCTAACGATTGCTCTGCTGATATCAGCGGTGCTAGTCACCAGTGTAGCGAGGTGAGCGTGTGGATAAGGTGATGCGCAAGCAAACAGGGTTTGGTTTAGTTGAACTAATGATTGCATTGGTTTTATCGCTCATTGTAGTGGGTGGATTATATGCTGCTTTAATCAGCGATAAAAAAAGCTATGAAGCTACGCGAGCAAACCAGCTCTTAGTAAATAAAAACCGCATGGGTATGCAAACTATGCGTTTGTATGTCCAGCAAGGTGGATTTAGGGACTTTAATCAACTTTATGATAAAACGTTGATGCCTATCTCTGGTCCCGATATGTTTCAGCTGAGCTGGGATGAAAATCAAATATTGCAAGGGGTTGATAATACTAACCAGTTTGCCGGAGTTAACCTTAAAGCAAATAGTGATGTTATTAGTTTGCGATTCTTTGGTGCAGAAGCCCCCAATGACACTATTTTTTCGTGTAGCGGTGACACCTTAGCAGCGGATACGGTTACAACGATTAACTTTTATGTAAACACGAATAGTGAATTGGTTTGCCGAGATAGTTTTGGTTCCACCATTTTTGATACAGACATAGATAGCTTGCAACTGCTTTATCAAAGCGCAGAAGAGGGTGATTATAAATATTATAAAGCTGATGAAGTCACGGATTGGAGTCTCATTAATCGAGTTAAAGTTGGTCTGTTAGTTGCGCAAGATGTCACCATGGGAAATCTACAAAATACCAATAGTTACCAAGTACTCGACCAGGCGATAACTGCAAACGATAAAAAGTTACGCCAGGTGGTTAGTGAAACAATTTTGTTACTCAACGTGGGAGCGTGAAAATGACTTTATCTATTCGCAACCAGCGTGGTATGGCGCTAATTATGTCGCTAGTTATGGTAGTTATTATTGCTATTATTGGTATTGCCATAGCTCAGCAAGTATCTAGCGGGCGCAAGAGCACGTCAGTGCACCAAGATCATTCGTTAAGTTTTATTCGTTCTCAGTCAGGTATTGCTGAAGCAGAGTACCAAATATATAAAGCTGCTTATGAATCATCAAATCTCCACCCTGATAGTACAGATTCCTTTACTGTTGAACAGTTTGAGTTTGCAGATTGGTGGCAAACTCCAGCAAATTGGCAATCGGCTATATCCGTTATGCAAGGTACTCAGGTTTTAGATGGATCGCCGAAATATATTGTGGAGTACGGTGAATCCCGCCGATACAACCTAGACCCTACAGCGCAAGTACCCCTAACGCGCTATTTACGTATAACTGCAGTTGCTGAAGGCGATGATACAGCTAAAAGCTATTTACAGGCATACATGGAAGTTTATGAGGCCCAATAATATGAACAAGTTTAAAGGATTCACCTTAATTGAGGTGATGATTGTTGTGGCCATCATCGCGATACTGGCTTCTATTGCATATCCCAGTTATTTGCAGCACGTGCAATCTACTCGCAGGGAAGAAGCCAAGCGGACATTGATGGCCGCAGCCCAACACATGGAAAGCTATTACGCTATGCATCTTAATTATAGCGGAGCAGTTAGTGGAGGAAGCCCTACTCATTTTACACCTAAGAGCGAATTTAGTGATTATTATGATTTAAGTGCAACAGGAATGAGCAAATCAACTTACAAGTTGGTGGCTAAAGTAAAATCAGGCAGTGGGCAAGCGAGTGACTCGTGTCAAGAGTTTAGTATTGATAGTAAAGGTATTACAGCAGCAAGCAATGGAGAGTGTTGGTAGTGAACATGGCTAATTATAACAGACCTTGTACGGTAAAGAGCTTGCTTAAGCTGGCTATCTTCAGTTTAGGATTGAGTGCGAGCGCTACTAGTGCAAACAACCTGGCTTTGGCAACGAAACCTCTATATGTAGCTCAGTACTTGCCACCAATGGTAATGTTGGTAATGAGCCGTGACCATAGTTTGTTTTACGAAGTATACAATGATTACTCTTCGATAAAGGGTGACGATAATATTGACCTTGATTTTTCGCCGTCAAAACATGATTACTTCGGATTGTTTGATAGTCACCTCTGTTATAAGTATGGCCTCGCTGATGAAGATGATTCAAATAGTGGCTCTTTATTTGTACCTGTTGCTGGAGTTTCCAATGAGCTAACTAAAACCTGTACCGGTAATAATTGGAGTGGGGATTTTCTTAATTACCTCACCACTACCCGTATGGATGCATTACGCGTAGTACTTTATGGCGGGCACAGAGTTGTTGATACTGACAGCCGTACTGTATTGGAGCGTGCATTTATCCCAAGAGATGCCCACTCATGGGGTAAAAGTTATAACAAAAAGAAAAATAAAGAGAATACGCTTACAGAAAATTATAACATCTCTGATTACACGCCATTTGATATGGATGAAGAAAAAACAACGAGCTTGTTCTTTGGTACAGCAACCTTTAGTGAGGGCGGCTTACCAGAGTTAAGAGTTTATGAAGAAGCTACAGGGTATATATGGAGTTGGGCAACATCGCATCGTCCGGTACTCTCTGAAAATAATGGTGCAGTGAAGGACAAGGAGTCTAAAACTTATACCGTTCAAGTTGAAGTGTGTAATGAGGATTGGTTGGAAGACCATTGTAAAAGGTATGCCAGCGGTGCTTATAAACCTACTGGTTTATTACATGACTACGGTGAAAATGGTCAAATTCAATTTGGCTTACTTACAGGTAGCTATGATAAAAACTTGTCTGGAGGTGTACTACGCAAAGCTGTTGGTGATTTTAGCAATGAAATTGAATCTAACAGCGGTATCTTTAAAACCTCAAGCCGCGGCATTGTTGACACCATAAACAAAATTCGTATTTATGGTTTTAATTATACAGGGAGTGGTGAAAACCATGCCTACAACACCAACTGCGGCTGGATTGTTGATAAAAGTATTTCCGATGGTGAGTGTGTTTCCTGGGGAAATCCTATCGGTGAAATGCTGTTTGAAAGCTTACGTTACTTTTATGGTGAAACAACGCCTTCAGACACATTTGCAGGTGGTGGCACAATCGATACCGCACTGGATTTACCTAATGTTAGTGTGTGGGAAGACCCCTACCAACGTGTTGATGAAAATGGCAATCCATCAGAAACAACCAACTCATTCCGTGATTCTCAGCGGTATTGTGCCAGTGCCCATAATTTAGTTATTAGTGATGTATCTCCAACATTCGATTCTGACTCATTACCAGAAGCGCAGGATTTCGATAGCAATGATGTTACCTGGGCAGGGACTTTAAATTCAATGACTCATAATGGGGGGTTCTCTACTGCTAAGTTACTAGCAACTGTGGGGGATCACGAAAATATCTCGGGTACAGCTAATGCAGATAAAAAGTTCTTTATTGGTGAAGTGGTTGAGAAGGGTGTAAATAACGCCGACCAAGCCCCCACTCCTAAAAAAATAACCAGCTTACATGCAGCCCGTGGTTTAGCGCCTTTAGGGCCGACTTTAAAGGGTAGTTATACCTCGGTTGCTGCGGCTTACTATGGTAACAAGCATGACATGTTCCCTGAGCGTAATGGCAAGCAAAATATTAAAACAACGGTAGTTGGTTTATCTTCCCCTTTTCCCGAGATCAAAGTAGATATCGACGGGGAAATTATCACAATTGTTCCCTTTGCTAAAACTGTAGGTGGTGAATACAATGGAAACACTGTCCCTAGTGGGACAAACTCATTTCAGCCAAGCAGCACCATCGTGGATGTGTATGTTGATAAGCTCGAGAGTGATTCTGGCACATTCCGAGTGAACTACGAAGACGTAGAGCAAGGTGCTGATCATGAAATGGACATGATTGTTGAGTATAGCTATAAAGTATTGAGTGGTTTATGCCCTAATGCTTACGACGCAGATTGTACAAATGGCAAGAAGGGAGTGCAATTAACGCTAAAAAAAGTTGATTTTGCAACTGCTTATCAAATGCATGCGGGTTATATTATCTCGGGTACAGACGGGAAAGATGGTATTTATCTAGATATTCGAGGTAAAAATGGCGTATATACCACATACCATTTAGACACACCTAATGAGGAAGAATCTCCTTATCCTAACAACTCTAGGGAATGGGCTAAAGATAATGCCTCTCCGATGCCAACCGAACGGACCCGTAATTTTTTCCCGGGTTCATCATCAGGTAAATTTTTACCCTCACCCTTATGGCTAGCCGCTAAATGGGGAGGATTTGATGATGAGTCGAATGATGATTTACCCCAGGCTGGTGAGTGGGATAAAGAAGTGGCAGGTGAGCCCGACAATTACTTCCCTGTAACCAACGCTGGTCAACTAGGTGAGCAACTGGGTAACGCATTTGAAAAAATTGCCACAGGTACCAAATCGGGTAACCCTCCTGTATTTAGCAATACCTTTTTAAATACCAATACAAAGCTATACCAATCTACTTTTGATGGTGAGTATTGGAGTGGCGATGTAAAAGCTTTCGAAACTGATGGGAATGGTGGCTTCAAAACTACCGCTGTGTGGAGTGCGGCAACTCAACTTGACAAGCAAGGGTTCGCTAGTCGGAAAATATACACGATTAATTCAAACACGAAAAAGGCCGTTGCTTTTGATGTGCCGAGCAGTTTGGATGGAGGCGACACCACACTTAGCAAGACTCAAATAACCGATTTGTTAAGCGAATACACTGGCAGTAATGACGACAGTGAAAAGCTAAGCTATTTAGAGGCGGTAATTAATTACCTCAAAGGTGAACGGACTCACGAGGGTGCGTCGACAAGCTATGTTATGCGTAAGCGCTTAAGCGCGTTAGGGGACGTTATCAACTCTATCCCCTTATATGTGGGGGCTGCTACAGGACACTCTGTTAAGAAACCGGTGTTAGTTTTTGGCGCTAACGATGGCATGGTTCATATTATTGATGTGGATACCGGTGATGAAATAATGGCTTATATCCCTAGTCAGGCCATTCAAGGTTTGGGACGTTTAACTAAAGGCAGTTATGAGCATCAGTATTATGTTGATGGTGCCACATCCGCATATACTCTAGACGACAAAACCTATGTTGTAGGGCGCTTAGGGCATGGTTTTAAAGGTTTATATGCTCTTAATGTCACTAACATGAATAATGCTAACTCTAACAAAATTAAGTGGGAAATAGATGAAACAACTACTGGTTACAGTGGATTAGGTTACGGCCAGACTAAACCTGCAATTGTAGAATTGGCAAATGGCGATGTTGGGGTTGTTTTCGAAAATGGTTATAACTCTACTGACCCCGAAGGTGCTATATACATTGCAGATTTGAAAACCGGTAAACTTATAGAAACCTTAAAGGTAGGAAGTCAACAAGACCCTACTGGATTAGATAGACCAAACGCCTTAGCAAGCCCTGCTGTGGTAGATCTTGATGGGGATGGAGTTGTAGATAGGATTTATGCTGGAGATTTGTTTGGTAACATGTGGGCATTTGATATTAGTAGCGATGACTCTGATGATTGGGGTGTTGCTCACGATGACAAACCATTGTTCACAGCTACCAGCCCTAACAAAGAAGACGGCAAGTATATTGCTCAGGCAATTACAACTAAGCCATCTGTTGGTGCGCACCCTAATGGGCGCCCACAAGATGTAGGTGTGTTAGTTGCTTTTGGTACTGGTAAGTACTTGGAAATTAGCGATACAAATAGTATCGGGGAGCCAACCCAAACAGTGTATGCAATATGGGATAAGCTTCAATCTGATAGTTCTCTAAGCAATACGCGCCAGTTGGTTGGGCAAATCTCTGATTACACAACAGATATAAACGGTAAAACCTTGCTTCGTCAGGCTATCGCTCGCGAAACAGAAACTAAGCGTTTACTAACAACCAATGAAATTAATTGGAACATGCATAATGGTTGGTACTTAGACTTAATTGATTCCGCTAATGGTAATGCCGACCCCACTAACTCCCAGTCGAAAAACTATGGCGAGAGACAAGTGACTAATAGTTTGCTATTTGGTAGCAAATTGTCTTTTACAACTCTACTACCGTCGACTAATGTTTGTGAAGCTGGTGGTGATGGTTGGTTTATGGAAGTAGACCTATACAGCGGTCAAACTGACAACCCAGGTAAAGGTGACCCCGACCAACCGTGGGGTGATGACCCTATTAAAGAAGATAGTTCACATGAGAAAGTAAATGGTGTTCTGTCGCCGCCGGTATTGATTGTCGACACGGAGACTGAAGGTAAGGTAGTTTTTAAAACAGGGGTTACTAGCTCAGATGGTGAAACTTACTTCTATGATAAAGAAGAAGATGTCGCTGGGCGTTTGAATCTCCGTAAATTACATTAGCTTTAAGTGTTTAACTGCAAAAAAGCAGCCTACTAAGGCTGCTTTTTTTGTTTAAATAAACGTCGATTTTTGCAGAAGTATTTTGCTACACTAGCCGCCCTTTTTTGGAGAGCCTGTTATGCAGTGTCGTTTAGGTTGCGGTGCCTGTTGCATTGCGCCGTCTATTAGCTCATTAAATAAAGTAGCGGGTGAGCGTTGTGTTCATTTAAATGCTGATAATTTGTGCGCTATTTTTGGTAAAGCTGAGCGACCTAAAGTTTGCAGTGACTTTAAAGCGGCAGCTTGGCTGTGTGGCACTACTCAGCAACAAGCCATGGATAATCTCATCTACTTAGAGAAGCAAACCGCCTAATCCTATAGCTTGGTGCTGTTGCGTTCTAAAGCGGTTTGTTGTGCACAGGCTGCACCAGAGGATCTTCTGAACCCACTAAACGGATGCTTGGTTCAGTCGCTGTTTCTGGCGCTAATAAAGCCAAGCGCTGAGCAACGCCCACTAGCTGCACATCTTCCGGTAAATTCAGTTGATTGAGTAAATCTACCGAATGCGGTCTGGGGTGGGCGATCAGCACTGCATGGCCATATTTACGTGCAACGCTTAAGGCTTTTTGCCATTGGCGCTCAATAGCTACGGGATTATCTTGGTGATCAAGAAATACATGGCGCTTTAAATTGGGCACCTGATATACCCGAGCAGTTTGCTGGGCAATGCTGGCCAGATGGGTACGACTATCTACAAAAAACAACTCTTGTTTGGCTAGCACTTGCATCAACCAGTGCATTTCTGTGGGCAGTTGGGTGAGTTGGCTGCCCATGTGGTTGTTTAAACCGCTAGCCTCGGGAAATGCATTAATGGCTGCTTCTACCCGCTGTTTAAAGGCTGTTTCTTCCAAATTATCAGGCAAGCCATAAGGCCCTAAAGCAATGGTGCCACTTCCCTGCATTGGCAGGTGCAGCATTATTTCACGTTGTTGTTGCTGAGCTTGTTCGGCAATCTCTTTGGCATAGGGACTTGATGGAAGCACAGCTAAGGTAATGTTTGGATGAAGGTCTAATAAGGCAAAGTCACGGGCACTGTTACCGACATCATCAATGATGATGCTTAGCTGGGCAGCTACAGCTGAACCTGTTGCTAGCATACTGAGGCAAAGTAGAATTATTTTAGCCATTTACGCGGGTCTTGGGTCTGCCCTTTGTGGCGAATTTGGAAGAACAAAGCGTTGGTTGTTTGACCGCCAGTATTACCGGCATAAGCCACTGTTTGGCCAGCGCTTACTCGCTCGCCAATTTCTGCATTTAAGCTTTGGTTGTAGCCGTAAAAGCTAAGGTATTGCTCACCATGATCAATGGCGACCACTAGGCCATAACCGCGTAACCAATCGGCAAACACTACATTGCCAGAAGCTACCGCTGTTACTTTGGTGCCAGGGTGGGAGTCAATCACTATGCCTTGCCAGCGGGTTTGTCCCTGATTTTTACTGTTATAACTGTGTAGCACTCTGCCTTTAAGGGGCCAAGGGAGTTTACCTTTAGCCTTAGCTAAGCCAGTAAGCGGAGTTTTATCTAAATTTTGTTTAAGAGCAAGCTGCTGCTGTTGTTCTATTTGGTCACTAATTACTTGCTGTAAGTGCTGTTCATTAATCTGCAACTGCTCTAGGCGGCTTTGCTCGGTGTTTTGTAGCTTATTGAGTTTAGCCAGCTGTTGTTTACGTTGATTCTGTTGAGACTGTAGTTGATCCAATTTTTGTTTTTGCTGGGCTACCAAGCCTTCAAGTTGTTGCTGCACCTCGGCCAGTTGCATCTGTACTTTGCTTAGCTCGAGCTGCTGGAAATTAACTTGCTCTAGGGCTTTGCTACGGGCTTTGGCCAAATACTGGTAGTAACTTAACATTCGCTCAAGATCTGCGGCATTTTGCTGGTTTAACAGCATTTTCATGTAATCGCTGTTACCTAAGCGATAAGCGCTGTTGATTTGCGCCTTAAGTGCTTGCTGCTGCTGAGCTAGCTTCTGTTCTAGGGCCTTTTCTTGTTGCTGAATTTGTTGCTGTTCTATTTTGGAATGGGAAAGCTGGTTGTTGAGCTTGCGTAGTTGTTGGCTCGAATCTGCCAGTGCTAATTCATATTGTCTTAGCTGCTCTTGCGCTTTACTAATGTCACTCTTGCGCTTTTTAAGCTGTTGTTGCTGCTGTTTGAGTTGCTGTTGAACGTCAAGTAACTGTTGTTGTTCGTTGGCGTGCAGTGGCGGGCAGAGCAATAGCAAAACGCCAGCAATAAGGCTGGCGTTTAACAGGCGAATAAGGCGCTTACTAGCGCCTTTTTTCGAAGCTGAAATAGGCTCTTTCATCAAGCCATTATTTCAAATTCATCAATACCTTGCCAGTCATTTCTGCTGGAGTTTCCATGCCCATCAAGCTTAGCATTGTTGGTGCAATATCACTTAATCGACCGTTTTCAACTGGGCTTGCTTCACGTCCGTAATAAATGAATGGTACTGGTAGGTTGGTGTGAGCAGTGTGGATGCCACCGGTTGCAGGGTCAACCATTTGCTCAGCGTTACCGTGGTCGGCAGTAATTAAACATTCGCCGCCAACTTTATCTAGCGCTTCAACCAAACGACCAATGCTCTTGTCTACTGCTTCACAAGCTTTAACTGCTGCATCGTATACGCCAGTGTGGCCAACCATGTCGCCGTTAGGGTAGTTACAAATGATTACGTCGTATTTGCCGCTTTCAATCGCTGCAACAAACTTGTCGGTTAGTATTTCCGAGTTCATTTCTGGTTGCAGGTCGTAAGTGGCAACTTTTGGCGAAGGGATAAGTTCGCGATCTTCACCAACAAAGGCGTCTTCTTTACCGCCATTGAAGAAGAAAGTTACGTGCGCGTATTTTTCAGTTTCTGAAATACGTAGCTGGGTTTTGTTGTTCTTCTCAAGCCACTCACCTAGGGTGTTCACTAAGTCTGTTGGGCCATAAGCACAAGGGGCTTTAATGTCTGCCGCATATTGAGTTAGGGTTACAAATGCACAAGCTGGCACTTTTGCACGTTCAAAACCAGTAAAGTCTTGCTCAACAAAACAACGTGAAATTTCACGCGCTCGGTCAGCGCGGAAGTTCATGAACAATACTGCATCGCCATCGTTAATGCTGGCTGCGCTTTCACCCACAACAGAGGCTTTAACAAACTCATCGTTTTCGTCACGCGCGTAAGCTGCCGCTAGTGCTTCGGTAGCGTTAGCGTAGCTGTATTCTGCTTTACCTTCGGTAAGCAATTGGTAAGCTTCTTCTACACGTTCCCAACGGTTATCACGGTCCATTGCGTAGTAACGACCTACTAAAGAAGCAATACGACCAGAACCAATTTCAGCAAATTTTGCGTCGAACTTTTCGATTGAACCTTGCGCGCTGCGTGGTGGGGTATCACGACCATCTAAGAAAGCGTGTAAGTAAATTTCTTTTGCGCCTTGCTTAGCTGCTAAGTCAATCGCCGCTAGCATGTGATCTTCGTGGCTGTGAACACCGCCTGGAGAAAGTAGACCCATGATATGAACGGCTTTACCAGCTGCTACGGCTTTATCTACCGCACCTACTAATACTTCGTTAGTGAAAAAATCACCGTCTGTAATTGACTTACCAACACGGGTAAGCTCTTGGTATACAACGCGACCTGCACCGATATTAGTGTGGCCAACTTCTGAGTTGCCCATTTGTCCGTCTGGTAAACCTACATCTAGGCCTGAACCTGAGATTAGGGTGCTGGCAGCAGTATCCCAAAGGTTGTCTAATACTGGTGTGTTGGCGTTTGCTACAGCGTTATTGGCGCTGTCTTGGCGGTAGCCCCAGCCGTCCATAATAACTAGTGCTAAAGGCTTTTTGCTTGCAGACATTGCAATTTCCTCAATCGGTAAATGTTTAAGTGAAAAACGAATTAGTGAAATATTACTACATTTTTTGTCTGAGTCACCTGATTGAGCGCAAATCAACCGAGATTAGTTGTTTTTGCTCAGATTTGTTCTGGTGTATGAATCTTAGGTCAATTTGCGAGGTTTGGCGCGCTTGAGAGCTGCTATTCTTCGCGCTCAGGTGTATACTCTCGCCCCAATATCACTAACTATTTGCTTAACTGGAATTGTCATACTATGCAGCAAGTTGTCGAATTTGTCGGAAATAACCCTATCATTTCATTCGCTTGGGTAGGTTTGTTCGGTGCCGTTATCTACACCTTTATTCAACCAATGCTGTCGAAGGTTACCTCGGTAGGCAATCACGAAGCTACTTTGCTCATCAATAAAGAAGATGCAGTAGTGGTGGATGTAAGGACTAACGACGAGTACAAAAAAGGGTATATTGCGGGCGCACGTCACATTCCTTTAACCCAAATACAAGCTAATAACTTTAAGCCTATTGAAAATTTAAAGGGCAACCCCATTATCGTTGTATGTGAAACAGGGATGCGTTCAGGCTCAGCGGCTAACGCTCTGGTTAAAGGCGGTTTTGAGAAAGTGTATAACCTACGCGGCGGCATGACCGATTGGAAATCAGCAAACCTACCGATCACTAAGAAGTAAGATCGAGTTTTAATGGCTAGCTCTCTAGCGATTAAGCAATTTTAAATAAATGTATTAAAGGTAATTATCATGGCTGAAGCAGCAACCACTGAAGCACCACAAGTAGAATTTGCAATTCAACGTATTTACACAAAAGATATTTCTTTTGAAACGCCTAACTCGCCACAAATCTTTCAACAAGAGTGGAAGCCAGAAGTTAAGGTTGACCTAGACACTACTAGCAACAAACTAGCTGACAACGTATTCGAAGTGGTACTAACACTTACTGTTACTGCTAAAGTTGGCGAACAGACTGCATTCTTATGTGAAGTTCACCAAGGTGGTATCTTCACTCTAGGTAACATGCCTGAGCCACAACTTGCTCATGCAATTAACGCTTACTGCCCTAACATTCTTTTCCCATATGCGCGTGAAGCTGTATCTAACCTAGTTAACCGTGGTTCTTTCCCACAAATTAACTTAGCGCCAGTTAACTTTGATGCTTTGTTTGCTAACTACGTACAACAGCAAGCAGAACAACAGCAAGCGGCTAAAGCTGACGCTTAATGGTTAACTCAAAGGCTACTATGACCGTATTGGGCGCAGGCTCATACGGTACCGCGTTGGCAATTGCGATTGCCCGAAATGGACAACGTACTGTGTTATGGGGTCATGAGCCTGAGCACGTGGCTGCACTTGATGCAGCCCGTGAAAACCAAGATTTTCTGCCAGGGGTAAGTTTCCCCGAGAGCTTGGAATTAGAAGCTGATTTAGCCACCGCGGTTGCGCAAAGTGACAATTTGCTGGTGGTAGTGCCTAGCTTTGCTTTTGCTGATGTAATGCGTCAGATAAAACCAATGTTAAGCGAACAATCGCGAGTAGCCTGGGCAACCAAAGGTTTAGAAGCGAATACCGGACATTTATTGTCTGAAGTGGCCGTTGATGCTTTGGGCGAACAAGTGTCTCTGGCGGTGATCTCTGGGCCTACTTTTGCTAAAGAGCTGGCAGCCGGTTTACCAACCGCAATTTCTGCCTCTTCTTCAGATGCTGACTTTGTTAGTTACCTAGCTAAAGTGATGCACTGTGAACGCAGCTTTAGGGTCTATACCAATAACGATATTGTTGGTGTGCAACTCGGTGGCGCAGTTAAGAACGTTATTGCCATTGGCGCCGGTTTGGCCGATGGATTAGGGTTTGGCGCAAATGCGCGAACCGCTCTAATCACCCGTGGACTGCGCGAAATGACACGCTTGGGTAAAGCGCTAGGCGCTGATGCCGAAACCTTTATGGGTATGGCTGGCCTAGGTGATTTGGTTCTTACGTGTACCGACAACCAAAGTCGCAACCGCCGATTTGGTTTAGCCTTGGGTAAAGGTAAAAACAAACAGCAAGCTGAGCAAGAAATTGGTCAAGTTGTTGAGGGATTTCGCAATACTAAAGAAGTTTACTTGTTAGCTGAAAGAGTTGGTGTTGAAATGCCAATTGTAGAGCAAATATACCAAGTACTTTATGAAAACAAATCCGTGCAAACTGCCGCTATGGATCTTTTGGCGAGGTCGCAAAAAGGCGAGTAAAGCCTTACTCGCTTTAGCCTTGCTTTTGGTTAGCAGTATTTCCTACGCTGCTGCCATCAAAGTTGTCGTTCCCTCCGATGTTTATCAAGACTATTTACTGTTTCTCGCTGGCCGCGATCCGGCTGCTATCCAAGATTTTTCTGGTACTCATAGCCGCAGAGATGTTGTTGAAGTGGTGTTGTTTAGCCAAGCGCTGCGACTTGGTGGTTGGCAAGGACCCATTTATTTTAGCGAAGTAGACAGTTACCAGCGAACCATGCGTTTACTAAGCCATGGGGACGTAGTCGCCAGTGCAACTACAATGTTTACCAGCGACATAAGCGCTCATCCAAGTTTACTGCAAACTCAGCCGGTGGTTGAGCAAGGCGAGTTTGAGGTAGGTTTATACCTCAAAAACAGCAGCCCAATGTTGAAGCAATCTTCACTTACTCTAGACCAAATAAAAGCGCTTAAAGTGGTGTCTAACAAGCAATGGTCGGTAGATTGGAGCACCTTGGAAATACTGGGCTTTAATCAACGCATGCATACCACTAAATGGCAGAGCCAAGTAAAGATGGTTGATGTTGGCAGGGCCGATGCCTTACTGGCACCGTTTCAAGCCAGTGAAGAAATGAGCTTGCAAGCCTTTGGCGTAACCCTAAAGCCTTTGTCGGGTATTAAGCTGGGTTTGCAAGATTCTAGGCGCTTTGTGATTAGCCGCTCGGCAGTTGATAATCGTCGGGTATTTTTAGCGCTAGAGAAGGGTTTAACAGAACTAAAACGCCGAGGAGTCATCACTCAGGCTTATCAACAATCAGGCTTTTTACAAAGCAAAGTCGCCGATTGGCAGCTAATAACGCCATAAAAAAAGGCAGCCTAAGCTACCTTTTTGCTATTTGCGGTTGCGGCGTTCTAGTAGTAAGAGTGCTCACCTGCTTGGTGTTCAGTCACATCTTTAACGCCAGTTAACTCACCAGGGAAGGCTTCAAGCAACTGCTTTTCAATGCCTTCTTTTAAGGTTACGTCTACCATGCTACAACCATTACAACCGCCGCCAAACTGCAGTACTACCACGCCTTCTTCGGTTAGCTCCATCACGCTAACTTTACCACCGTGTGAGGCCAAGTTCGGGTTAACCTGAGTTTCAATGGTGTATTCAACGCGCTCAATCAATGGAGCATCGTTGTCCACTTTACGCATCTTGGCGTTAGGTGCCTTAAGGGTAAGTTGTGAACCGACTTTATCGGTTACAAAGTCAATTTCAGCTTCTTCTAAAAACGGCGCGCTCGCGGTATCAACCATGGCTTTAAAGCCGTCGAATTGTAGCGCTGTATCGTCTTCTTCTACTGACTCTGGTGGGCAGTAAGATACGCCACACTCTGCGCTTGGTGTACCAGGATTAACCACAAATACACGAATATGGGTGCCTTCAGGCTGTTGTTCTAGCAACTTAACAAAATGCTGTTGAGCTGTTTCTGAGATCGATACCATCTGCTTCCTCGATACCTGACTAAAATACTAAGGTTTATTGTACGGCTTTTTAAACAGCGCTGCTAGTGTTGCGAGATCTTATCTTCGTTGTGAAGGTTTTGGGGTACGAGCAATAGCCCAGATATCGACTCGCTCAGCACCGGCAGCTTTAAGTTGCCTAGCTAGCACATTGGCGGTGCTGCCGGTAGTTACAACATCATCAACTATTACCCAGTGTTTATAGCTAAGCGTATCTTGGCAATTGAAACTGGCGGCCAAGGCTCTTTGCCGCTGGCGGCGGTTTAGTCCAGCTTGGCTTGAGCCATAATGCTTACGAGCAAAGGGCTTTTGCATTGGTTTTGCTGCATGTTTTGCTAATTGCTTGCATAAGACTTCACTTTGGTTAAAACCGCGTTGCCATTGCTTAAACCAATGTAAGGGCACAGGGCAAAAAGCTTCGGGCAAGGGAGCTTGAGTTTGTTGAATATGTTGCCAAAACAACTGACTTAGCGGCTTAGCTAAATGCTGCTGTTTGGCATATTTGTAGGCTTTAATCACCGGCTCTATTGGCCATTGATAGTCACTTAAGCAAACTACCTGGTCGTAATAAGGAATGTTGCCTTGGCACTCGCCGCATATTCCTGGCTCAGCTAGGGGCAAATAACAGGTCTCGCAGCGGTGTTGGCTTGGCGTTAGCAACAACTTGCTGCAGCTGTCGCAGCAAGCTTGATCGAGCGCTTTGCTTTGAAAACAAAAATCGCAGTGATCAGACAATACCAAGCGGGAGTTTAAAGCGGCGTGAAATCTGGTTAACATGAGCATCCTTTTTAGTGAGTAGTTAAGTGTAGATGAGCAAATTGCATTTTGAACGTCATGGCTCTGGCCCTGCGCTCATTCTTATTCATGGTTGGGGCTTAAACGGCGCTGTTTGGCAGCCGGTTACCGAGCTACTCGCCGAGCATTTCAGCGTATATCTGGTGGATTTGCCTGGATTTGGTCATTCTCCTGCCATTGAACCGCTTAGCTTAGATGGCATGGTGCAGGCGATAACCGCTCAAGTGCCCGAGCGGGCTATTTGGTTAGGCTGGTCTTTAGGTGGATTAGTCGCTAAATATGCGGCCATTCATCAGCCGCAGCAGGTTGCTGGTCTTATTACCGTGGCCAGCTCGGCCCACTTTATTGCTAAATCGGAGTGGCCAGGAATTCAGGCGAAAGTGCTCGATGGTTTTGCTGGCGGTTTACAGCAAGATTTTAAAAAGACCTTACAGCAGTTTTTGGCGATTCAAGCCATGGGAAGCGATCAAGCTAAGCAAGATATCAAGCAGCTGCGAGAGCTGCTGGCAAGCCGACCATTGCCACAACTTAGCGCCTTAGAGCAGGGCTTGGGCCTATTACAAAGCCAAGATTTACGTGATGAGTTAGCGCAGATCTCTATGCCTTGGTTGCAGCTTTATGGACGCAGCGATGCCTTGGTGCCAAAGGCTGCCATGCATCAACATGCCGAGCTTCATCCCGCGGCAACTCAATACCTATTTGCCAGTTCTTCGCATGCCCCTTTCATTTCAGAGAAGCAGCTATTTGCCGAAAAAGTCCTCGGCTTTGCGCGCAGCATAGTGGTGTAAAAGTAAGCAATTTGCTAGAATTAAAGCTATCCATAATTGAGGCTGTAACTAACTAGGCGGAGGGCAATATGCAAATTGGCGCAGCAAGTAGCGGTTTTCAAATTATTGCCAATGCAAATCAGCAAGTTAGCGAAAGTGCTCAAACACTTGCCGAAGTAGCGGCAAAGCGTGAACCGCAACAGAACGAAGTGGTCGATGCCATGGTTAGCCTTAGCCAAGCAGAGCTTTACGCAAAAGCGGGCGCTAAGATAATACAAACCGAATCTAAATTGTTAGGCACTTTACTGGATGTAGAGGCCTAATATGAATATCAATGTTAGCTTGCCTAATGTTTTCCCCAATACCTTAGCCCCACCTACGGATTCAGCCCGTCGCGATAATCAGCTGCGACAGGTGATTGCTCAACCCAAAGAAGTGGCCAGTTTTGCCAAAGAGCCCGAGGTAGGCGCTGAGAAAGACCGCAGCAAACCGCAAGCCACGGCCCAATATCCGCAATCGCAAGTTCAAGAACAGCAGCAAGCTAAGATTAATGAGCGCGAAGCGCAGCAGGGTCAAGGGCAACAAGGGGAGCAGCAGGGTAAACAGGACGAGCAAAAAGGCAGTCAAGAACAGTCCGGTTCAGATCAACCTAGCGCCAGACAAAAAGGCCAAAACGAGCTTAGCGAAAGCGAACAGAAGAAAGTTGATGAGCTAAGTGCGCGCGACCAAGAAGTACGCACCCACGAAGCGCAACACCAAGCGGTAGGTGGGCAATACGCCAGTGCCGCCTCTTTTGAGTTTGAACGTGGCCCAGATGGAAAGCAATATGCGGTAGGCGGTGAAGTGTCTATCGATGTGAGTGAAATCCCCGACGACCCACAAGCTACCATTGCTAAAATGGAGCAGGTGCAACGGGCGGCACTAGCACCCGCAGAGCCTTCCTCGCAAGATCGGCAAGTAGCCGCTCAGGCTCAACAAAAAGCAGCCGAAGCACAGCGCGAACTTAATCATGCGCAACCGCCAGGTTTGCTGGCATCAGACGAACAACCTTCAGCCTTTGGCGCCATTGCTGCCGAAGGTGCCGAGTTTGAACCTACACAGCAAGCGCGAGAGCAGCAAAATGCTCAAGCTTTGCAACAACGCTATCCCGATATCGCACAGCAAATGGCGCAGCGTAATCAAACCATTGAACAGCGCTATAGCAGCGCTGCGGCCTTTAGGCCGCAATCTCAACTAAGCTTACAAGCTTAATCTATTTCTCTGCTTACATTTATTTCTTCGCTTTAGCAAAAGCATCTGCAAAGGCGCTATTTATCGGCGCACTAGCTTGCGGCTTTTTGGCTGAATGAGGCTTATTGGGTGTTGGTTTTGTTTTGTTTGTAGATGGAGTAGAGCGGACGTCTTCATCTAAGCGCATGCTAAGGGCAATGCGTTTACGTTGTACTTCTACTTCCAGCACTTTTACCTTAACAATATCGCCGGCTTTAACCACTTGATGAGGATCTTTCACAAAGTGATTGGCTAAGCAGGAGATATGTACCAAACCGTCTTGATGTACGCCAACATCAACAAAGGCACCAAAGTTAGTTACGTTGGTCACAACGCCCTCCAACAGCATGGCTGGCTTTAGATCGTTAATGGTGTTTACACCCTCTTTAAAGGTGGCGGTAGCAAACTCTGGGCGAGGATCGCGACCAGGTTTTTTAAGCTCATCAATAATGTCGGTTACAGTGGGTAGACCAAATTTGTCACTAGTAAATTGTTTCGGGTCGAGTTTGTTTAAGCGCTCACCGTTAGCAATCAACTGGCTAACTTCACACTGGCTATGCTCAGCAATGGCCTGTACTACGGGATAAGCCTCGGGGTGAACCGCCGAACCATCTAAAGCATTTCTCGCTTGGTTAATCCGTAAAAAACCCGCGGCTTGTTCAAAGGCTTTAGGCCCTAAACGAGCCACTTTTTTAATTGCTGCGCGTGATTTAAACGCGCCGTGCTCGTCGCGGTAGGCCACAATGTTTTGCGCTATGGTGGTGTTTAAACCCGCTACAAAACTTAGCAGAGGTGCCGAAGCCATGTTTACATCTACACCTACGGCATTTACACAGTCTTCAACTACGCTGTCTAATTGTTGTGATAGTTTGCTTTGGCTAACATCGTGTTGGTATTGGCCAACACCAATCGCTTTGGGTTCAATCTTAACTAACTCGGCTAAGGGGTCTTGTAAGCGGCGAGCAATCGACACCGCACCGCGAATCGACACATCCAACTCTGGAAATTCTTGTGCTGCTAACTCTGAGGCAGAATACACCGAGGCCCCTGCTTCACTCACCATTACTTTTTGCAAACCTTGCGGTGGCAACATGCCAATGAGATCAGCGGCCAGTTTATCGGTTTCACGCGAGGCGGTGCCGTTACCCACACTAATCAACTTAACTTGGTGTTTAGTCACTAAACCCGCCAGCGTCTTTAGCGAGTCTTGCCATTGGTTTCGTGGCGCGTGAGGGTAAATGGTGTCGTAGGCAACCAATTTACCGGTAGCGTCAACCACCGCTACTTTAACCCCAGTACGCAAGCCAGGATCTAGGCCTAAGGTGGCTTTAGGCCCTGCAGGGGCTGCCATCAATAAATCATTTAAGTTACGCGAAAACACACTAATTGCTTCGTCTTCGCCACGTTCACGTAGCTGATTGAGCAATTCTGTTTCCAGTTGTAGTTTCAGTTTTACTCGCCAGGTCCATTGCACCACGGTGGCTATCCAACGGTCGCTAGCATGCCCTTTAGGGGCTAAAGCAAAATAGTCGCGGATCATTTGCTCGGCAGGGTGGTTTAGCCCGTCCTCTTGCTCAACTTCTACACTTAGGTTGAGTATGCCTTCATTGCGCCCTCGCAATATGGCTAAAGCGCGGTGAGAAGGTATTTTTCCTATGGCTTCGTGGTAATCAAAATAGTCTTGGAACTTCTGTCCATTTTGTTGCTGACCATCGATAACCTCTGCCTTTACCGTGGCATTTTGTTGTAAGAATAAACGAAGCTTAGCGAGCAGCGGGGCTTGAACGGCAAAGCGCTCCATCAGTATGAACTTGGCGCCATCTAATACCGCTTTGCTGTCGGTAAAACCTGCTTCGCTATTAATAAAATCTTCGGCTAGGCTTTCTGGGCTGGTATCTGGCTGGCTTAGCAAAAGCTCTGCTAAAGGCTCTATGCCTGCTTCAATGGCTATTTGCCCTTTAGTGCGACGTTTGGGTTTGTAAGGAAGATAGAGATCTTCTAGTTCAGTTTTACTGCTTGCTGCATTAATGGCTTGTTCTAATTGCGGTGTAAGTTTGTCCTGTTCGGCAATAGATTTAAGAATGGCGCTGCGACGTTGCTGCATCTCACGCAAATAAATTAAGCGTTGCTCTAACAAGCGCAATTGCCCGTCATCTAATCCGCCGGTAACTTCTTTACGGTAGCGGGCAATAAAAGGAACCGTTGAACCTTCATCAAGAAGCTTAATGGCGGCACTCACTTGTTGAGCTTGTGCGTTGATATCTGAAGCAATTTGTTGTTCTAAATTTTGCATGGGCTTATGTAATTTTAGAGGCGCTGCTTGCTGCAGCAAAAGAAAGTGCCCTCTATCTTATTCGCTTATTAACTGGCATCAAGCAGAAAAGTTAATATGTAGAATCTTAATAGCGTGAAAACTATTTCACAGCGTGACAAATTTTTCATAAGCACTTCATAGATACGTTTTGTTGCAGGCCCTTGGTCATAGTTATGTGAGCTAAGCCCATCAACAAAACCGACTTGCTGAATTAGAGTGAAGTTAGATTTTAATGCCTCAGTTCAAGGAGAGCGAAATGAGCGCGAGCGACAAGACTCTTATCAATTTTAGTTTAAGCCGTATTAGCCAAAGCATTGTATTGGCGAGTTTAATCAGTGCCCCAGCACTAGCGGCTAGCGATGAAATGCTTAGTAATACTGATTTTAGCAATGGAACCACCGGCTGGTGGTCTAGCGGTGCCGAATTAGTAGCCAAAGACGGCGAAGCCTGTATGGACATTAAGCGTGCCGGCTCTAACCCATGGGATGTAATTTTAGGCCAGCGCGGATTTGGTTTGGAAGAAGGCCAAGACTATGCCATCGACTTTGTGGCGCGCGCCAACAAAGACACGGCCTTTACCGCACTTATTCAGCATAATGGTGCACCTTATACGCAATACTTTAATCAAGTATTAGAAATTGGCACTGAGCCAAAATCCTTTAGCTTCAAGTTCACTCAAGATCAAAAGAGTGATGCTAAAACCGAGTTTCAGTTCCAGCTAGGAGCCCAAAAAGAAGCGGTACTGTGTTTTAGCGATATATCGGTGAAAGGTAAGTCGTTCGTAATTGTAAACAAAATTCCTAATATTCGTTTAAACCAGATTGGCTTCTATCCCAAGTCAGAAAAAATTGCGGTGATTCGCAGCGAAGAACAACAGCCTCGCGTTTGGCGAGTGAAAGACGCCGAAGGCAATCACCTGCTTACCGGTAAAACTAAAATATTTGGGGTGAATGCTGCATCTGGCGAAACAGTGCATCAAGCTGATTTTTCTGCTTTAACCACCAAGCATGAAAACTTAGTATTAGATGTGGATGGTCAAACTAGCCATCCTTTCAAAATCGCCGACGATATTTACAGTGAGCTGAAACATGATGCCTTAGCTTACTTCTACCAGAACCGAAGCGGTATCGAGATTAAGCCAGAGTTTGTACAACGTCCAAACTTGGCGCGCCCAGCAGGGCATGTGCCAGATGTAGTGAGCTGCTTTAACAAAACCGACGACAAAGGCAACAAGTGGCCAGGTTGTGATTTTGACATGGACCTCACTGGCGGTTGGTATGACGCGGGCGACCACGGTAAGTATGTGGTAAACGGCGGCATTAGTACCTGGACCTTAATGAACCTGTACGAGCGCTCGCAGTTTATTGAAGGCGCTAGCGAACCGTTTGCCGATGGCAAGCAACCGATGCCAGAAGCCGGCAATGGTGTTAACGATCTATTGGATGAAGCGCGCTGGAACATGGAATTCATGCTAGCGATGCAAATTCCAGAGGGCAGCAAAGTATCGGTGCCTGTGGGTAACCAGCAAGAAAACATTCGTTCCCTTAAGCTAACCGAAATTGACGCCTCTGGTATGGCGTTCCATAAGGTAGCCGATGAGAAATGGACCGGTATGCCATTACCGCCGCATAAAGATACTCAAAAGCGTCATGTTGGCCAATCTAGTACTGCCGCAACCTTAAACTTAGCGGCAACAGCAGCCCAGTGTGCGCGTATTTGGAAAGATATTGATGCAGATTTCTCTGCTCAGTGTTTAACTGCGGCAAGCCGTGCTTGGCAAGCCGCCAATAAACACCCAGAAGTATACGCTTACGATAACTTCACTGGCTCTGGCCCTTACGGGGATACTGATTTAGCTGATGAGTTTTATTGGGCAGCGGCAGAGCTATTTATTACTACAGGTGAATCTAAGTACTTAGAAGCAGCTAAAGCATCTCCTGCATTCTTAGCGGCGCCAGTAGGTGATGAAACCGCTAAAGGTGACTTATTCTGGCAAGATTTAAGTTCAGCAGGCACCTTGAGCTTAGCTCTTGTTCCTAGCAAGTTAGATCAAGCAACTCGTGATAAAGCGCGCGCTAAGATTGTTGCTACTGCCGATGCATACAGCTCATTAATGACAAAAGAGGGCTACCACATTCCATACAGCGCAGAGCAGTATCCATGGGGGTCTAACTCAAACTTAGTGAATCGCGGTATTTTCCTTACCTATGCAAGTGATTACAGTGGCGACAGCAAGTACATGCAAGCTTTGATACATGCCATGGATTACATCTTAGGGCGTAACCCGCTTGATCAGTCATACATCACTGGTTACGGCAGCAACCCGCTTAAGAATCCGCACCACCGTTTTTGGGCGCATCAAGCTGATGCTAATTCACCAAAACCGGCACCAGGCGCGTTATCGGGTGGACCAAATTCAATCAGCTTTAGCGACCCAGTTGCGGCAGGTATGAAGGGCGGCTGTGTTGGCCAAACTTGTTTTGCCGATGAAATTGGCGCATGGACCTTGAACGAAATTACCATCAACTGGAATGCACCTTTGGTATGGGTGACTACAGTGTTGGATGAACACCGTCTCAAGTAAGTAAATCCATAACAATTAAGTATTTTAGGCCGACATTATGTCGGCCTTTATTGCTTCAAAAATTAAGTAATTACTGATACTTGGGTGTAAGCACCAGCAGATTATGTGATCTGTCACGGCGTTCTAACGCTCAATATCATTGAAAACAAGTTCTTGGCTAAGTAGACGGTTATAGTGAGACTGGGAGTTATATCTTTCTAGGTCGCTATCACTATTTAGCAACACCGGGAGAGATATAATGCGAACTAGTGTTAGTTGTCAGAGAATCAATGTGAAAGATAAAAATAAATTAGAGCAACGCTCAACTGTTTATGATGTCGCTGCGTTGGCTGGGGTTTCACCTAGCACTGTATCTCGGTTTATGAATCAAACCACTTATGTGTCTGATGCAAAACGTAAGCAAATTCAAGCTGCAATGATTGAGCTTGGCTATAAACCTGGCCAGCAAACCGGAGCCAGTGCTAGCAGCCGCACCATGACAATTGGTGTATTGGTGCAAGACCCAGACAGCCCGTTTTATTCATCTATTTTAAATGGAATTGAAGAAGTTCTGCTGGCTCAAGGTTACTCACATATTATTGTAACGGGCCACTGGAATAGCGAAGAAGAAATGGAGTCGATGCAGCTGCTGTTATCGCGCTCGGTGGATGGAATTATCATCGTAACTGGCGGGTTGAGTGACGAACAGGTAGTCGAGTTTTCAAAGAAGAGACCCATCGTTGCTTTAGGCCGTGAGTTAGAAGCAGCCCGCTTACGTTCGATAAAGATTGAAAACTCAGTGGGCGCTTACATGGCCACCAATCATCTTATTCAATTGGGCCACCGCGAGATTGTGCATATTAAAGGTGCCGAGGGGCATCCCGACGCTCAGCAACGTTATGAAGGTTATTGCCAGGCCATGGAGCATGCGGGTTTGCCCGTGAAGCTGCAGCTGGTTGAGCAGGGCGATTTTACCGAGCAAGGCGGTTTTGATGCGGTGCAGCGTTTGTTAACCAACAAGCGTCAGTTTAGTGCTATTTTTGCCTCTAATGATTTAACCGCACATGGCGCAATGTTGGCTTTATATAAAGCCAAGCGACCAGTGCCAGAGCGGGTTTCGGTGATTGGATTTGATGATGTGCCGGGCTCGGCGTTTTTCATTCCGCCGCTAACTACAGTGCGTCAACCCATATTTGATACCGGTTATGCTGCCGCCTTAACCATTTTAGACATGCTAAATGGTGGTGCTAGCAATAACTTCCGTATTCCTCCGGTTGAACTGGTGAAACGAGAAACCACCCAAGCACATATCCTTTAGTTAAAGCTTGCGAGTTTACTGCCTAAGTCGTTTATAATCGGCTTAGGCAGACTTAACTACGTAGCTATGAAAACCAATTTAATCACTCGCCCTGGCTGGCATAAACTCGATGAAGAATTAAAGTACTTGTGGAAGGTTAAACGCCCTCAAGTAACTCAAGCAGTATCCGAAGCCGCAGCACTGGGTGATCGCTCAGAAAACGCGGAATACAAAGAAGGCAAGCGAGAGCTTCGCCGCATCGATTCTCGACTAAGGTTCTTAACCAAACGCTTAGATGCCTTAGAAATCGTTGACCATCACCCTCAACAAAACGGCAAAGTATTTTTTGGCGCATGGGTCGAGCTGGAAAATGATGAAGGTGATATCGTGCGCTACCGCATTGTAGGCACCGATGAAATAGACCCAAAGCTGGGTTACATCACTATCGACTCTCCCATGGCTCGGGCGCTTATCGGCAAACAAGTTGACGATGATGTGTTTGTAAAAACGCCCTCTGGCACTAAAGAGTGGTGGATTAATCTTATTCAATACGCCCCTTTCGAATAGCTGAGATGATTCTGTTAGTTAACTATCTGTCTTAATGCATATTTAGCGAGTAGTTAGCGGCTAAAATCCCCATGTTGAAAATAATTCATCTAAAGCTATGTTTAAGATGAATAGCGTTGACTTAAATAATCTTCTCTTTAGTATCTAGCGGTATAGACGTCTAAATGTCTTTAACGGAGAAGGTCAATGGGATTTCACAACGCGCAACAAATCGAAACACTCAATCAAAGCTTAAGTGAGCTTAACCGCGATATTAACGTGTCCTTTGAGTTCTTCCCGCCAACCACCGAGACCATGGAGCAAACTTTGTGGTCGTCTATCGAGCGTTTGCAAACCTTAAAACCTAAGTTTGTATCAGTAACCTACGGCGCTAACTCCGGCACTCGAGACCGTACTCACAAGGTGATTAAAGCGATTAAAGACCGCACAGGCTTAGCAGCTGCACCGCATTTAACCTGCATCGACTCAACGCCCGATGAGCTGCGCCAAATTGCGCGCGATTACTGGAACAGCGGTATTAAAGACATTGTGGCACTGCGAGGTGATTTACCAGAAGGTTCAGCCAAGCCGCAAATGTACGCCAGCGATTTAGTGGCTTTGTTAAAAGAAGAAGCCGATTTTGATATCTCGGTAGCGGCTTATCCAGAGATTCACCCAGAAGCAAAAAGTGCCCAAGCCGATTTGTTGGCCTTAAAGCGTAAAATGGATGCCGGTGCCAACCGCGCCATTACCCAGTTCTTTTTTGATGTAGAAAGCTACCTGCGCTTTCGCGACCGCTGTGCAGCCATTGGCATTGAAGGGGAAATCGTACCCGGTATTTTGCCAGTATCTAATTACAATACCCTGAAAAAGTTCGCCTCTTTTGCCAATGTAAAAGTGCCCAAATGGTTACACAATCAATTTGCTGGCTTAGAGAATGACCAAACTACTCGAAACCTAGTAGGCGCCAGTGTTGCCATTGAAATGGTTAAAGTATTATCGCGCGAAGGAGTGAAAGACTTTCACTTTTATACGCTTAATCGCTCGGAGTTATCTTACGCTATTTGCCACACTTTAGGTGTTCGCCCAGCAGAAGCAGTGCCTGCTTAGTTATTAATACAGCTGAGAGATAAAAGCCTAGCAATGCTAGGCTATTTAGTCTCTGGGCTGATTGCTGTTAGAGCTGAAGTCGCTCTAAACATAGCGTTGGGGATGAATTGAGCTCAAAGGTGGCTTTTAAGTCAGTACACTTAAGTAAACAAGCCAAGGTCTAGGATGCCTTGGCCATAGATAACAGAGGTATTATAAAGTATTACTCAATCTGAATTATTTTTTAGACCAAGTAAACTTCTCAAATACTTTGTCTACTGGTGTATGCGCTACATGGTTAACGTAGTTGCTGATGACCTTTTGTGACAGGCCAAGAATCACCTCTAGCACTTGTTGATTACCGTAACCCGCCGCGTAAAATGCCTCTAAATCGGTTTCAGATACATTGCCGCGCTCACGAACAACCGCTAGTGTGAAGTTTTTCAGTGCTTGTAGTTTGTCGGATGGCATAGCTTCGTCGTTACGCAGCGCTTCTGTCAGTGCCGGGTTAACCTTCATTGAGTGGGCAATTCCCGTGTGAGCAGGTACACAATAGTGGCATTCATGCTCAACGTTGATAGTTTGCCACACGACAGTAAGTTCTTCCGCATCGAATGAGGTGCTTGTAAATTGCTGGTGAAGCTGAGTGTAAGCCTTTAGGGTTTCGGGAGACTCAGCCATCACTGCATAAAGGCCTGGAACCATACCCATTTGTGTCTGTGCGCCTTCAAGGATTGCTTTGCTTTTCTCTGGTGCTGATTCGGCTGTGTGTAGTGTAAAGTTGCTCATAGTTCTTTCCTATTTTATTTTGCTAAGGTATTAATTTTCTTACTTTAGTTCTGGTTCAAGCAGCACCCTGGTGACAAACAGTCGAACTGCTGGTGCAACTAGTGCTAAAACTATCAGTGCAGATGGCACCATTTGGAAAACTGCGCTTAACCATGCCTCGAAGAAATTTCCATTGGTTGTTTGTGTCTTTGCAACCATAATTGCCGGCATGCTTAAAAGCATCGTTGGCAGAACCATAGAAACCATTAAAGGGTATTGGAATTTACGTGGAAACTTTTTCATGATTGTCTCTGCTTGGCTAACTGATGCGTTTATACTAGCGCTACTCCTTTCAATCAAAAATAGACAACATTGAACTTGAATCTTTCATATTTGAATGGTTAACTTTGAGACTCACCGTCAAAGGCAAACAAACATGAAAGCAAAAGACATTTCTAACCTTTATCTTTTTTGTCAATCAGTAGAATGTGGTGGGTTTGCCGCTGCCAGCCTTAAAACCCTCGTTTCTGCCCCAACCTTATCAAGAGCCGTAGCAAGCTTAGAGGAAAAACTAGGGGAAAAGCTGGTACATCGAAATGCAAAACTGTTTCAATTAACAACCGCTGGAGACGAGTATTACCAACGCTTTGCCTCTCTCTTTATGCAGTTGAACAATGAATGGACGCAACTCTCAAACAGTCAGCCCGTGCTAACGGGGGTAATTCGCGTTTCTTGTCCAGAGCCCTTTGCCGATAACTTTTTGCAAAAGATGGCAATAGAATTCATGGAGCTTCATCCAGAGGTATCTGTAAACATTCAATTTAGTGCTGGAACGGAACGTTTTTTCGATGAGCAGATTGATCTCGCCATCGTAACCAGTCCGCCTCATGCAAGTCATTTAATACAACGCCTGCTATTTGAATCGCCACTGATGATGGCTGCATCACCAAGCTATCTGGAAAAATATGGTAAACCAAAGCAAGCGGCAGACTTAGTGGGTCACCAATTGTTATCTGGGAATAATCTTCCTTATTGGGAGCTAAAAGAAGAAGGGCAGTCAATTCGTATCCCTTACCTTCCTAGATACTCAGTAAGTAGCCTGCGGTTAAATATCGATGCAACTTTGGCTGGTGCTGGGATCTGTATGATGCCAAAAGCTGCTTTTGAAAAGCGTGCTGAAAGGGGGGATCTCATTGAGGTATTGCCTAAGGTAGAGTGTCCTACTGGTAAGGCATTTTTGGTTTGGGCTGACCGAAAATTGATTGCCACTCGAATAGTTGCTTTTAGGGATATGATTTTTAGTCGCTTTGGACAATCTTCAGAGTTTCTAGCATTAATCGATTCCAAGAAGAAATAGTTCTCCTACATCTAGGCTTAACAGAATCAAAAACGCCAAATTAGACACGCTAATTTGGCGTTTTGGTATTATTGATTCTTGGCGGTACTTTGACGAAAGTAAAGGTAAGCATTTAGCCAAGCTAAACTAAGGATGATTAGCGTCATCACTGGAGGTTTTGACTGAAGTGGTAACACCTCTGCTGGCACATTTGGTAGTAGATGAACATAGACCGCAACAATCATTATCACAGTTGTTAGCAAAGTGGCTAATTGCATCGCTTTGTTTACTATAGATGTTGCCAATGCCCTGTTCCCAACCATTATGATTAGAAGTAGCAAACCAGCAAAGATCTCACCTAATTGCCCAGCCCAGCGAGCAAGTGTAGGAAAAGGCAACTCACTCAGTGCAATTTGTGTGGTAAACATGCTTGTGAAGGGGTCGAAAAACTTAACTGTTCCTGCCATTACCATAAATGCGCCTAGCAGGCCTGTTAAAATCTTTTGAATCTTAGTGCCTACGCTGTCAGTTTTTTGGTGGCTGCGAATAAGGAAAACTCCAGTCATAAGGAACATACTGCCGATAAGAGATAGTTCGAGAATAAGTTGTGATGTGCTCATAGCAAACCTTCATTTCTGTGTTAACGAGTTGATGAAGTTATTTTAAAAGAGAAGTTAGCATTCAAAAATAGACAAAATCATTTTCATTTCTTGCATAAATGAATGCATTGGCAGGAGTGAGAAGATAGTATTTTAACCTTGAATGGTGCAAAGATGAGTTAGGCTACGGATATCCATTAGTGAGCTAAAGCCAAATTCTCAAGCTTAGGTTAAACGAACTAACTCTAATGCTCACGACCCTTGCTATATCAACAGCGCATTTACCCCAGAGCATATCAGCCACATGATTAGGGCGTAGTACCAGTTGTTTTTAAGTATTTGGCTGGTGGAGAATTGGTAGCGGCCAATCATGGTTAGGCCTACGCCAGATAGCGGGCTGCTGCCGGTGGATATTGCCCAAGAACTTAAGAATAGAAAACCAAGCTGACTAGGTTCTGGATTAAGCGGCAATAACAAAGGGCTGGCTAAAGAAATACTAATAACTGGATGAATACCAAACATGCAGGCCACAATCATCATTGCTAACACTACTGCAAAGGTTTGATGATTAAAGCTTACGTTGTGCAGGCTTAAGGTTTCTGGATAGGCCAGCAACAAGGCTTTAATACCCGCCGAGAATACCCCAGCAGCTAAAAACAACACGTATTGGCTGCCAACGTTAGATAAGCGATGGCTAACAAAGTTTCTGGCAATGAGTACTTTTGAGTTCCCTTTGGCAAAACTTAAGGCTGCAATCGGTGCTAGGCAGGTGATCATCAAAATAATGCTGAAATCGGGGAAAGCGAAATGCAATGCAATCACGCTGGTGGCGAGCACAAAGGGAATGGTTAAGCTTTCTCGACGCAAGGGGTAACCAGCAAAACTGTCTTTCTCTCTTAGCGATACCTCGGCAGTGGTAAAAGCCAAGGCAATTAGCGCCATTAAGGCGCCCGGAAGCAGTACATCTAGCCATTGCATACCGGGCGCGTAAGTAATGGATACCGCAGTGGCAATAAAAAACGGAGACCACCAGGCTGCGGCACAAAAACAGCGCATTAATACTTTTTGCTGGGCATTAGTTAAAGCTTGCTGTTTGGCTAAGCGGTCGCCGACAATGAATACAATCGATAGATTGATTACCGCACCCAGTAGATTCATACCTAGGGCGGTTGAGGCAATGCTGCGTTTGCCAATAGGTAAAGGGTCTTGTTGATTCTCTGGATTGGCTAAGGCGAGAAAAGATACCGCGCTAAACATCGCCAGCAAGGGAAGGTTTATTGAGAGTATGTCGGAGGCACTTAGCAAGGTATTTTGCTTGGCTGCAATTAATAGCAATACGATGCCAATGCTTAACAAGCAACCCGCCTGAATGCGAATAGCTTTGCTAAGTTGAGGTAAATACAGCAAGGCGGCAGCCCAGGTGACTGCGGTGGCTAAACCAATGCCAATTACGCCAAAGGCATACAGCAAGTAAAGTAGCAGCGAGGCAAGAAATAACCACCCTTTGTATTGTTGCATTGAAGACATCCTAGCTATCAATGAGCCAACGCTGCCAAGCAGCAAAAGTACCCTGTAAAGGCTATTAGCTTAGCCTAAGAACAAACAACCCCGCGTAAAGCGGGGTTGCTACGGTTAAATAGGTAAGTATTTAACCGGTGTTACGCATACCCGCAGCGATACCGGCAATGCTTACCATTAAGGCTTGATCAACTACTGGGCAAAGTTCTTCGTTAGCGCGAGAACGATTTAGCAGCTCAACCTGTAATACGTGCAAAGGATCGATGTAAGGGTTACGCAGATTAAGTGACTCAACCACCCAGGCTTGATTAGCCAATAGCTTGTTGTCTGGTGCTAGCGAAACAATGGCCGCTTTAGCGCCTTCTAACTTAACCCGAAGCTTTTCACCTAGCTCTTGTAGCTCTGGCTCCACTAAGCGCTCGTCGTAGATTTTTGATAGCCAAGTATCGGCTTTCATAAATACCATTTCTAGCATTGCTAAGCGGTTATCAAAGAATGGCCACGCGCGCATTTCGGTTAGCAGCTCGCTTTTACCTTCTTTAATTAACCCTTCGAATGCCGCTCCGCTACCTAACCAAGCTGGCAGCAATAGGCGGTTTTGGCTCCATGAGAAAATCCATGGGATAGCGCGTAAGCTTTCGACACCACCGTCTGAGCGACGCTTAGCTGGGCGACTGCCCAATGGCAGTTTAGCTAACTCGCGCTCTGGGGTAGCCGAGCGGAAGTAAGGCACAAACTCTTCTTCACCCCAAACAATGCCACGGTAGGCTTCACAAGAGGTTTCGGCAATTTGGTCCATCACTTCGCGCCATTCGTCTTTTGGCTCCATGGGTGGAATCAAGTTCGCTTCTAATACAGCGCTGGCGTAGAGGTTTAGGCTATCCATGGCAACTTTGGGTAGGCCGAACTTAAAGCGGATCATTTCGCCCTGCTCGGTTACACGTAAGCCACCTTTTAGTGAGCCTGGAGGTTGTGATAACAAGGCTGCGTGCGCTGGTGCACCACCACGACCAATTGTACCGCCACGCCCATGGAACAAGGTTAAGCTGATTTGATGGCCTTCACAGATAGATACCAGCGCTTCTTGAGCGCGGTATTGCGCCCACGATGCCGCTAACACACCAGCATCTTTAGCTGAATCTGAGTAGCCAATCATTACATGTTGTTGGCCAGAGATGTAACCGCGGTACCAATCAACTGATAGCAGTTTGCTCATGGTAGCAGGCGCATTGTTCAAATCGTCTAGAGTTTCGAACAAAGGCGCAACCGGTAGGCGGAACGGACAACCAGCTTCTTGTAGTAGCAATTGCACGGCTAATACATCAGATGGCTCACTCGCCATAGAGATAATGTAAATGCCTAATGCTTCGCGCTCTTGCTTGGCGATAATGGCACACGTGTCTAGTACTTCTTGTACCGATTCACTTGGCTCCCAATCACGTGGGAACAGCGGGCGCTTAGAGTTTAACTCTTGCAGTAAGAAGTGCTGCTTATCAGTTTCGTTCCAATGTGCATAGTCACCCATGCCTAAGTAACGAGTGATTTCTGAGAATACTTCTTCGTGGCGGCCACTGTCTTGGCGAATATCCAAACGTAGTAAGTTGATGCCAAAACAGGCAATACGACGCAGTAGATCTAGCAAGGTGCCGTCGGCGATGATGCCCATGCCACAGTCTTGTAGCGAGTAGTAACAAAGCTCAAGTGGCTCACGTAGCTGCTCGGTATTGGTGATAATATCGCGCGCTTCGGTGTACTGGCCTTTTAGCTTGGCAGTAAGGTAGTCGTGAGTTTCTTGTAGCTCGCTGCGCAATACTTTTAATAAGGCGCGGTAAGGTTCGTTTTGGTCACCGGTTTGCTCAAGCAAAGCTTCGTTGGCATCGCTCATCGACAATTCGCTAACCAAGGTTTGAATTTCTTTTAAGTAAAGGTCAACGGCTACCCAGCGGCTAGACAGCAGTACCTCTTCGGTAACCTTAGACGTTACAAATGGGTTGCCGTCGCGGTCGCCGCCCATCCAAGATGAGAACACTACTGGCGCGGCATCTAGGGCCATGCGCATATCGAAGTGCTGGCCAAGTTTTTTGTCTAACTGGCGCACAAAATCTGGCACGGCTTGCCATAGCGAGTTTTCAATTACCGCAAAACCCCATTTAGCTTCATCTACTGGAGTAGGGCGCTGCTGGCGAATTTCGTCGGTGTGCCATGCTTGGTTGATTAGCTGCTCTAAGCGGCTAAGTAGTTGGCTGCGCTCTTGATCTGGTAAGTCGAGTTCTAACCAATCTAAACAGTTATTAATGGCAACGTGTTTGTTGATTAGGGTACGACGGGTCACCTCGGTTGGGTGCGCGGTAAGTACCAGCTCGATATTTAACTGTGCCACTGCATGGTGGATCTCTGCTTCACTTAAGTTTTCTTGCTTTAGTTTATTGAAAACTTGGTCGATAGGATCTTGGGCACAGGTACTGCCTTCGCAGTTACGTGAAATGGTGTGGAATTGCTCGGCGATATTTGCCAAGTTTAGGAATTGGCTAAAGGCGCGGGTTACCGGCAATAGCTCGTCATCACTTAGGTTACGCAATAGCTCCAATAACTGCTCGCGCGCCTCATCATCGTTATTACGTGAGGCCTTAGCTAGCTGGCGTATGGTTTCTACTTTCTCTAGAAACGCTTCTCCCATATGGCTCTTGATCGTGTTACCAAGTAGTTGTCCGAGTAGACTCACATTTCCTCGTAACGAGGCGTTAATCTCCTGAGGCATATTCTGGCTCATTGTCTTTCCTTCACTGTTTGCGTTTGCTAGCGATTATTGAAATTTTTTTACTAAATCACCCTAGTCCTAGGGCAAAAACATACCTAAGACCGAGCATATAGTCAAAATACCTGTAATTAAATTACAAATAACGCTATTTCCTTTGCTTAGGATCAAGCGGCTATTTATAGATTGTTACTCATATTTTAATAAGGGCAACTTTGTTTGGCTTAATTTTTAACCTATACGCGTAAATTTAACAATAAATAAAAATTCATTTTTATTGCATAAAGAATTGCCTGTGGTATTCTCCGTTTATATTAAAGACAGCTAGTTTTTTTTGAGCTGACAAGCGTGACATTTTGTTCATTTGGTCAGTAAAATGCAGCTCAATAAATAACACTATGCCATAAGATTTCAAGGGAACAAGAAACGATGTTAAAGGCAGCGATTGTTGGTGCAAGTGGATACACCGGAGCGGAGTTGGCAGGCTATGTTAGCCGCCATGCAAATTTAGAACTTGCCGGGTTGTATGTTTCAGAGCGAAGCCTCGACGCAGGCAAGGCGCTATCTGCCCTGCACGGAAAATTACGCGGCGTGGTCGACGCCCCTGTGCAGCCATTAATTGTGGTAGACATTGCCAAAAATTTCGCCGATGTTGATATTGTTTTGTTAGCCACGGCTCACGAAGTAAGCCATGACCTAGCCGAAGCATTTTTAAATGCTGGTTGTCAGGTCTTCGATTTGTCGGGTGCCTTCCGCGTTCAAAGCGCTGAGTTTTACGAAAAATTCTACGGTTTTACTCACCAATTCCCCGAGTTATTAGAAAAAGCGGTATACGGTTTAGCTGAATGGAATGCTGATAAAATTAAGCAAACCGATCTAGTGGCTGTAGCTGGCTGTTATCCAACCGCATCGCTAACCGCACTTAAGCCCTTGGTTGAAGCGGGTCTTTTAGAGCCAAGCAATAAAGCGGTGATTAACGCCACTAGCGGCGTGAGTGGTGCTGGCCGTAAAGCTTCATTAACCAGTTCATTCTGCGAAGTTAGCCTAGCGCCTTACGGTGTGTTTAATCACCGTCACCAACCCGAGATTGCTGCCCACTTAGGCCACCCAGTGATTTTTACTCCGCACCTGGGTAACTTTAAGCGTGGCATTTTAGCCACGATTAACGTGGTGCTAAAAGCGGGCACTAGCCAAGAGCAAGTAAACGCTGCTTACCAACAAGCTTATGCAGGGCAAAACATTGTGCGCATATTGGATGGCGAATGGCCGTCTATTGCAAAAGTAGAGAATACCCCGTTTATTGATGTTGCATGGCAGCAACAAGGTGACGATTTAATCGTGGTATCGGCGGAAGACAATTTATTGAAGGGCGCTGCTAGTCAGGCTATTCAATGCGTTAATATTCGTAACGGCTTTGCCCTTACTGAGTCACTGGTTTAGGAGCGAGTAATGAAACCGTTAGTGATTAAGTTAGGCGGCGCAGTTCTTAATAACAGCCAAGCTTTAGATAATTTATTTGCCGCTCTACAACAAGTTAAGCAACCCATTGTATTGGTGCATGGCGGAGGCGTAGTCGTTGAAGACGTATTGGCCAAAACTGGTTTTGTATCTGAAAAGCTAGACGGCTTGCGCATAACTCCTAAAGAGCAAATCCCTTATGTAGTCGGCGCATTGGCGGGTACCAGCAATAAGCTGTTATTAGCCCAAGCGCTAAAAGCAGGTTTGTCGGCAGTGGGCTTGTGTTTAAGCGATGCTGGCACTTGTAAAGTAAGCCAAATGGATACCCGCTTGGGCCATGTAGGCGAAGCCACTTTAGGCAACCCTGCTTTGCTTAGCAGCCTTATCGAGCTAGGCCACGTGCCAGTGATGAGTTCAATTGGTATTGGTGACGACGGCGAGCTTTACAATGTGAATGCCGACCAAGCCGCTTTAGCAGTGTGTAAATTGCTCCAAGGCCAATTGGTGTTATTATCCGATGTTGCTGGCGTACTCGACCAGAATAAACAGCTGGTGGCCGAGCTAAATAGCGCACTAGCAGACAAATTGATAGCCGATGGTGTAATTACCGACGGCATGACGGTAAAAGTTAAAGCTGCTCTAGAAGCCGCTGAATTTTTACAAACGCCGGTTTCGCTAGCTTCATGGAAAGATCCTGCGAAACTTGCCAGCTTATTGGCTGGACAAACATATCAAGGTGAGTCGGTAGGGACTCAGGTTACCGTTTAAGGAAAGATGATGAGTGATTTTAAACACCTGCTAAGTCTGCAGGACTTAACTCAAGAACAAATTTTAGGGCTGTTAGAATTAGCCGCTAAAATCAAAAAAACGCCGGCTGATTACGGGCAAACCCTAGCCGGTAAAAGCGTTGTTACTCTGTTTGAGAAACCATCATTACGTACACGTGTAACTTTTGATATTGGTATTAATCGCTTAGGCGGCCATGCAGTTTATCTAGACCAGCAAAATGGTGCCATGGGCGAGCGCGAAAGTGTTAAAGACTTTGCCTCTAACATTACCCGCTGGGCAGACGCGATTGTAGCGCGGGTTTTTTCGCATAAAACCTTACAGACTCTGCGTGACAATTCATCAGTACCTATCATCAACTCCCTGTGTGATTTGTACCACCCTTGCCAAGGTTTGGCTGATTTCCAGACCATTAGCGAGCATTACTCAGATCTAAGTAAAGTTAAGTTAGCTTACTTGGGCGAAGGTAATAACGTGACTCACTCATTATTGCTGGGTGGCGCTATTTTAGGCATGGAAGTGGCGGCAGTTTGCCCACTAGGTGCAAGCCCAGACGCACAAATTGTGCAAAAGGCTAACCAGTTAGCTAAAGCACACGGTGGCAAAATTGTCGTTACCAATAATGTAGAAGACATTAAAGGTTACGATGTAGTTTACGGTGACACTTGGGTGTCTATGGGCGACGATACGCCGCTGCAATCAGTAAAAGATAAGTATATTGCTTATCAGATCAACCAGAATTTGATGCAGCAATGTGGAATTAACCACGTGTTGCACTGCCAACCTGCTCATCGCGAGTTGGAAATTACTTCGGAAGTGATGGACGGTCCTCAATCATTGATTTTTGATCAAGCAGAGAACCGCATGCATGCACAAAACGCCGTACTAGTAAGTTTATTAAGTTAGTGAATGTTCAGCTCTAGGCTGAGTTAAACAAGGAATTTTTAAATGTCAGATATCAAAAAAGTAGTATTAGCATACTCAGGCGGCCTAGATACTTCGGCCATCATTCCGTGGTTAAAAGAAACCTACAACGACTGTGAAATTGTGGCTTTTTGTGCCGATGTTGGCCAAGGCGACGAAGAGCTTATTGGCTTAGAAGAAAAAGCCTTAGCCTCTGGAGCTTCTGAGTGTCACATTGTTGATCTTAAAGAAGAGTTTGTTGCTGACTACATCTACCCAACCATTGCTTCTGGTGCGGTATACGAAGGGACTTACTTGCTAGGTACCTCTATGGCGCGTCCTATTATTGCTAAAGCGCAGGTAGAAGTAGCCCGTAAAGTAGGCGCCGATGCGGTATGTCACGGTTGTACCGGTAAAGGTAACGACCAAATTCGTTTCGAAAGCTGTTTTGCTGCGTTAGCGCCAGAGCTAACAGTGATTGCGCCTTGGCGTGAGTGGGACATGGAAAGCCGTGAAGATTTGCTAGATTACTTAGCAGAGCGCAACATTGCGACCACTGCTTCAGCAACCAAAATCTACAGCCGCGACGCTAACGCATGGCATATTTCGCACGAAGGTGGCGAGCTAGAAGACCCATGGAACGAGCCAAGTAAAGGTGTTTGGACACTAACTGTTGATCCTGTAGACGCGCCAAACGAGCCAGAATACGTAAGCTTAAAAGTAGAGCAAGGCCGTGTTGTTGCAGTAAACGATGAAGCACTTAGCCCTTACCAAGTAGTAATGAAGTTAAACGACATTGCAGCAGCTCACGGTGTAGGCCGTATCGATATTACCGAGAACCGTACCGTTGGTATGAAGTCGCGGGGTTGTTACGAAACTCCGGGCGGCACAGTAATTGTTGCTGCACTACGTGCGATTGAAGAATTAGTATTAGATAAAACTTCACGTGTATGGCGTGAGAAAGTGGGCCAAGAAATGGCGCACTTGGTATACGACGGTCGTTGGTTTACACCTTTATGTAAATCGCTTATCGCTGCCTCGGAAGCTATGGCAGCCGATGCCAATGGTGACGTAGTGATTAAACTTTACAAAGGCCAAGCCGTTGCCGTACAAAAACGTTCGCCAAACAGCTTGTACTCAGAAGAGTTCGCTACCTTTGGTGAAGACCAAGTTTACGATCAAAAGCACGCTGAAGGCTTTATTCGTTTATACTCTCTAGCCAGCCGGATCCGTGCTTTAAATAGCAAATAAGATTGGTAGAAGTAATAAGCAGGAATACTTAGACCTCAGTGGCTATCTGCTCTGAGGTCTTTGCAATAATAAATGGAGAGTAAAATGGCATTGTGGGGTGGGCGTTTTAGCCAAGCTGCAGATACCAGATTTAAGCAGTTCAACGATTCTTTACGTTTTGATTACCGTTTAGCGGAGCAAGACATAACGGGTTCTATTGCCTGGTCTAAGGCCTTATTGAGTGTTGGCGTTCTGACACAAGATGAGCAAAGCAAACTTGAAGACGCATTATTAGACCTAGGTAAGCAGGTTGCCGAAAACCCACAACAAATTTTGGGTAGTGACGCTGAAGATATTCACTCTTGGGTAGAAATTCAGCTGATTCAACGTGTTGGTGATTTAGGCAAAAAGCTGCATACCGGCCGCAGCCGTAATGACCAAGTTGCTACCGACCTAAAATTGTGGTGTAAAGGTCAAGGTGTCGAGCTATTAGAGCACTTAGACAAGCTGCAACAAAAACTGGTTAAATTTGCTCGCCAGCAACAAGAAACCGTACTGCCAGGTTACACTCACCTACAACGTGCTCAGCCAGTTACCTTCTCTCACTGGGCAATGGCCTACGTAGAAATGTTTGAGCGTGATTACTCGCGTTTGCAAGATGCCCTAAGTCGTTTGGATGTATGTCCGCTAGGTTGTGGTGCTTTGGCGGGTACCGCTTACCCAATGGATCGCCAGCAAATTGCTAAAGACTTGGGCTTCCGCCGTGCTACACGTAACAGTTTGGACTCGGTATCTGACCGTGACCATGTGGTTGAGCTTATTTCTACTGCTTCTATTAGCATGATTCACCTAAGCCGCATGGCCGAAGATTTAATCTTCTATAACTCTGGTGAGTCTGCCTTCTTAGACTTATCTGATCAGGTAACTTCTGGCTCATCATTGATGCCGCAGAAGAAAAACCCTGATGCCCTAGAGCTTATCCGTGGTAAGGCCGGTCGTGTTTATGGTTCCTTGTCGGGCATTATGATGACCCTTAAAGCCTTGCCTTTGGCTTATAACAAAGACATGCAAGAAGACAAAGAAGGTTTGTTCGACGCGCTAGATACATGGGGTGACTGCTTAGCCATGGCTGAGTTAGTACTTGATGATATGGACGTACACGAAGAAACCACCACTGAAGCAGCTAAAGGCGGTTATTCGAATGCGACTGAGCTTGCCGATTACTTGGTGGCTAAAGGCATTCCATTCCGCGAGGCTCACCACATTGTGGGTATTGCGGTAGTAAAAGCCATTGAAAAAGGTGTACCGCTTGAAGAACTTAGCTTGGCTGAGTTTAAAGAGCTAGCACCAGAGATTGAAGACGACGTTTATCCAAACTTGTCCTTAGAGTCTACACTGGCGAAGCGCCAAGCCCTAGGTGGTGTAGCGCCTGAGCAAGTTGAACATGCGCTAACCGAAGCAGAAGTTCGACTATCCAAACGTAATGTGAAAGGTTTGTATGTACGTTCGGCACGTATGACCGACTTAGACAACATTGAAGATATGGTGAACTACTGGTCGCAAGCGGGTGAAAACCTGCCTCGTCCTCGTCCAGAGCTAGTGCAGGCAATTGGTGATTTCACGGTGAGTGAACAGGCCGGAAAAGTAACCGGTTGTGCTTCGCTGTATCTTTACGATACCGGGTTAGCAGAGATTCGTTCACTAGGCGTAAATCCTGGTTCGCAACGTGCAGGCCAAGGCCGAGCTATGGTGCAGCACCTAATGAAGAAAGCTAAGAAGATGGAAATCGAGAAGGTATTTGTACTAACTCGTGTGCCAGAATTCTTCATGAAGTTAGGCTTTAGCCCAACCTCTAAAAACATGCTGCCAGAGAAAGTGATGAAGGACTGTGATATTTGTCCTCGCCAGCATGCCTGTGATGAAGTTGCTTTAGAGTTCATCATTGACAACAGCACACTTATTCATAAGCAAAACGTGGCTTAAGGGTCATAGTTAGTGTTGCCAAAGCCTCGCACTTGCGAGGCTTTTTTATTGCCGTTTACTTAGCGGGAACTTGGATAAGGCTAATCACTGGGCGATGATCGGATAAGCTGTCTGGCCCAACTTGGTAGTTAACAAAACGTAAGTCTTTAGAGAGGAAAATCCAATCTAAGCGTTTGTTTTTATAGCTGGCTAAGTCTTTACTGCCCAGTTCAAAAGCGCGATAAGGACTTTGTTCAAGAAAACGGTTCACCTCATCTGGCTTGTGAAGCTGCCCTTCGCTATTAAAGTCACCCATAATAATGGTGCTGCTTGCTGTGTCTTGTAGCTGCGCATTGAGTTGCTCAAGTTGCTGCTGGCGAATACTGGCGCGAGAAAAATCTAAATGAACCGACACCACATCAAGGCTTTGCTGAGAATTTAGCTTAATTCGCGCATGGGTAAAACCTTTGCTGGTGGTTGGCGGGCTAGGGGCAAAGTTAACTGCAAGCGCTTCGCTAATAGGATATTTGGAAAGAATAGCCGTGCCATAGTTAGCCAGCTTACTGCTGCTATGAATACTATGGGCATACCAAGAGTATCCGGCGTGTTGTGCTAGGAAGGCGACATGATCAAAACCGCCAGACCACGCAGAGCTGGCGTCGGCTTCCTGTAAAGCAACAATGTCTATGTCTTGCTCACGCAAATAAGCTGCGATATCGAGTAGATTTTTTTTGCTGGTGTTACCACGAACTAATAGCTGGTTAAGTGCATGCTTGCGCCCGTGGGCGAGATTAAGTGTGGCCACTTTTAGTTGAGGCAGCGGGCTGCGGGCTGTTTCAGTATGGGGCCAATAGCCAACTTTTAAAGGCGTGGTACTAACATCGTGATTACTTCCACTAGAGCAAGCGCTTAGCGCTAAAACCAAACCAAGCAGGGAGAGTTTAAGCCAGTTAATCTTTGTCCAAATCAAGATGAGCTTAAACCTAGTAGTTGTTGTTGAGCCTGCTTATTCATGCCTTTTACCACAAGCTCGAAGGAATTATCAATTAAACGTAAGGCTTCATTTTCGGCATCGCTACCGTCAAAATTGAGTGTTAGCCAATGGCGCTTGTTCATATGATAGCCGCGGGTAATGGCCGGATAAATATCGGTTAGTGCGTCAATTTGTTCGGGCTGACATTTTAAGTTCATGTTCATTACGCCGTCTTTCCAACTCACTAAAGCGAACATTTTGCCGCGCACTTTAAACACCGGAACATCAGGCGCAAAGGGTAAATCTTGAGTGACCTCAGGCTTACCTAGCAAGTACGATTTGAGTTGTTCATAGTCCATGTGTATAGCCTGCTCTAGAAATCAGCTTCTATAGTAGAACGAATAGGCCGCTTTATCTAAGCGCTAACCGTTCACTACTGACATTTTTCTAGTTACCCAAATCTAAGCGATGTTGGTTCACGTGACTAAAGATCCGCTCGCCGTCCAGTACTTGTGCAAAGGGCATTGGGTTTTCGCAGTATTCCAAAACGTAATCGGTGAGCTTTTCTTGCACGATGCTAAGCAGCTGTTCTTCAGACCAAGGTTTCGCTAAATAGTAATTTAGGCCACCGCGATTAATCGCTTCGATGGTATCGTGCAGGCCAGCTTGCCCAGTTAGCAATATCTTTTTAGCTGATTCGCTAGTAGCGGCGTGGTTTAGGTCGATAAGAAAATCAATGCCTAACTCATCGGGCATAATGTGGTCGGCAAGAATCAGCGCAAGTTTTCCGCCTTGTGCTTCAAAATCTTTAATCACTTGGCGAGCTTCGGCCACGCTTTCTGCTCCATCAATAGTAAAAGGTGGACTTAAAGGCTGAATGTCGCTTAACACGCTATCCAATACTTCACGTTCATCATCAACACACAAAATCAGTAATTGTTCCATGGTGCGACTCCTTTAAGTCTTAGCTTTGGTTTAATGGTAAGGTAATAATGAAACGGGTAAATTGTCCTAGCTCAGATTCCACTTCAATTCTGCCTAAATGTTGTGCAACTATTTGTTGGCAAACGGTTAGTCCTATTCCCAAACCAAAATTACCTTCTCGTTTGGTGGTAAAGTTTAGTTGGAATATTTTCTCGATAATTTCGGGTTTAATGCCAGGGCCGCTGTCTTCAATGATTATTGATATGTAACTGGGAGAGGCTTCGTTGTAGCGGCTAGTAATGGTGAGTTTGCCGCGGCTTCCCATGGCGTCTAAGGCATTGGCAATGAGGTTGGTCCATACCTGTTGCAGCGCTATTGGGTGACAACGATAAACGGGTAGTAGGCCATAATTACACTCAACTTCAAAGCCACGCAGGCGATTTTCTAGAATCACTAAAGTTTCGGCGATGCCTTCATTTAGATCGGCAAGTACCGGTTGCTCAGGGTCTTGACCTGCATAGTGCTTAAGGCCTTTGACTAGCCCGGCTATGCGAGAAGCGCAAACTTGAATATTTCGTAAAAAGTTACCTATTTGATGATAGCTAGATAGTGCGTTGATGAGTTCAGCGCTGTCTTCATTGTCACTACATTGCAAATACTGTTGCCGAAAGTCAGGTCGGTCTAAACCAATAGTCACCGCTTTTCTGGCGATAATCGGGTCACCAAATAAATCTACTGAATTACTGCTACGCTGGCGGATCTCACTGGTGGACATTGGCGTGAGAGTAAATGCCGCCTCAAGCAGTTGCTGGCCCAGTTGCTGTTGCTTAGCGCTTAAAGGGCTATTAAGTACCTGTGGCAACTGTTTAGCAATGGTATCGCTGCCGCGATTGATGGCTGCCACCGGATTGTTTAACTCATGGGCAATGCCAGATATTAGCTGGCCAAGCACAGCCATTTTTTCTTTTTCTATCAGCTGCTCGCGAGCTGAATCTAAGGAGTTTAAGGTGCTTTGTAAGGTGAGTTTGGTATGAATGCTCTTTTGCAGACGCCGATTAAAGTGGCGTAGCAGTAGATTAGTAAACAAAGGCAATAGATGGTTGCTTGAATCTAGCACCTTGGCAAAGGTTACTCTATCTAGCTTAATCACGTCGGTACGCATAGTGGTAACCGCGCTGGTAAAACCTAATTCGCCAGTAACAAAAGACATACCGCCCACTAAGGAGCCCGCTTGCATTCGCGCCACTTCTAGGGTTTGGTCATCTTGTTGTTTCTTTAATACCACCTCACCTTTTGCGATGAACCATAAATACTGGTTGGCTTCTCCTTCTTGAGTGAGCAAATGGTTGGCGCTGTAGGTGCGGCACAAATGGTCTTCATCATTATCTTGGAAAAAAGCATAAAGGGCGGTGATCACTTGCTCGGAGAGCTCTTGGTCACTTAATGCTGTGTAGTCAAAGAAGTTAGCGCGAAACTGCGCCACGTGCTCGGCCAGCTGTTGCTCCAGCCAACGCTGTTGTTGGTGATGATCGGCGATTGGCCAATGTAGCCTTAATTGCTCCTCTAAATGGCGGTCATCATCTTCGGGAGACAGCACATGCATCGGGGTAAAACTATTTACTAACTCACATAGCTGCTTAGCGTTAGGCAGCTGGTCAGCGTAAAAAATTACGTTGGCCGCTTGAGCCGAAGGGTGTTTAAGTAACTGGCTAAAATGGAGTTGCTGTTGATTGCTTTGCAACAATGAAACATCAACCACCACCAAAGCTAGCTGGTGCTGTGTTAGTTGCGAGTGAGCAGGAAAGGATGAAGTACGCCAAAAATGCCAAGGCGTATCTTGCTGCTCTAGCTGCTGCGGCCATGAGTGCTGGCTAATAATCAGTAAGCTATGTTGGTTATTCATGCTAGCTCTAATCAATGCTTATTGTTGAATATTATAGGCTTACAAGTACTAAGGTTTTGCGAGCTGCTTAAAGGTTCCTAGGCTAGCCAATTGCAATGTGGTTAGCGATTGAACAAATTGTGTAGATTAGCTTGTTTTTTACTAGCCCTTGAGTATAATACCGCGGCTCACTAATTTAGTGGCTGAGTTGCTTCGGCAATTCATCAGTTAGCCTGTTAAAGGGTTAACTACTAACAGTGCTTCCGATTTGGAAGCAAACGTTATTCGTCGCATGCACTGCCATCCCCAAATTTTGGATAAGGATGTCGTTGGTGTGTGTTAGGTTCTTTAATTTTTTATTTGGAGCTCTGTCAATGCAGAACCAAAGAATTCGAATCCGCTTGAAAGCATTTGATCACCGTCTGATCGATCAATCTACTGCGGAAATCGTAGAAACTGCCAAACGCACTGGCGCTCAGGTTCGTGGTCCTATTCCACTTCCTACTCGTAAAGAGCGTTACACCATTCTGGTATCTCCGCACGTTAACAAAGACGCGCGTGATCAGTATGAAATTCGCACCCACAAGCGTCTAGTAGACATCGTTGAGCCAACTGATAAAACAGTTGACGCTTTGATGCGCCTTGACCTTGCTGCTGGTGTAGATGTGCAAATCAGCTTGGGCTAAGCCTGAGTCTGTTTAATAAGAGGTTTTTACAATGATTGGTCTAATCGGTCGTAAAGTTGGAATGACTCGTATCTTCACTGAAGATGGCGCTTCTATTCCAGTTACCGTAATCGAATGTGAGCCAAACCGCGTTACTCGTGTTATCACTGAGGACAGCGACGGTTACCGCGCTCTGCAAGTGACCACCGGCGCTAAAAAAGCAAGTCGTGTTAGCAAACCAGAAGCGGGTCAATTCGCTAAAGCTGGTGTTGACGCGGGTCGCGGCCTGTGGGAATTCCGTCTAGCAGACGGTGAAGGCGAAGAAGTTAACGTAGCTGATGAGCTAAAAGTTGACTTGTTCAATGAAGTTAAAAAAGTAGACGTTACTGGTACTTCTAAAGGTAAAGGTTTCCAAGGCGGTGTTAAACGCTGGAACTTCGCTACCCAAGATTTTACTCACGGTAACTCTTTGAGCCACCGTGCTCCTGGTTCTATTGGTCAAAACCAAAGCCCAGGTAAAGTATTCAAGGGCAAGAAGATGGCCGGACATATGGGTGCTGAGCGTGTAACTACGCAAAACCTAGATGTTGTACGTGTTGATGTTGAACGTAACCTGATTTTGGTTAAAGGTGCCGTACCTGGCGCTACCAATGGTAACGTGATCATTAAACCTGCTGTTAAAGCGTAACGTTAGGAGATAGTAATGGAATTGGTATTGAAAGACGCGCAAAGCGCTCTTGAAGTTTCCGAAACTACCTTCGGACGTGACTTTAACGAAGCGTTGATTCACCAGGTAGTAACTGCATATGCTGCAGGTTCTCGCCAGGGATCTCGCGCTCAGAAAACACGTTCTGAAGTATCAGGTGGTGGTAAGAAACCATGGCGTCAGAAAGGTACAGGCCGTGCTCGTGCCGGTACAATTCGTAGCCCTATTTGGCGTAGCGGCGGGGTAACCTTTGCAGCTAAGCCACAAGATCACAGCCAAAAAGTTAACAAGAAAATGTACCGCGGCGCAATCCGCAGCATCTTGTCTGAACTAGTTCGTCAAGAACGTTTGATTGTGGTTGAAAAATTTGCTGTTGAAGCGCCAAAAACTAAAGAATTAGTTGCTAAGTTGAAAGACTTCGACCTTAACGATGTATTAATCGTTACTCCTGAAGTTGATGAAAACTTATTCTTGGCCGCACGTAACCTATATAAAGTAGACGTACGTGATGTAGCTGGTATTGACCCAGTTAGCTTGATTGCCTTTGATAAAGTGTTGGTAACTGCTGATGCAGTTAAACAAATTGAGGAGTGGTTAGCATGATCAGCGAAGAACGTTTGTTGAAAGTTCTAGTAGCTCCACATATCTCTGAAAAGAGCACTATGTCTGCTGAAGCCGATAACACTATCGTATTCAAAGTAGTGAAAACCGCTACTAAAGCAGAAATCAAAGCTGCAGTTGAAAAACTATTCGAAGTTGAAGTTACTGGCGTTACTACCTTGAACCAAAAAGGTAAAACTAAACGTCACGGAGCTCGTTTCGGTCGCCGTAACGACGTGAAGAAAGCGTATGTAACCTTAGCTGAAGGTGCAGACATCGACTTCACCGGTGCCGCAGAGTAATAGGAGTATTCTTAAATGGCTATTGTAAAATGTAAGCCTACATCTGCTGGTCGTCGCCACGTTGTTAAAGTGGTTAATACTGACCTGCACAAAGGCAAGCCTTACGCTCCTTTGTTGGAAAGTAAGTCGAAATCTGGTGGTCGTAACAACCGCGGTGTAATTACCGTGCGTCATATCGGTGGTGGTCATAAGCAACACTACCGTTTGATTGACTTCAAACGTAATGACAAAGATGGCATTCCTGCGAAAGTAGAACGTCTTGAATATGATCCAAACCGCAGTGCTCACATTGCATTGGTATTATTCGCAGACGGTGAACGTCGTTATATTTTAGCACCTAAAGGTGTTAAAGCAGGCGCTGCTATTGCTTCTGGTGTTGATGCACCAATCGAAGCAGGTAACTGTTTGCCAATGCGTAACATGCCAGTAGGTTCTACTGTGCACGCGATTGAAATGAAGCCTGGTAAAGGTGCCCAAATGGCACGTTCTGCTGGTGCTTACGCTCAAATCGTTGCACGTGATGGAGCATACGTAACTCTACGTCTACGTAGTGGTGAAATGCGTAAGATATTATCTGATTGTCGCGCTACTCTAGGCGAAGTTGGTAATGGCGAGCACATGCTACGTAAACTTGGTAAAGCTGGTGCAACGCGCTGGCGTGGTGTTCGTCCTACCGTTCGCGGTGTGGTAATGAACCCGGTTGATCACCCACACGGTGGTGGTGAAGGTCGTACATCTGGTGGCCGTCATCCAGTTACTCCATGGGGTGTACCTACCAAAGGTTACAAAACTCGTAAAAATAAGAGTACGGATCAATATATCGTACGCCGTCGTTCTAAGAAATAAGGGGAATCGCCATGCCACGTTCTCTCAAGAAGGGTCCATTCATTGACCTACACTTGTTGAAGAAGGTAGAGAAAGCGGTGGAAAGCGGGGACAAGAAACCATTGAAAACTTGGTCTCGTCGCTCAATGATCATTCCACAAATGATCGGTTTGACCATCGCTGTCCATAATGGTCGTCAGCACGTTCCAGTATTTGTTACCGATGAAATGATCGGTCATAAACTGGGTGAATTCGCGCCAACTCGTACTTATCGCGGCCATGCTGCTGATAAGAAAGCGAAGAAGAAGTAGGAGTATAAATAATGGAAGCTTTAGCTAAACATCGTTTTGCTCGTGGTTCTGCGCAGAAAGCTCGCCTGGTTGCAGATCAAGTACGTGGTCTACCAGTTGAAAAAGCACTTGTTACGTTGCAATTCAGCAGCAAAAAAGCAGCAGGACTTGTTAAGAAAGTTCTAGAATCTGCCATTGCTAACGCTGAGCACAATGAAGGTGCTGATATTGATGAGTTGAAAATCACCAAAATCTTCGTAGATGATGGTCCAACTCTAAAGCGTATTCGTCCTCGTGCTAAAGGCCGAGCCGACCGTATTATCAAGCGTACCAGCCACATCACTGTGGTTGTGTCTGATAACTAGGAGATAAGCAATGGGTCAGAAAGTACATCCTAATGGTATTCGCCTAGGTATCGTAAAACCATGGAATTCAACCTGGTATGCCGATAAAGGTGAATACGCAGATAACCTTTTCAGTGACCACAAAGTGCGTCAATTCTTAACTAAAGAATTGAAAAGCGCTTCTGTGTCTCGCATTACTATTGAACGTCCTGCTAAGAGCATCCGTGTAACTATTCACACTGCTCGCCCAGGTGTTGTAATTGGTAAGAAAGGTGAAGATGTTGAAAAACTTCGCAAGAACGTAGCTAAATTAGCTGGCGTACCTGCACAAATCAACATCTCAGAAGTTCGTAAGCCTGAGTTAGACGCTAAATTAGTAGCAGACTCTATCTCTAGCCAGCTAGAGCGTCGTGTTATGTTCCGTCGTGCTATGAAGCGCGCAGTACAAAACGCAATGCGTCTTGGCGCTAAAGGTATCAAGGTTCAAGTTAGTGGTCGTTTAGGCGGTGCAGAAATTGCTCGTGCTGAATGGTACCGTGAAGGTCGTGTACCACTACACACTTTACGTGCTGATATCGATTACTCAACTTCAGAAGCGTTGACTACTTACGGTATCATCGGCGTTAAAGTTTGGATCTTTAAAGGCGAAGTTCTTGGCGGAATGCCATTGGCTGCAGCACCTGAAGCTCCTTCTAAGCCGAAGCGCGGTAACAAGCGCAACGCTAAATAGGAGAACCGGGAATGTTACAACCAAAACGTACTAAATTCCGTAAGCAACACACTGGTCGTAACCGTGGTTTAGGCAAAGGACAAAACGTGTCTTTTGGCGACTTCGGTCTTAAAGCGACTGGTCGTGGCCGTCTTACTGCTCGTCAGATCGAAGCAGCACGTCGTGCGATGACTCGTCACATTAAACGTCAAGGTAAAATCTGGATCCGTGTATTCCCAGACAAACCGATTACTCAAAAGCCTCTTGAGGTTCGTATGGGTAAAGGTAAAGGTAACGTGGAATACTGGGTAGCCCAAATTCAGCCAGGCAAAGTCCTGTATGAAATGGACGGTGTATCAGAAGAACTTGCACGCGAAGCTTTCGAGCTTGCAGCGCGTAAGCTACCTTTAAGCACTACTTTTGTAACGCGGACGGTGATGTAATGTTAGCTAACGAACTTAAAGATAAAAGTGTTGAAGAGCTTAAAGCTGAGCTACTAAACCTGCTTCGTGAGCAATTCAACTTGCGTATGCAAGCAAGTACTGGTCAATTAGCCCAAACTCACTTGCTTAAAAACGTACGTCGCGATATCGCGCGTGTGAAAACAATTCTGAATCAGAAGGCAGGTGCGTAATGAGCGATATCCGTACATTGCAAGGTAAAGTAGTTAGCGACAAAATGGACAAGTCTATTGTTGTTGCTATTGAGCGTCAGGTTAAACACCCAATCTATGGGAAATACACCAAACGCACTACTAAGCTACACGCTCATGATGAAGCAAACGTTGCCGCTCAAGGCGATGTTGTAACCATCAGAGAATGTGCTCCAATCTCTAAGACTAAGTCTTGGACTTTGGTAGACGTAGTAGTTAAAGCCTAAGCTTTAAAACTATGAAAAAGGCTCCTGCGGGAGCCTTTTTTCATTTATTTATAATAATATTATTATCTTTTTTTGTAGTATTAGGCGTTTCTCTTACATACATTTCCGACATTCCCTAATTGCATGTGGCTTATAGAGCTGGCAGTATCGTTAGGTTATAAATTGTATGTTTAAGTAATGGAGTTATCGGTTAGATTCATGGAAGAGCAGAAGTCGCCACAAAATAGAGAAAGTAAAGAGGTCGATTTACGTCACCTGTTTGTTACTCTGTGGCAAGCAAAATTAAACATTATCCTAGTAGTGATGGTTACATTGCTATTGAGTATGTTGTATGTAAAAGCGCTGCCTTCTTTATACCAAGCTTCTTCTAAATTAATGATCGGCTACAGCCAAGCTAAAATGGTTGCCGTAGAAGACGTTTATAACTTAGATACTCAAGCAGAAGCTTATTTTAATACTGAAACCGAAATTCTTCGCTCCGAACGAATCGCACTAGCGGTTATCCATAAGTTAGATTTACAACACCATCCCGAATTTCTACGTAAGCCTATCGCCCCTTGGCGTTACTGGTGGCAGGTGGTTACGCTTGGGTATAGCTCACAGTTTAGTAGCAAAAATTCACCTAGCGAAGCGCAATTGCTAAAGGTATTTAAAAGCCGTTTATCGGTATCTCCGTTACCTAAAAGCCGTTTAGTTGAAATCAAGTTTAGAAGCTGGGACAAATTGCTGGCTCAGCAAGTGTCTATTGCTGTGGCGGAAGCCTACATCGAATATCATCGCAGCTCTAGTGAAGCAGCCACCGATCAAACCATTGGTTGGTTATTGCAAGAGCTTAATCGCTTAAAATCTGCACTACAAAGTTCAGAAGTTGAATTGCAACTGTACCGTGAACAGGAAAATCTGGTCGATCAGGAAGGTATTTTAGGGCTTATCGGTAAAGAGCTACAGCAGTTAACCACGCAGCAATTGGAAGCTCAGCGGCTGAAAAGTGAAGCTAGCGCTCTTTGGAATTTGGTGAGACGCACTGCCGCTGGTGATTTAGATAAGCTGACTTCGTTGAATGAGATCCAGCGTGATCCAATGGTGCAAAATATTAAGCGCCGACGAATAGAGTTAGAGTTGAAGCAAGCTGAACTTGCCAAGCGCTACGGGCCAAAACACCCTAAGCGCGTTTCTTTAAGTGGCGAGATTTCAAGAGTTGAATTAGAACTTCGCAGCCAAACCGATTTCATTATTTCTGGTATCGAGAAAAGCTATCAGTCTGCCGTTGCACGCGAAGCGGCCTTATCGGAATCGCTACGTTTAGCTAAGGTGAGATACCAAGACCTGAGCCGTAAGACCACTCGGTTTAATCAGCTGACTCGTGAGATTGAGAGTAATACTCGACTTTACAATACCTTCCTCGAGAAGTTTAAAGAAGCAGAAGCTGCAGAGGGCTTTAATCGCGGCTACGCTCAGTTGGTGGATAGCGCTCGAATTCCCGAGTCTCCAATTAAACCCAAGAAAGCAATTATTGTGATACTGGCAGGCATGCTTGCAGGTATTTTAAGCGTGGTGTTTGTTTTACTTAAGCAAGCTATGTCACGTACCTTCTCAACCGTTGAAGAGCTAGAAAATGCGCTAAGTGTTGAAGTAATTGCTGAAGTACCGAAAGTGAAGGTGCGCAGCAACAAATGGCTCAGACAAGGTGTTCACCCTTGGTTAGGCGAGCCTTTGCGTTCCTTGCGAGCTCGCTTGCAAATGCGACCAAACCGAGGCCAAGTAGTATTGTTTACTTCCGCTTTAGAGGGCGAGGGGAAAACCAGTTTAACTATTCAAACTGCATCGGCCTGCAGTGACGTAGAAAAAGTATTGCTGATTGACGCTGATCTGCGCCGCGCTTCAGTATCAACCTATTTAAATTACTCTTTATCGCAACCTGGCCTAACCCATTTACTCGCGCGAACCCATTCTGTATCTCAGTGTATTCATCGCGATAACCAACTAGGTTTTGATGTATTAACAGCCGGTTTGATTGACCGACACTCTACTTCCTTATTGGCCTCGAAAAAATTCAAGCTATTGCTAAAAGGGCTTCGCCAACATTACGATCGCATCGTTATTGAAACTGGCCCCTTAATGCAAGTAAGTGATGCGGTTATGGTTGCGCCTTCAGTAGACGCAACTCTTCTGGTCGTTCAGGCAGAACGTACCGATGGCAAATCAATCGAAAATGCATTGAACAAACTAGCTCGGATGGATCTGGAAATATCCGGCGTAGTATTTAATAAAGTTGCCCGCAATAAACGCGCTTACGACTACGACCTGCCTTCTGTTCATTTGGTTGAGCGCAGCCCTAAAGTTGTGCCCCTGCGCGAAGACAAATTCCGCAAACAGGGTTAAATCCTGCCTTAAGCTGGAGAGTTTTTTAGTTTTGGTATATGGTTGTGCCGCACTATATAGGAAGGGCCCATGCCAGCAACTTATACCACCGCGCCGCATGCGTTTAGTTATTTAGATTTTGAACGCGAAGCTTGGTCAACACTCCGTCAATCAGTACCTCTCACTCTTACCGAAGATGACCTTGAAAGCATTCGTGGTATTAACGAAGCCTTGTCCTTGCCTCAGGTTGTCGATATTTATCTGCCATTATCTCGCTTGCTCAATCTTTACGTGAAAGCGCGCCAAGATCGCCGAGAAGTTTTAGCTAACTTTTTGGGAAGTGGCCAACACGTGCCTTATATCATTGGTGTTTCTGGCAGTGTTGCTGGCGGTAAAAGCACCACTTCACGGATTCTCCAAGCCCTACTTCAGCGGTGGCCCGAGCACCCAAAAGTCGACATTGTTACTACCGACGGTTTCCTATTTCCTAACGAAGAGTTAGAAGCGCGTGGTTTGATGCAACGTAAGGGTTTCCCTGAAAGTTACGACCAAAAGGCTTTGGTCGACTTTGTGGCGGCGCTTAAGTCCGGAGAAGAAAGTGTTGCGGCTCCAGTTTACTCTCACCTTTCTTACAACATTGTAAAAGATAAGCAGATTAAAGTTGAGCAGCCAGATATCGTAATTCTTGAAGGCTTAAACGTTTTGCAATCAGCTCGAGATTACCCCAATCAACCTCGGCAAGTATTTGTTTCCGATTACTTAGACTTTTCGATTTTTGTCGACGCCGAGCCAGAGCTATTAGAAACCTGGTATATCGAACGCTTTCAAAAGCTCCGCGCGAGTGCGTTTACTCACCCTAATAACTATTTTCACCATTACGCTCAGCTTGATGAAAGCGGTGCAGCGAAGATCGCTAAGCAAATCTGGTCGTCAATTAACCACGTCAACTTGATAGAGAATATTCTTCCTACCAGAGAACGCGCTGATTTGATTCTTGAAAAAAGTGCTAACCACGAAGTAAGCCGGGTGCGTTTAAGAAAATGAGTGTTGTTTCCTCAATACAAAGCGATGTTGATTTAAGTTCTTATAACACCTTCGGTTTAGCGGCTAAGGCTAAGTATTTTGCAGAGCTTAAGCATGCTGAAGACATTGCTGAATTGATTACTTGGGCTTGCACCAAGAAGCTTTCTTGGATGGTGATTGGCGGTGGGTCTAACTTACTACTACTAGAAGACTTTTGTGGCTTAGTAATAGTAAATCAGATTCGCGGTATACAAGTCGCTGAAAATCACGAATGCTACATCATCAAAGCAGCCGCAGGAGAAGATTGGCACCAGTTCGTGCAATGGACTATCGAACAAGGAATGCCAGGCCTAGAGAATCTAGCGCTTATCCCCGGAACAGTGGGGGCGTCGCCAGTACAAAACATTGGAGCCTATGGCATTGAGTTGGCCGATGTATGTAGTGAAGTTGAGTTTTATTCCCTGCTGACTAACAGCAAGCAAATACTTAGCAATATGCAATGCCAATTTGCCTATCGAGACAGCATTTTTAAAGCTAAGTTAAAAGATCAAGTTCTCATCAGTAAGGTTACCTTTGAGCTTAGTAAGTCCTGGGCAGCAAAACGGAATTATGGTGGTTTGAAAATGCTAGCCGAAGGCGTCAGTGCTCAGGCAGTGTTTGACGAGGTGTGCAAAATGCGTATTAGTAAACTTCCAGACCCTAAGCGTTTAGGCAATGCAGGCAGCTTTTTTAAGAATCCGCTCGTTAGCCAAGACCATCTTTCAAGTTTGTTATCTCGCTACCCAGAAATGCCAAATTACCAAGCTAGTAAGGGGCAATCTAAGTTAGCTGCAGGTTGGCTAATTGATAAACTCGGCCTAAAAGGTTTTTCAATAGGTGGCGCAGCGGTGCATCAGGATCAGGCTTTAGTCTTGGTTAACAAAGCAAATGCTGAGGCAGAAGATATCCTCGCGCTATGTCGCCATATTCGCCAGCAAGTGTGGCAAGCCTTTGATGTATTACTAGAGCCAGAAGTACGTTTTATTAGTCACTCTGGTGAGATAGAACCAAGCGCGGTGTTAGGTAAGCCCAATGACACCGAGTAAGCCCTACCAGTTAATTAGTTGGCTCTCATCTGGCGAATTCTGCTCAGGGGAGAGCTTGGCACAGCAGCTCGAGGTTTCTCGCACCACGGTGGCTAGCTATATCAAGCAATACTCGGCCCTAGGTGTAGATATTTACAGTGTAAAGGGTAAAGGCTATCGCTTGTCAGAACCTTTGTCTCTGTTAGATGCCAAAGCTCTAGAGCAGTCGCTGCCCTCCAATCAGCCTCTGGTATTCGACCAGGTTGATTCAACCAATGCATGGTTGATGAACAACATCGACACCGTTGAACACGGCCAAGTGGTTTTGGCGGAATATCAAAGTGCTGGTCGCGGTAGGCGAGGCCGGGCATGGCAAACGCCCTATGCTGGCCAACTTTGTATGTCTTTGTTGTGGCGTTTGCAAGATGGTATTGAAGCGGCCATGGGTTTAAGCCTTGCAGTAGGACTAGCAATTGTAGAGGCATTAGAAAAGGCTGGCTTTGAAGACTTAGGCCTAAAGTGGCCTAACGATATTTATTTAGGTGGTAAAAAGCTTGGTGGAGTATTAATAGAACTACAAGGTCACGCTAATAGCGAAGTGAGCTTAGTGGTTGGTCTTGGGGTGAATATTAGAGTGGCGAGTCTTCAAGCAGAGCAAATTGACCAAGCTTTTGCCCAGTTAGAAACCAATGCTAAGTCCACAGTAAACAGAACTGAGTTAGCTGTAGCCATTGTTGAGTCTTTGAACCAGATGTTCGAGATATTCAGCTTGCAGGGCTTTGCTGCCTTACAACAACGTTGGAATCGTTACGATGTCTTCGCTAATAAAGATGTAAGCTTGCGCTTTTCTGAGGATCGTCAGCTAAAAGGCAAGGCTAAGGGCGTTGATCAGCAAGGCCAATTGTTACTTGAAATAGATGGCCAACAACAGGCATTTATGGCCGGTGAAGTATCGCTACGCGGCCAATAATTGAGCCTGCTGGCTGATTTTTGCGCGTTCACATCAATCCTTAGTTTTTTTTTCCATTTGGTAGTTGCATTTAATAAATGCATTACATAGAATGCGCAGCACTTAAGCGATGCCGATTTAGCTCAGTTGGTAGAGCAACTGACTTGTAATCAGTAGGTCGCCAGTTCGACTCCGGCAATCGGCACCATCTCTTAAGTGTAAGGCTTCACCTTGTTACAAGGTGACAGTGTGGGGGGGTTCCCGAGTGGCCAAAGGGAGCAGATTGTAAATCTGCCGCGAAAGCTTCGATGGTTCGAATCCGTCCCCCCCCACCATTATTTTGGTAGTAGGTCGTCTTCCAAAGGTTTGATGCGGGCATCGTATAATGGCTATTACCTCAGCCTTCCAAGCTGATGATGCGGGTTCGATTCCCGCTGCCCGCTCCACAGTGCTGATATAGCTCAGTTGGTAGAGCGCACCCTTGGTAAGGGTGAGGTCGGCAGTTCGAATCTGCCTATCAGCACCACATTCCTTTTTTAGTCTCCCTATTACTTTTTACCGGTCGGTAAGCGTAAACCAATGGTGCTTTGTACCAATGACCTTTATCCATGGGGACTATTATGTCTAAAGAAAAATTTGAACGTTCAAAACCGCACGTAAACGTTGGTACAATTGGCCACGTTGACCACGGTAAAACAACTCTAACAGCGGCTATCACAAACGTACTTGCAAAAGTATACGGTGGTGAAGCTAAAGATTTCGCAGCAATCGATAACGCTCCAGAAGAGCGCGAGCGCGGTATCACAATTTCTACTTCACACGTAGAGTACGACACTCCAACTCGTCACTACGCACACGTAGATTGTCCTGGACACGCTGATTACGTTAAAAACATGATCACTGGTGCTGCTCAAATG